>JAQWOR010000022.1 GCA_029245785.1 Polaribacter sp.
GGGGCGGGGTGTGTTTTAGAAACTTATAAGCTGTTTTTTTGGCGAAATTTAACTGTCGTATAACTGCAGAAAACTTGTTATTTAGGCTAATTTAAGGTATATTTGGTGTGTGATAACTGTTTGAGGAAAAGTAACAAAAAAAGCCCTACATCTCTGTAAGGCTTGTGTTTTAATGTGGTCCCACATGGGCTCGAACCATGGACCCTCTGATTATGAGTCAGATGCTCTAACCAACTGAGCTATGGGACCTGTTTTACACTTGCAAAACTACTACTTTTTTAAAGGATGCCAACTATATTTTTAAATTATGTTTTCTTTTTTAAATATTTCGATCCATGAGATCAACCCCGAATTCTTTCAGCTCTTTTTTAGCAGTATCAGAGATGCGTATGGTTTCTAAAATAGCAAATGAAGCGTTGGTGTAGTTGGTGATTTGATTTTTAATGTGTTTGGAAATATCGTTCTTTTTAAAGAGTTCTTTTACAACGGTTATTTTCTCTGAGCTGTCCATAGGTTTTTGATTGAACAAGTCCGTTAACGTTTTTTGGTCACTTGTATTAGCAACTTCTAAGGTTTTTAAATAGAGGTATGTTTTTTTGTTTTCAATAATATCTCCACCTACTTGTTTCCCAAAAGTAAGAGGGTCTCCAAAAGTATCTAAATAATCATCTTGCAGCTGAAAGGCAATTCCGAGATTGAAACCAAAATCGTATAATTTCTGAGCATCTTCTTCATTTGCTTCACTTACAATAGCGCCCATTTTTAGTGCGGCACCAATTAAAACAGATGTTTTTAGAGAAATCATGCGGATGTATTCTGGAATGGTCACATTATTTCTAGTTTCAAAGTCAACATCTAATTGTTGTCCATCACAAACCTCTAAGGCTGTTTTGCTAAATAATTTTGCCAATTTTTGAAAGATGACTGGCGCATAGTTCTCGAAATATTGATAGGCTAAAATCAGCATGGCATCACCAGATAAAATACCGGTGTTTAAATTCCATTTTTCATGAACCGTTGCTTCTCCTCTACGTAGCGGAGCATCGTCCATAATATCATCATGAATCAACGTGAAATTATGAAACATTTCTATTGCAAAAGCAGCAGGAAGTGCCTTTTTGTAATTTTCAGAAAAAATAGAAGCCGCCATTAATGTTAAAACAGGACGGATTCTTTTTCCGCCTAATTGCAAAATATAGTCAACGGGTTCGTATAAATTTTTAGGCTCTTTAATGAGATTCTTATCTTTTAAATAAGATAAAAAAACGTCTTGAAATAATGAGATATTCAATGTGTGATTTTTTTTTGTAAAAGTAACAGAAAGAATGCGCTATTTCATGCAAATTGTTAAAAAATTGTAAAACTTTGGAAACTTTTTTTGTTTTTAAAGTTTCCATTTGTATATTTGCAAACAATTATGAAGTGTAAGATTTTAGAAAAGGCGGGAGAAATGTTTTTAAACCTAGGGTTTAAGAGTGTTACGATGGATGACATTGCCAATGAAATGGGGGTTTCTAAAAAAACCATTTATGTTCATTTTAAGAATAAAACAGCGTTGGTGAATTCGGTAACGCTATCAATTTTTGAAATGATACGTGGAGGGATTGATGTGATTTGTTCATTGGAGAAGAATCCAATAGAAGAATTGTACGATATTAAAAAGTTTGTAATGCTTCATTTAAAGAACGATAAATCTTCGCCACAATACCAATTGCAAAAATACTATCCAAAAATTTACGCATCCTTGAAGAGCAAGCAATTTGAAGTGATGCAAGGCTGTGTCGTTGAGAATTTAAAAAGAGGTATCGAAAAAGGAATTTATAGAGACACCTTGAACACGGCCTTTATTTCGAGAATTTATTTTCATGGAATGTTGGGGATAAAAGATAACGACCTGTTTCCATTGCAACAATTTTCTATGAATGACCTAATGAGCTTCTACTTAGAATATCATTTAAGGGGAATTTGCACAGAGAAAGGAATTTTAATATTAGACCAATTTACAACAACAAATCAATCATAAAAATGCGGCATAGAATCATAATTATATACAGTATCTGCTTTTTAAACTTAGGGTTTGCTCAAGAAAAAGCGCACCATTTTTCTTTAGACGAAGCAGTAGCCTTTGCGTTAGAAAACAATTACAATGCAAAAATAGCAGTAAATGCTGTTGCAGCCGCACATCAAAAACAATGGGAAACTACAACAATTGGTTTGCCAAAGGTCAATGCGAAAATAGACTATCAACATTGGTTAAAACAAGCAATAACCTTACTGCCTGCTGAAATAGTTGGAGGAGCGTCAGGGAATTTTGTACCTGTAACTTTTGGCACAAAACAAAACGTAAATGCCGCCATCACCTTAAAGCAGTTGATATTTGACGGCTCTTATTTGGTAGGGTTGCAATCTGCAAAAACGTACTTAAAAATATCAGAACAAGCCAAGGTCAAAACAGCACTGTCAATTCGGGAAGCGGTGATTAATGCCTATGGAAATATATTGATTGCAGAAAAAAGTATTGAAATACTTGATAACAACCTAGCGGTTTTAGAAAAAAACCTTCATGATGTACAGCTTATTTTTAAAAATGGCTTTAATGAAGAAGAAGATGTAGAACAGCTTCAGATAACATTTTCGACGGTTAAAAGTCAATTAAACAGAACAAAGCGACTCAAAAACATTGGTTACAAAATGTTGAACATATCGCTTGGAATCCCTATTGAAAACACGATTGTTTTAACCGACAACTTGGAGTCGTTGATAGGAACTCATGTAGATCTAACTCTTTTATCAAAAAGGTTTAGTGTAAAAAACCATATTGATTTTAAAATAGCAACCAACAATAGAGAAGGAAATAGGCTGCTGCTATTGCTAGAAAAAAGCAAAGCCTTGCCAACCCTAAAAGCATTTGTAAATGTTGGATATGCAGGAAATTCAAATTCGTTTGATTTTTTAAACAATACTCAAAAATGGTACGATTCTTCTCTTATGGGGGTGAGTTTAAGCATCCCTATTTTTAGTAGTTTTGAGCGTAGATCAAAAACAAGGCAGGCAAAAATTGAGCTAGAAAATTCAGACATACGACTAGAGGAAATCGCTCAAAAATTAAACTTGGGAGTTGTCAATGCAAAAAGCGAGTACCAATTTAGTATAGAGCAATACGGTACTGCAAAACAAAATCTAACATTGGCACAACGAATAGAGAAAAAACAGCAAGTGAAATTCTTTGAAGGGGTTTCTACAAGTTTTGATTTGTCTCAAGCACAAAACCAATTATACACACAACAACAAAGTTATATTCAATCAATGCTAGATGTGATTGCTAAAAAAGCCGCATTAGAAAACGCATTAAACATCTCTTTAAAATAAATAGCTGACATGAAAAATATATATACATTAATAATAGCAACAGTTTTTTTGATTTCTTGTGGAGAGAAAAAAGAAGTATCAGTAGCAGAGATTATTGCTACAAATGATATTGTGAAAATCAAAGCAAAAAAGGCCGAATTAGAAGCACACCAGCAAGGGTTGACCGCTCAACTAAGCCAATTAAGCGAAAAGTTAGATGCGTTAGACACTCATAAAAAAACACCGTTAGTTAGTACTTTTTTAGCCAAAGAAGAAGTGTTTGTTCATTATTTAGAATTGCAAGGAAGTGTACAAACAAAGCAAAATGTATTGGTCTATCCAGAAATGCCTGGAATTTTAGAACTGGTATATGTTAAAGAGGGACAGAGCGTAAAAAAAGGAGAAGTGTTGGCAACAATTAACGATGGCGGATTGAGTCAAAAATTGACACAATTAGAAACTCAAACAGCATTGGCAAAGACAATTTTTGAACGTCAAAAGAGATTGTGGAGTCAAAAAATAGGCTCTGAAATACAGTATTTACAGTCTAAGGCAAATTATGAAACGCAAGCAAATGCGATAGAACAATTAAAAAAACAATTGAAAAAAGCAGTAGTTTCTGCTCCTTTTGATGGTGTGATTGATGCTGTTTTTAAAGAAGAAGGAACAGTTGTTGCGCCTGGAAGAGCTGCTGAAATTTTTAGAATTGTAAATTTAAGCAATATGTATATCTCTACAGACGTACCAGAGAGATATATTGCAAGTATAAAGAAAAACAAAAAAGTAAGAGTAAATTTTCCGATACTAGGAGAAAGCGTACATAGTACAATTAGACAGGTTGGTAGTTTTATCAATCCAAATAATAGATCTTTTAAAATTGAAGTTCCTGTTGCAAATAAAAGTGGAAATATCAAACCTAATTTAACCGCAAGACTTCATGTTAATGATTATACAAATCACAAAGCAATCTTAATTCCGCAAAGTATCATTTCAGAAAATGCAAAGGGTGAACAATTTATTTATGTAGTGAAAAATAAGAAGGCCAATAAGGAAGCTGTTGCACAAAGAGTAATTATTAAAACAGGTAAAACACAAGGAGATGTTATTGAGGTATTGGCAAATTTACCAGTTGGAACAGAAATTATTCAAGAAGGAGCCCGTAGTGTAAACAATGGGCAAACGTTAAGAGTTATAATAAATAAAACTCATTAAGGATGTCAAAGCAAAAAAAGCAAGTAGATAAAGAATTTAAATTATCATCTTGGGCAATTAATAATAAAACAACTATTTATGTAGTCATCGCTTTATTATTCTTTTACGGTGTCTCGGCTTATATGAACATGGCTAGAGAAAATTTCCCAGAAGTAAAAGAAACCAAAATTTACATCAGCACTCTTTTTCCAGGAAATACGGCAGAAGATATAGAAAAGTTAATCACAGACCCTTTAGAAGATAAGTTAAAAACAGTAAGTAATGTTGTAGAAATCACCTCTACATCGCAAGAAGATTACTCAATGGTTATTGTTGAGTTTGATGAACGTATTTCTGTAGATAAAGCAAAACAAAAAGTTAAAGACGAAATAGATACAGAGACATCTAGTGAAGATTGGCCAACGTTTAATGGCGCTAAAATAGAGCCAAAAGTTTTTGATTTGAGCATGTCAGAAGAGATGCCGATATTGAACATTAACGTTTCTGGTGACTATCCTGTGTATAAACTAAAGGAATTTGGCGAGTATTTACAAGACGAAATAGAAGACTTGTCAGAAATTAAAAAAGTAGACATTCGAGGCGCTCAAGACAAGGAAGTTGAGGTTGCTGTTGATGTCTACAAAATGATGGCGGCAAAGGTTAGTTTTAATGACATCACAGGAGCTATAAATAATGGAAACACAACCATGTCTGCAGGTAATTTTATTACAAGTGGCCAACGACGTACCATTCGAATTATTGGCGAAATAGAAACCCCTTCAGAGTTAGGGGATTTTGTTATTAAATCAGAATTTAACAACCCAATATATCTTAAGGATGTCGCTACAATTTCTTTTAGAGACAAAGACAAAACAACCTATGCAAGAGAGAAAGGTAATGATGTTGTAATGTTGGATGTGAAAAAGAGAGCGGGTAAAAACATGGTGGCGGCTGTAGAACAAATACGTGTAATTGTAGCCGATGCTGTAATAAACCATTTTCCCAAAGATTTGAAAATTACCATCACCAATGATCAGTCTTCAAAAACGATTGGGCAGGTAGATGATTTGGTAAATAATATTATTTTCGGAGTTATTTTGGTGGTTACCGTATTGATGTTTTTCTTAGGATTTAAAAATGCAGTTTTTGTAGGGTTTGCAATTCCGATGTCAATGTTTATGTCATTGATGATCCTAAATTTATTAGGATACACCATGAATACTATGATTCTTTTCGGATTGATTATGGGGCTTGGTATGTTGGTAGACAATGGAATTGTAGTTGTTGAAAACGTATATCGTTTAATGGACCAAGAAGGGTTGAGCAGGGTTCAAGCTGCTAAAAAAGGAATTAGTGAAATCGCCTTTCCGATCATCATTTCTACAGCGACAACCGTTGCGGCATTCATACCTCTTGGCTTGTGGCCAGGAGTAATGGGAGATTTTATGATTTTACTACCCATTACTTTATCTACAGTTTTAGGATCTTCTTTATTTGTTGCTATTTTTTTTAATTCAGTATTGGTGTCTCAATTTATGAGTATTGAAGATAGAGATATGCCCATAAAAAAAATCATCATCATGACCAGTGTAATGACTGTAATTGGAATTTTAATTCGATTCTTTGGTGGTGAATATGGAGGCTTAGGAACGGTAATGATTTTTACAGCGATCATGTTATGGGTGTACAGACTGTTCTTAAGAGGTTGGGCAAATAGTTTTCAGAACAAGGTGTTACCAAAATTTGAAAACTGGTATGAGAATATATTGAAAAAAGCACTCTCTAGAAGAAGATCTATCGTGTTGGTTGTTGGAACTTTTGGGTTGTTAATTACTGCTTTTATGACGTTTGGATGGTCTTTAGCCAGCCAAAGAACAAAAGTTGAATTTTTCCCTGATAATAAACCCAATCAAATAATTGTATATATAGAATATCCAGAAGGAACAGATATTAATAAAACAAACGGAATTACAAAACGCATCGAAGAAAAAGCGTCTTCCGTTTTATATAGTGATACCTACATGGATGGAGACTATAATTTTATGATAGAAAGTGTGGTTTCTCAAGTTGGTGAAGGAGCTGGAGATCCACAAAAAGACGGAGGTTCTTCAGCATAAATGCCACACAAAGGGAAGATTACTGCTTCAATGCGCGAATACAAATATAGAAGAGGTTTAGACAGTGAAATACTACGTCAAAAAGTACAAAATGCTTTGGTGGGTATTTATCCTGGAGTTTTAATTTCAGTCGAAAAAGATGCAAATGGTCCTCCAGTTGGTTCTCCAATAAATATAGAGATTGAAGGAGATGATTATGCAGAGTTAATTGGTGTTGCAGAACAGATGCGAGACTTTATCAATTCGAAAAACGTTTCTGGAATCGATGAGCTAAAGATTGATGTAAACAGAGATAAACCCGGAATGCAGGTGTTGGTAGATCGGAAAAAAGCAGGAGAGTTAGGGGTTAGCAGTGGCCAAGTAGGGCAACAACTAAGAGCTTCTATTTTTGGAAATAAAGCAGGGGTTTATAAAGAAAATGGAGAAGATTATGATATCTACGTTCGTTTCAATAAAGAAGACAGATACAATAAAAGCGCTCTCTTTAATCAGAATGTGATTTTTAGAGATATGGCTTCTGGTAAAATAAAAGAGATTCCTGTTTCTGCCGTTGCTTCTCAAAAAAACAATTCAGGGTTTAGCGCCATCAAACACAAAGACGTAAAGCGTGTGGTAACAGTGTACTCTGCATTGGCTCCAGGAGAAACAGACGCAAGTGCGGTGGTTCGTAAAATTCAAGAAGAAATGAAGAGCTTTAAAAACTTACCAAAAGGGGTTCGGATTGATTATACAGGTCAAATTGAAGAGCAAAATAAACAAATGACTTTTTTAGTGGGTGCGTTTTTTACAGGATTGGCCTTGATTTTCTTTATCTTAATTTTTCAATTTAACTCCGTTTCAAAACCAGCAATTATTATGTTGGCCATCTTTTTAAGCTTTATTGGAGTGTTTGGAGGATTGGTTATTTCGGGGGCTCCTTTTGTAATTATGATGACCATGATGGGAATTATTTCACTAGCCGGTATTGTGGTAAATAATGGCGTGGTATTGTTGGATTATGCGCAATTACTTATCGATAGAAAAAAAGCTGAACTTGGTTTGGATAAAGAAGATTATTTAGAAACGCCATTGTTGTTTGAGAGTATTGTAGAAGCAGGGAGAGCACGTTTACGCCCGGTAATATTAACAGCAATTACAACCATTTTAGGGTTGATTCCTTTAGCAATTGGACTGAACATTAATTTCTTTACACTGGCGAGCGAATTAGACGCTAATATTTATTTTGGAGGTGATAACGTTGTTTTCTGGGGGCCGCTAGCTTGGGCCGTTATTTACGGGTTATTTGTAGCAACTTTCTTAACATTGATAGTTGTGCCTATTTTGTTTTTCTTAGTAACGAAGTTTAAAATGTGGCTAAAAGCTAAAATTAGCTTAAGTGGTATTAAATAGCTCCTATTTTTTAATTGTACTGTATGAAAAAGAACACTTATTTTTCTGTAGAAGAACTTAAAAGAAAGCTAGAAAGGTATTGTGTATACCAAGACCGTTGCCATCAAGAAGTTGAAAGAAAGTTTCGAGAATTTAGCGTTATACCAGAAGCAAAAGAATTGATTTTTTTACATCTTTTAGAGCATGATTTCTTAAACGAAGAGCGTTTTTCAAAGAGTTATGCAAGAGGTAAATTCTCTATTAAAAAATGGGGGAAACAACGAATTGTTAGAGAATTAAAATTTAGAGATATTTCTGAATACAATATTAAAATAGCCTTAAAAGAAATTGATGAAGCAGTTTATTTGAGTACAGTTTATAGCATTACAGAAAAAAGAAATGCATTGATTACTGAAGAAAATGTTTTTAAAAGGAGAAAGAAATTAACAGATTTTCTACTGCGAAAAGGCTATGAGTATGACCTAATTTATAGAACCGTAAAAACGGTAATAGAAAGCAGATGAGTTGCACCAACTCATCTGCTTTTTTTTAGTGGGGGTACAATTACTTATTTTAAAATAATCTTTTTTGTTACTTGATTTCCATCTACCGTTATTTTAGCAAAATACAAGCCTCTTACATAATTTTTCATATCTAATTCAAAGTGATTGCTTAGGTATGAGGTGTTTTTTCGTTCTAAAATTAATTTTCCGGTAACATCATAAACAGAGACAGAAAATGTACTTCCATGTTGCCAGTTGATGTTAAATATACTCGCTGACGGATTCGGATAAATTGCCAGTCCTTTAATGCTGCTAAATTCATCAACAGGTAAAACACCATCAATAACAAGATCGTCAATTAAAACACCCTCTTCATTTACTGCGGCGTCAGAGATAAACTTAAATCTAAAAATGATAGAGGTTTGATTGGTAAATGCTGCTAAGTCATAGCTGTAATCATGCAGCGTAGCGTTGGTGTCTCCTAACGGGCTTGCAGCTTCTCCTAAACCAGTCCATTGTTTTCCTGGCAAAGTAGATTCGTTGGTAGAATTTGTAGTGGCAGCGCTGTTATACCAATTGGCATCTGCAGCGGTTCCTAAGATAGTCCAATTTGCACCTGTGTCTGTTGAGTATTCCATTAACATATAATCCCAGTCTAGCTCAATATCAAAACTCATTTTAAATTTTAAAACAGGATTTGTTACTAGTGTTAAATCATAACAATTGGTATATAAATAACTCGTTGTAGCATCTGGGTGATTTCCTGACAGTCCTGTTACGTAAGCCATGGTTCCTGAAGAAACAGTGTTTAGTAATGTTTTGCTAGGAACTCCTCGCTGCCAAAGTTCTGTTGAGGAAGGGCTTCCAGAAGTAAAAGTTTCAATAAGTAAGTCGTCAGAACTTGCTTCAAAGGTATTTATGGTTGTTGGCGTGGTATTAAATTCATTAATTTTAAAGGTGGTTGTTCCTATGTTATTAGAGCTGTAGGCATCATCTGCAATGATTGCCTCTACATTTAATGTGTGATTTCCTTTTGTTGTATTGATAGTAGGAATAGTAATTACCGTAGTCTGATCAGGCGATAATGTACCTGTCCAAGAAAACGGGGTATTGGTGCCACCATCAATAGAATAGTTAAGGGTAATTGCATTGATGACAGCCGTTCCTTGATTTTTAACATTAATTTTTGCAGTGATACTCCCGCTGGTGTTACAATTAATGCTGTTTGCAGGTTCTGTAATAGAAAGCAAGCGCACGTCATTTGCAGGTAAAACTCTAGGGATGTCAGAAACAAATACGCCTCTACCATACGTTCCTGCATATAGTTTTGCATCTTCTTCGTTGATGTCTAAATCTCTAACGGCAACATGTGGCAAATTAGTATCATAGGCTTCCCATGCAGTAATATCGTCATTGATAAAATATACCCCCAATGCGGTTCCTACGTAAATGGTGTTGTTGCCACTTCTTGCATGGTGTTTTACCACCAATTTGCTTTCTGAAGGAAGGTTGCCAGTAATGTCTGTAAAGGTAGGAGATGCATCTAAAATATTGATAGATTTATAGATGGCTCCACTCGTAACAACCCAAGCAACATTAGAGTCATTATTACTAATTTCGACTCCGTTAATGGTGCCTCCAGGAAATGAGATTTGTGTAAAATTGGCTCCTGTATTTGTACTTCGGTATAAGCTACTTTCTTTAGTAACAAAGATGTTGTTGTCTTCTCTTGGGTCAATTTCTATGTTGTAAATTTTGTTACTATTACGAAAATCAGAAATTTTCACCCATGCATTGTTGACCAATTTATAGAGTTGACCATAGCCTGCATACACATCTCCGACACTATTTAGTGTCATTGGAGTTACCCATCTTCCATTGCCTTCACTAGAGGGTTTTCCAATGCCAGCGTGTTTTGTTTTTCCACCATCTGTGGTTTTGTACAGAGTTCCTCCGTATTGAATGAACCCATAGTGTGTGTTGGGCTCTGTTGGATGTGCATTGCCTTCCATACCGTCTCCTCCATGGTAGTTACGCCATTTGTTTTCATTATATGCCATTCCACCATTGTCTTGTATTCCACCTACAACATTGTTAGAATTTTGTGGAGAGACAGAGATTTTATAAAATTGACTAATTCCTAAGGTGTTTGTCAGGTCTGTAAAGTTGACTCCTTCGTTGGTAGATACATAGATTCCGCCATCAGTACCTGCAAAAAATTTCCCGTCGATAAAACGTAGAAAATGAATGTCTGCATGGGTATAGGAATCTCTGTCTGGATATCTCCAATCGTTTAATTGAGCGAAGCTATCCCCTCCATTTGTTGATTTAAAAATATCTAAAACACCTACATATACAATGTCTTTATCTGTTGAAGATACAGTCAATGCTAAGTCATACCATGCTTGCGTTGAGCCATTAAAAATATCGCTAGTTTCTGATGTTTTTGTAAAAGAAGTTCCGCTATCTGTAGATTTATAAATCCCATTAAAAGCACTTGAGCCTCCTGCGCTCACAATATAAATATAATTGGGATCTGCAAGGGTTACATCAAAAGTTAATCTTGTAGAGCCTGTCAATCCTGGAAGATTCACGGTTGCATAGGTTTCTCCAGAATCTGTTGATTTGTAGAATGTAGAGCTTGTTACAGCATACCAAGTGGTTGCATCGCCCGGTTTCATTTTTATGTCAAGAACATTGGCAGACAATTTTTGAACCCAATTTGTTCCGCCATCAGTTGTTTTGTAGATCCCTGCATTTGTAGCTACTGTAACCGTTTCAGGATTGCTAGGGTCAATGTATATTTCATTCATGGAATTCGCAGAGATCGTTCCAGTTGTATTCCAAGTTGTTCCTCCGTCTGTAGATTTCATGACACCAACGGCATATGAATCGCCAGCATCATCATCACCAGTGGCAATATATATGATATCAGAATTTGCAGGGTGTATAGCAATTCCAGAAACTCCAATTTGTGGCAAATAATCTGATAGAGGTGTCCAGTTGATTCCTGCATCGGTAGATTTCCAAATACCACCAGCGGGAGCACCAATATAATACGTGTTTGAATTGTTTGGATCTACAGCAATGGCATTGACACGCCCTTGACCAGAAGATTTTAAGGTGCTAGAAGAATACGTGTTTGAGCTAGAGTTAGGTCCTATTGGAACCCAATTGCTATTGTCTACCATTGTACTTGTAGTACCCATGGTATTCTTTTCTTCCCATGCTTTCCAAAGGTCAGCTGCTGGAGCAATGGTTCCGTCAGATTTTGTGTAAAAACTCCAATGGTATTTCCATCTTTCAAAAGGTTTTAATCCGCTTCCTTTTTTAAATCGATCAATAGTGTTAAAATATTTTTCTGCGGATGTAGAAATATCATTTAAAGTTATTTTTCCTTTTTTTTGGAAAGAGGTTCCTTTCATCCATGGGGCATTTTCTTGAAACGACTGTGAAAAAAGGCTTAAGGGCAGTACTAACAGTAGTATAAATTTTAGTGTTTTCATTTTTTTTGGTTTAAGAGGCTTTGGCTTGAATTATAATTTTCTTTGTTTCTTTTTTATAGGAAATACTTCCTTGGTTTTTTTTTGTTGGCTTAGTTGAAGGACTTCTAAGTCAGTTGTAATAATAGTGCTGTGTATCTTTTTCTCTAGTTCAATTTGAGAATACACGGTGTTTATTTTTGAATTTGTTGCCGCAAAGGCTTCTACAATTTTTGTTACCTGATGATTCACTTCATTCGCAGTAATTGCGGAGATATAAGTCATGTCTTTTAATCGTAATGTTTCATTTTCTAGAACATGTATTCGTGTTTTAAAAGCAGGGCTTGCTAAAGCTTTTGGCCGAATACTGTCTTTTAATTTTTTTACCAAGTCCGTTAATTCTAACGCGTTATCTAAGGCTTCATTCGCTGAAATGGCAGAAAACCGTTTTAACAAGCTGTCTAGAGTATTGTACTCTTTCCATGCCGTGATTTCTTTTTTTGCAATCCTATCGATAGATACAGTTATGGCATGTTTTTGAACACTGCTCAATGGAGACTTTAACTTTGTTGTCATCATTTGATTTTCTTCTTTTTTACAAGAAAAAACAGTGAATAATAAAAGCAATACAATATGTTTTTTCATTTTCACAAAAAAAGGCTCATTACAGGCGCACAAATTACAACTTTTTAGATGAAATTATGTGTTTTTTATAAAAAAAATCAGAGCCCTTAAATCGGGTATAAAATGTGATTTGTTAAATTTTTATATTATTTTTTTGAGAATACTTAAATTAAGTATCTTTGTTTCGACTAAATTTTGAAGTTTTATAAAAATGAGTGATACCATTTTAATTATTGGTGCTTGCGGGCAGATTGGTACTGAATTGACCCAAAAATTAAGAGAAATTTATGGAGATTCAAATGTAATTGCATCAGATATTAGAGAAGGCACTGCTGAAATGTTAAAAACAGGGCCTTTCGAAATTTTAGACGCGACAGATGCTGAAGAAATGTTGAGAATTGTAAAAAAGTATCAGGTAACACAGGTGTATTTAATGGCAGCAATGTTGTCTGCAACCGCAGAAAAGTACCCCCGAAAAGCTTGGGATTTAAATATGAGTTCTTTGTTGGCGGTTTTAGATTTGGCAAAAGACAAGCATATTAAACAGTTTTATTGGCCAAGTTCTATTGCTTCTTTCGGACCCACTTCTCCAAAAATAAACACACCACAACAAACCATTATGGAGCCATCTACGGTGTATGGAATTAGTAAATTATCGGGAGAGCAATGGTGTAATTATTATCATGAAAAATATGGTGTAGATGTACGAAGTATTCGTTATCCAGGAATTATTAGTTGGAAAACAAAACCTGGAGGAGGCACTACAGATTATGCCGTAGATATTTATTTCAAAGCACTTGAAAACGCATCATATGAATGTTTTTTATCTGAAGGAACACGGTTACCCATGATGTATATGCAAGATGCTATTGCGGCTACCATACAAATTATGCAAGTAGATGCGAGCCAAATTAACATAAGAACTTCGTATAATTTAGCAGCTATGAGCTTTACGCCACAAGAAATTGCAGGGGCAATCAAAAGCTACATTCCAGCGTTTAAAATGTCGTATAAAACAGATTTTAGGCAAGAGATTGCAGACAGTTGGCCACAGGTTATTGACGATGCTAAAGCAAGGAAAGATTGGAATTGGAATCATTCTTTTGATTTGAAATTAATGACCGAAGACATGCTTAAGAATTTAAAAGAAAAATCTTAAACAGAAAGATCACCCTGCTCACAAATTTTTTATAAAGCATTTTTTAACCATAAACGTTCTTGTTTTTGCTTCCTGTAAAGACTGTTATAAAAATGTAAATACAATAGAATAATGCGTTTAAGGATTAACATTAGAAATAAATGAATTGTACCTTTGCAAAAATTAAAGACGAAATATGCGAGTAGCTTATACGGCACTTTCTGAAACTGCCAAGGTTTGGATATACCCATCAAGTAGAAAATTTTACGAGACAGAATTAGAGTCGGTTAATGAAAAAATTACATCGTTTTTAGATAGTTGGAATGTTGAAGAAGAAGAGTTTAAAGTTTCATATAAACTGTTGTATAACCGTTTTATTGTGTTGTTTGCTGATGCAGCGAACACCATAACAATAACTACTATAGACGCTTCTGTTCAGTTTATTTTACATCTACAACAAACATACGATGTAACGTTGTTAGATAAAATGAATGTGTGTTTTAAGCAGGGAGAATATGTGCAGTACAAAGATTTGAAATCGTTTAAAAAATTGCTAAAAAACAAAGCAATTACTGGAAAAACGATTGTCTTTGATAATTTGATCGAAACCAAACAGGAATTTGAAAATTATTGGGAAGTGCCAATCACAGAAAGTTGGTATGGTCGATTTTTGTAACTTTTTTGTTAAAACAACCGAAATCCGATTCCTAAAGAAATACTATCTAGGTTTCCGTTTTTAAATCCGGTTATTTTTTTTCGATGAACATCCAGCCGCAATACAAAATCACTACCTTCGTTTCTGTTTTTTTGCAATCCAATTCCAACAGCGTAATAGGTCCCTTTTTCAAAGTTTGAGGAAGGTTTCCAGAGGCTTCCGTAGCTTGAGTTGATAAAAAAAGAAGTGTCTCCATCAGAAAAAAGATTGTATTGAACATTTAGATAAGAGGGAATTGCTTGCATCTCTAATCGGGTATGAAAATCTAATCCAAAATTGATACTTGCTTCCCATTTTTCATCAAATTGAAACCCAAAACCAGTTCGTAGAAAAATAGCAGAAAAATCGAGCATACTTTCTCCGTCATCTGGATCAAAGAGTACGTAGTTTTCATTTAAAGCAAAGGTAAAATTGAAGTTTCCTGTAAAAAATGGTTTTCTAATTCTTTCTTGAGAATAACTCTGTTGAATTGCGATAAAGAAGCACAATAAAAGAAGTGTTTTTTTCATGGTGGGATTAATTTTTGTTTGGATAAACAAAAACTATTCCACTTCTAAATTTTTTATAAATTGTTCAATAGAAAGTGCGTTTTCAACAGAAAAATTACCAATTTTTGTTCTTCGCAAGGCAGCTAAGTGAGCGCCAGAATTCAAGGCCAATCCAAAATCATACGCCAATGAACGAATATAGGTCCCTTTGCTACAAACTACTCTAAAGTCAATTGCAGGCAAGTTAATTTTAGTAATTTCGAACAGATTTATAGAAACCTCTCGGGTTTTAATTTCTGTAGTTTCACCTTTTCGTGCCAATTCATACAAGCGAACACCGTCTTTTTTTATCGCCGAGAAAATAGGAGGTTTTTGTTGGATGGTTCCAAGAAATTGTGTGGTAGTTTTATGAAGCAATGCTTCGGTAATATGGGTCGTTTCAAAGGTGTTATCAATTTCGGTTTCCAAATCATAACTTGGAGTTGTTGCGCCGAGCATAAAGGTACCTGTATATTCTTTGATTTGCCCTTGGTATTCATTAATGTTTTTGGTTTGTTTACCAGTACAAATAATTAACAATCCTGTTGCTAACGGATCTAAAGTACCAGCGTGCCCAACTTTTATTTTTTTAATATGAAAACGTTGTCTGATGTGCCAACGCAATTTATTTACCGCCTGAAAAGAGGTCCATTTTAGCGGTTTGTCAATCAATAAAACCTGTCCGTTTTTATAGTCTTCTGCAGTCATAAATTTGTTAAGTCAAAGAGTATCCAATAGCAACCAATCCAATAATTGCACAATAGATAGAGAAGTAGGATAGGTTACTTTTCTTTACCAAGACAATCATCCAGTTACAGGCCAATAGCCCAGCAATAAATGCGGCTATAAAACCAGCGGTCATTGGTGCAATTTGCGAACTGTTAAAACTGATCTCTCCTCCCAAGATATCTTTGGCTACTTTTCCAAAAATTAGCGGAACCACCATTAAAAATGAAAAACGAGCCGCTTTTGTTCTGTCAATGCCCAATAAAACAGAAGTAGAAATTGTAGCTCCAGACCTTGAAATTCCTGGCAACATGGCAATGGCTTGTGAAATTCCGATAAGGATGGCACTTTTAAAAGTGATGTTTTTATGCGTATTTTTAGCTTTGTCTGCCAATAAAAGAAGTAGTGCGGTAATCAACAACATGAGTCCTACAAATAAAATAGTACCATCAAAAAAGGTTTCCAATTGTTCTTCAAAAAAGAGTCCGATGATTACTGCAGGAATCATGGATGCGATAATTTTTAATGAAAACTGCAGTTCTTCATTCCATTTAAATTGCAGCAGTCCTTTTAAAATTTCTATCACCTCTTTTCTAAAAACAACCAAGGTGCTTAATGCGGTGGCAAAATGCAGTACTACTGTAAATGTTAAGCTTTCTTCTGGGATGTACGTGTTACCAAATAAGGCTTTTACTAATTCTAAATGTCCGCTAGATGATACGGGTAAAAACTCCGTGAGTCCTTGAATGATTCCAAGAACAATTGCTTCTAATAGCTCCATTTTTATTTTTTAGGCGTTGTTAAAATGGCATAAATTTCAATGCCTAGCCCAATAAGAACCAATGTTGGTGCCAATCGAATTCTCCTCCAATTGTAGATGTCTTCGTTAAATACATTTGGATTTTCACTTCCGCCGCCTGCCATCAAAATAAACCCAACGGCAATGACCACTAGTCCAATAAGCATGAAGCGGTAATTTTTTTTCCCAAAAAGGAATTCGGGTTTTGAAGCGTTCTTTTCTTTTTTCATTTGTGTATAGTTGTTGTTTTTTGATTCAAAGAATCAGTAATACAATTCGTTTGTTTGTAAGTTTAAAAATCGTTGTGTTGCAAAGTAGGTGCTTACCCAAGTAATAATTAGGGCAGCAATAACTACTCCGCCAAATAGATAACTTAGCAATGCATAATCACTTTGTAATTGCAATTCAGGAATGTGTTTGTTTGTGTAATAAATAACGGTTGTTAAGCCTGTAAGTGCAACAATAGCACCTAAAAACCCTAATTTAATTCCTTGCAAGATAAAAGGTTTTCTAATAAAGCTTTTGGTAGCGCCCACCATTTGCATGGTTTTGATATTAAAGCGTTTTGAGTACACTGATAACCGAATAGAGCTGTTGATTAAAATCATAGAAACCAATCCAAAAAAAGCACTAATAACCAAGAGCCAAAAACTAATTTTTTGAATATTTTCTGTCAGAGTCAGAATCAATGATTTGTCATAGGAAACTTCTGAAACAAAGGCATTTTTTTGAAACTGTTGTTCGAGTGCTTCCATTTTTTCTGGAGTTACATAGGCTGCTTTTAGGTAGATGTCAATTCCGTTTTTTAAGGGATTGGTTCCTAAAAACTGTAAAAAATCTTCTCCCAATTCTTTGGCATGTGTTTTTGCGGCTGCTGCTTTTGAGATGTACACAATCTTGTTTGTGAATTTTTCTTTTAACAAGGAAGCTCTTAAGTCTTTGATGTTTTTAGAGCTCACGTCTTTTTTTAAGAACAAAGTCATTGCGGCCTTTTCTTTAAAATGATTGGCAACACTTGTAGCTTTTAACAAGACCAATCCTAATACGCCAACTAGAAACAAGACTAAAGAAATACTGACAATCACAGAAAAATAAGAAGACCGTAATCTACGTTTTTGGTATGTATCAAAAGATGTAGCCATAGCTGAAATTGATTTGTAGCCCGCAAGATACAAAAATTAGTGAGCAGTTTTTAGAAGTTAGTTTGCAGTATTTTTGTTAAAATTTAATTGCAATCCTTATTAATTGAGCTTAACTCATCCACATTTTGTGCCTTTTGGGGGTGAGGTAGTTCATTCTCTTTCTTGACAGAGTTCTATCAAAACACCGTTGGTGCTTTTTGGGTGTAAAAAAGCCACCATTTTATTGTCTGCACCCATTTTAGGGGTTTCATTTAAAACCGTAAAGCCTTCTTCTTTTAGGCGTTTTATTTCAGAGATAATATCGGTTACCGCAAAGGCAATGTGATGAACTCCTTCTCCTTTTTTAGTGATAAATTTTGCAATTGGACTTTCGGGTGTTGTGGCCTCTAGGAGCTCTATTTTGTTAGGTCCCACATCAAAAAATGAAGTTTTAACGCCTTCACTTTTTACGGTTTCTGTTTTATAATGTGGTTTTCCAAAAAGTGCAGCAAATAGTTTATTCGATTTTTCGATGTCTTTTACAGCAATACCAATATGTTCTATTTTTTTCATTTCGTGGTTTTCTATATCTCAAAAATAAACATTCTTTTGGGAATTATCCGTAAATTTGCCGCATGGAAGAAACAAATCGACAGAAAAAAATTGCAGGAGTCATACAAAAGGACTTGGTAGATGTTTTACAACGTGCTGCGCAGGAAGGAATGCAAGGAGTTATAATTTCGGTTTCTAAAGTAAGAGTCACTACAGATTTGAGTATCGCAAAAGTATATTTAAGTGTTTTTCCATCAGATAAAAGGGATGACTTGGTCAAAGGAATTCAATCAAATACCACATTAATTAGACATGAATTGGCAAAGCGCACTAAAAATCAGTTGCGTAGAATGCCAGAGTTGACTTTTTATGGAGATGACTCTTTAGATTATATCGAAGAAATTGATAAATCTTTGAGAGGAGAGGATTTAAATCCAATAGAAAATCCAACAATTTTACCCAAACGCAAAAAAACCTAACCTTTAAAAGCCTCTTTGAATTTCTCGTTATACATAGCCAAAAGATATTTGATTGCTAAAAGTGGCAATAACACCATAAATATAATTACAATTATTGCTTCTTTTGGAGTAATTGTTGGTGCCTTGGCTTTGTTTATCATCCTTTCAGGATTTTCTGGCTTTAAAACGTTTACCAATTCGATGTTAAACGACTCGGATCCAGATATAAAAGTAACAACGACCAAAGGGAAATCATTTTTTTATACAGATAGCATTGCTTCAATTGTTTCAAAAACAGCAGGTGTTCAATCTGTTGCTACAAGTATTGAAGAGCGTGTTTTTTTACAATACAAACAGAAAGAACAGATTGCATATATAAAAGGAGTAAGTGCCAATTACACAAAAATTACACCTATAGATTCGACTCTTATCGTTGGGCAATGGCTAGATTCAGAGTATGTAAATAGCGCTGTAATTGGTTCAGGGATTTCTGATAAATTATCATTGGGAGTTTTAAACTTCGGAGCGCTGTTAGAGGTCAAAGCTCCAAAATCAGGAACAGGGCTTATGTTGAGTAAGTCTAGTTCTTTTAGTTCTGTAGCAACACAAATTGTTGGCGTTTATTCTGGTGCAGAAGAATTTGCAAATACATATGTTTTTGTAGGACTTTCGTTGGCGCAGAAGTTATTGAGCTACCAAGAAAATGAGATTAGTTCATTAGAAATAAAATTGACAGATGACGTAGAGCACAATGTTGTTGCAGAAACCCTTCAACAATATTTAGGTGCCGATTTTAAGGTAGAGACAAGAATACAGCTCAATGCACTGACGTATAAAGTTTTGAACACAGAAGAGTTGGTTTCGTATTTGATCTTTACATTGATCATTATTATTGCTTTATTCAATGTTATTGGAGCCATTATTATGATGATTATTGACAAAAAGAACAATTTAAAAACCCTTTTCAGTTTAGGAGTCACGATTAAAGAGATTAAAAGAATTTTTGTGTATCAAGGTTTTTTACTAACACTCTTTGGATTATCTGTAGGGCTGATTCTTGGAGTTCTCCTGATTTTTTTACAACAGAAATTTCAATTGTTTATGATTACGCCAAGCATTCCATATCCAGTTGAGCTTCGGTTTTTAAATGTGTTGGTGGTTGCGTTTACCATTGCCATCTTAGGTTATATCGCCGCCAAAATTGCAAGTAGCAGAATTTCTATTGCTTTTATTGAAAGGTAAATAAATTTATTTAGGAGATCAATACAATTCTTTAAATTGCTATTTTTAGAGTTCGATTTACATATAAAAAATTCTTTGATATGAAAAAAATCCTTATACTCCTTACTATTTTAGGTTTGTTTGGCTGTTCTTCAAATAAAACAATTAGCTCAGAGGGCAGAAATTTTGTTTCTCTGGATAGTATTGGTCTTGCTAATAAATTTAAAGATTACACCTTAGATGTTCCTGATAATTGGTATTCATATCTAGGTTTACATGAGAGCTTAATGTTTTCTCCAAAAAAATTAATAAATGAGAATTTAGGTTTTTATTTGAGTTTTTTTGGTGTTGGAGAACATGGTTCTTTTGATAAAAAGGTAACGAAAGAGCTTTTTCTTAAAAGTGAATTAGAAAGATCTAAAAAAATAAATCATCAAATAATTAAAAGAACACACCCTTTATATGGAGAGTATTTTGTCATTAGCCGATCAACAAATTTAAGAGGTGAAGTTTCTCAGCGGCGGATATTAACGATATTGATTACAAACAAAGAAAAACACTTCACATTAGTGTACTCATCTTCAGGTGCGTATTATGAAAAATATCTGATTGATGTATTTAAAATGATTGAATCATTTAGAATAAAATAAGGATACTAGTAAAACTATTTAACGATAATCAGGAATTACTGTATTTCCAAATTTTTCTAAGACTTCATCAAAAACAGCAAATACATCTGCTGGGTCAAACTCGGTCACCATTCGCAATCGGTATTCTTTAAAATGTGGAATTCCTTTAAAGTAATTGGTATAATGTCTTCTGGTTTCTAAAACCCCTAAGGCATCGCCTTTCCAATCAATGGCCATTTTTAAATGTCTGCGAGCAATTTCTACACGCTCAGAAATCGTAGGAGAATCCAAATGCTCGCCTGTTTTAAAAAAGTGTTTTACCTCTTTAAAAAACCATGGAGAGCCAATAGAAGCTCTGCCAATCATGGCGCCATCTAAACCATATATATCACGCATTTCCATTGCTTTTTCAGGAGAAGTAATGTCTCCATTTCCAAATACTGGAATGTGCATTCGTTGGTTGTTTTTTACCTCAGCAATTGGCGCCCAATCTGCATCGCCTTTGTACATTTGAGCACGTGTTCTGCCATGAATGGAAATGGCTTTACAACCCACATCTTGCAAGCGTTCTGCAACTTCTACAATTTGGATAGAATCATGATCCCAGCCCAAACGTGTTTTTACAGTAATGGGTAAATGGGTGTGTTTTACCATGGCTTCGGTCAGCGAAACCATTAAGTCAATGTATTTTAAAATTCCAGCTCCAGCACCTTTAGAAACCACCTTTTTTACAGGGCACCCAAAATTAATGTCAATAATATCTGGCTTTGATTTTTCGACAATTTCGATTGTTTTGAGCATGGAGTCTAAGTTGGCACCAAAAATCTGAATGCCTACAGGGCGTTCCTTTTCATAGATGTCTAGCTTCATTACGCTTTTGGCAGCATCACGAATTAAGCCTTCAGAAGAAATAAATTCTGTGTACACCACATCTGCACCTTGTTCTTTACACAAGGCTCTAAAAGGAGGGTCGCTCACATCTTCCATGGGCGCCAACAACAACGGAAAATCACACAATTCGATATCACCTATTTTTACCATGCTGCAAAGTTACTTTTTTTATTTAGTGTCTGATCGAAAACAGACAGATTTTATAAAACGAGTAATTTTTGATGAGATGTATACTTATTTTTAGGAGGTGATGCCTTAGTATCAGACGATTAAAAATAAGTATAAAGATTGCAAAAAGAGCTGTTTTTAATTTTGTTATGTTTCCGACTAGACACTATTTAATGATAAAAAGAAAAGACCCATTAGCTTTTGAAACCAATGGACCTTTTAAATGTTTTTTAAGAAGGTTTAAAACTGAATCTTAGCTTTTACTTCTTTCCCTTTTCTGTTAACAAGAACGGTTGTTGTATCACCCGCTTTAAAGACAGACAATGCTTTCATATAGCTCATCATATCAGTAATTTTTTTATCACCTAATTGAATTACAATGTCTCCTTTTTGTAAGCCGGCTTTAATGGCAGGTTTGTCTTCGCTAACACCATCAATTCGCATGCCTTTTCCATCATACATATAATCTGGAATAACTCCTAAACCAACTTTAAAACGTACTTGAGCTTTTTCACTTTTAGTTTTTCTGAATGCTAATTTTCCGTTGTCGTTTAAATCAGTAACAATATTAAAAATGTACTTAGAAACAAGTTCCATTCCTTCATAATTTAAGGTTTCGGTGTCATCACTTGGCTTGTGATAATCTCCATGCTGACCTGTAAAAAAATGCAATACAGGCATGTCTCCTAAATAAAAACTTGTATGATCGCTTGGGCCAACTCCAGATTCTTTCTGAATCAATTTAAAATTAGTATTATGTGATTTTAAAACTTGTTTAAAAATTGGAGAAGTTCCAGTCCCGTAAACCGCTAGTGCGCTATCTTTTAGTCTGCCAACCATGTCCATATTAATCATATAAGAAACCGCTTTGGTATTTATAGTTGGGTTTTTAACAAAGTAGTTAGAACCCAATAACCCCATTTCTTCTCCAGAAAATGCCATAAACAAATAGTTGTTATTGGTGTTTTTATCTTTTAGTTTGCTTATTAAGTTTAGCATAACAGCTACGCCACTAGCATTGTCATCTGCGCCGTTATGAATTGCCTTTTCTCCTTTGTACAAAGAACCTTCTCCTCCATATCCTAAATGATCAAAGTGTGCTCCAATAACCACCGTGTTTTCGGCTTTGTTATCTAAATAACCAACAACATTTCTTCCTGTAATTGTTCCGTCAGCATTTTCAGTAAACTTAACTTCTTCGTGTGGGTTTGTTTTTGGTTTAAAAGTAAAATCTTGATAAAAACCGTTAGTCCCTTTTCCTGTTAGACCTAGTTTTTCGAATCTGTCTTTAATGTATTCGGCAGCTTTTAATTCACCAGGTGTTCCGGTTTGTCTTCCTTCTAATTTGTCATCGGCTAAAAAAGCCACATCTTCTTTAATTTTGTTTTCGGGCTTGTATTCTTTGTTGCAAGAAATTAGTAACGATAAAAAGATAAAAATTATAAAATTTTTCATGGTTTATGTATTATTTTTGACAAAAATAGCTAATAAAAGTTATTTGTAGAATTAAAACAATAAGTAATGAAATTAAGAGTTCTTTATTTGATGATTTTTGCATTGGCGGTTGTGTCTTGTAAAAGCAATAAAAAAGACAACGCTGACGCGAAATCTGGAGAAACAAAAAAATGGAAAAACACGTTAATATATCCAGAAGAAGTTCACTTTAAATCGATACAGCAAATTACATTTGGAGGAGATAACGCAGAAGCATATTGGAGTTTTGATGATCAGCAAATCATCTTTCAATCGAATAATAAAAATTGGGGAGTAGCGTGTGATCAAATGTTCTTGATGAATGTTGGAGAAACGTTTAAAGACACCAAGCCACCAATGATTTCTACAGGCCTAGGAAGAACTACCTGTGCGTATTTTTTACCAGATAATAAGAGCTATGTATACGGCTCTACACATTTAGGAGGAAAAGAATGTCCGCCGGCACCTTTGCGAAGAGAAGGCAAATATGTGTGGCCAATTTATGAGAGCTATGATATTTTTGTTGCTGATTTAAAAGGGAATATTACCAAACAACTAACCACAGAGCCTGGTTATGATGCAGAAGCAACAGTGTATCCAAAAGGAGATAAAATAGTCTTTACTTCTATGAGAACTGGAGATTTAGAATTGTTTACTATGAATATTGACGGAACAGATGTAAAACAGATTACTTCTGAATTAGGGTATGATGGAGGTGCGTTTTTTTCACCAGATGGAACCCAGTTAATTTTCCGTTCTTCTAGACCAAAAACTCCAGAAGAAATTAAAGAATACAAAGATTTATTAAAAGAAGGATTGGTGCAGCCAACAGAAATGGAATTGTACATTTGTAATGCAGACGGATCTGATTTAAAGCAGCTAACAGACTTAGGAAACGCGAATTGGAGTCCGTTTTTTCATCCTTCAGGAAAGAAAATTTTATTCTCTTCGAACTTTGAAGCAGAAAGAGGATTTCCATTCAATTTATACATGATTGATGTTGATGGTAAAAACCTAAAAAGAATTACTCATGGAGAAACATTTGACGCGTTTCCTGTGTTTTCTAATGATGGTAAGAAGTTGATTTTTTCATCCAATAGAAATAACGGTGGAGGTCACGACACAAATTTGTTTATTGCAGAATGGCAAGATTAGTTTGATACATGAATTAGTATATATTTGCACATTTAAGAAATTATCCATTTAATGAAGAATATTAGAAACTTTTGCATAATCGCACATATTGATCATGGAAAAAGCACATTAGCAGATAGGTTGTTAGAATATACCGGCTCTGTTACTGATAGAGAAAAGAAAGATCAATTGTTAGACAGTATGGATTTGGAGCGTGAGCGCGGCATCACAATCAAATCACATGCCATCCAAATGGAATATGTCTATAAAGGAGAAGACTATATTTTAAATTTGATTGATACACCAGGACACGTAGATTTTTCGTACGAAGTATCTCGTTCTATTGCTGCTTGTGAAGGTGCATTGCTCATTGTAGATGCTGCACAAAGTATTCAGGCACAAACCATTTCAAATTTATATTTGGCCTTAGATAATGATTTAGAGATCATTCCAGTTTTAAATAAAGTAGATCTGCCAAGTGCCAATCCAGAAGAAGTAACGGATGATATTGTAGACTTGTTAGGTTGTGAAGCTGAAGAAGTAATTCACGCAAGTGGAAAAACAGGTTTTGGTGTTGATGCTATTTTAGCAGCCATTATTGATAGAGTTCCTGCTCCAAAAGGAGACCCAGAAGCACCATTGCAAGCCTTGATTTTTGATTCTGTATACAATTCGTATCGTGGAATTGAAACCTATTTTAGAGTATTGAATGGAGAGATTAAAAAAGGGCAACGCATCAAATTTATGGCAACCAACAATGAGTATTTTGCTGATGAAGTTGGAACACTAAAATTAGAACAGGTTGTGAAAAAATCAGTAAAGACGGGTGATGTTGGGTATTTAATCACTGGAATTAAAACCGCAAAAGAAGTAAAAGTAGGAGATACAATTACCGATGCTGTAAACCCTACTACAGCAACTATTGATGGTTTTGAAGATGTAAAACCGATGGTTTTTGCAGGAATTTACCCTGTAGATACAGAAGATTATGAAGAGTTGCGATACTCTATGGAAAAACTGCAATTGAATGACGCTTCTTTGGTGTTTGTGCCAGAAAGTTCAGCAGCTTTGGGCTTTGGTTTTCGTTGTGGATTTTTAGGAATGCTACACATGGAAATTATTCAAGAACGTTTAGAACGAGAATTCAACATGACGGTAATTACAACCGTTCCCAATGTATCATATCACGCATATACAAAAAAAGCACCTACAGAAGTACTTGTCTTAAACAATCCAACAGATTTACCAGACCCATCTCGATTAGATCGAGTAGAAGAACCATATATCAAAGCCTCAATTATTACCAAATCAGAATTTGTGGGGCAAGTAATGTCGCTTTGTATTGAAAAACGTGGATTAATCACCAATCAAACCTATTTAACAACAGAGCGTGTTGAGTTGAATTTCGACATGCCTTTGGCAGAAATTGTGTTCGATTTTTACGATCGTTTAAAAACAGTTTCTAAGGGATATGCTTCATTTGATTATCACCCAATTGGCATGCGAGAATCAAAATTAGTGCGTGTAGATATTCTATTAAACGGACAGCCTGTTGATGCGCTATCTGCCTTGCTACATGCAGATAATGCCTATAGTATTGGTAAAAAAATCACCGAAAAACTAAAGCAATTAATTCCAAGACAGCAATTTGATATTCCAATTCAAGCAGCAATTGGAGCAAAAATTATTGCCAGAGAAACTACCAAAGCCTTGCGTAAAGATGTAACGGCTAAATGTTACGGAGGTGATATTTCTAGAAAACGAAAGTTGCTAGAAAAGCAGAAAAAAGGAAAAAAACGAATGCGTCAAGTAGGGAATGTAGAAATTCCGCAAGAAGCATTTATGGCAGTGTTAAAGCTGAATGATTAACCCGAGAAATTGGGCATTAAACAATATAAAAAGCTCCTTTGAGGTATTTCTAAAGGAGCTTTTTATTTGCAATTAGTAGTGTAGTCTATTTTCACTTCTTATCAGTTACCGAACCGTGAGCAATTAGGGCTACAATTCTGTAACCTTCCGGCTTTTTCATAAGGATATAGCTAGCTTTTCTTTCATTTTTCCCCATAACACTTCCGTCTTTAAGGTATCTTGTGAAATTCTGTTCAATGATGATCAAATTATTAATATCTTTCCTGTAGCTTTCCCATTTATTTCTTTTAGAATACCCATAATTCTGATTTTCCAAAATCTTGAAAGTTTCTTTTAAAAATTGTTCAACTTCACTATCATTTTTCAAAAGAATTGTCTTTGTTCCAGAATATATTCTAAGTGGAGCAGCATAAACATATTGTTTAATATAGGTGACATCTCCTTCACTCCATGCTTTGTTATAATCGGTAAAAAAATTTTCAATTTCTGAATCAATAGTAAGGGCTCTTTCAGCTGTTTTACTTTGAGAACAAGAAAGAAATAGCAATAAAAATAACGCAGATAATATTTTTTTCATTGTATAGAGTTTTAACAGTTTATATAAATATACTAATTTAATCCCTGCCCCCTAAAATTTGCAATCCCCAATACAATAACATGGCAAGAGATCCTAGAGCAGCTACCAAATAGGTTCTTGCTGCCCATTTTAGAGCATCTTTTGCACCTGCTAATTCTTGCTGAGAAACCATGTTTTTGTTATGTAGCCAAGCCAAAGCTCTGTTGCTAGCGTCATATTCTACAGGCAATGTAATAAAACTAAACACGGTAGCAATTGCCATTAATACCAGTCCGCCAACGGCAATCATAAAGCCAATTCCGGTTTCTCCAGAAGTTGCTCCTAAAATGATTCCTCCAATAACCATCCATTGAGAAAATTTTGAAGAAATGTTCACCATCGGAACCAAGCTAGAGCGCATTGCCAACCATTGGTATGCCTTTGCGTGTTGTACCGCATGCCCTACCTCATGAGCGGCAACTGCTGCCGCTGCTGCATTGCGCTGGTTGTAGACACTTTCACTTAAATTAACGGTTTTCTTTTGAGGATTGTAATGATCTGTTAATAGCCCTGGAGTAGAAATTACTTGTACATCGGTAATGCCGTGATCTGCCAACATTTGTGCTGCAATTTCAGCGCCGCTCATCCCATTTTGCAAATGAACTTGAGAATATGTCTTAAATTTCTTTTTTAACGTATTGCTTATTGTCCAACTTAGTAATGAAATAATTCCGATAAGTATGTAAAATCCAATCATATTGTTTTTTTAAATTTTTAATTCAATAATTCTTGATAAATTTACAGCATAAAGTATTCCAATTTATTTTTTGATGACAAAAATGCCAAAATGACAAAAAACCCACAAATTTTATTAATCTATACAGGAGGAACTATTGGGATGGTAAAAGACTATCAAAGCAATGCTTTGAGAGCTTTTAATTTTGAAAAGCTATTAGATAGAATTCCTGAATTACTACAATTGAACTGTACCATTGATACATTCTCTTTTGACGAACCAATAGATTCGTCAAATATGAATACAAAGAGCTATGTAGAAATTGCAGAGGTTATTGAAAAAAATTATAAAAATTTTGACGGATTTGTGGTCTTGACAGGTTCTGATACAATGTCTTATACTTCTTCTGTACTGAGTTTTATGTTAGAAAATTTAGAGAAGCCAGTTGTTTTTACAGGGTCACAATTGCCAATAGGTCATTTGCGAACAGATGCCAAAGAAAACTTAATTACATCCATAGAAATTGCCTGTTCAAGAAAAGAAGGTAAACCAATCATTTCTGAAGTTTGTTTGTATTTTGAATACAAATTATACCGAGCCAATAGAACCACCAAAATCAATGCAGAGAGGTTTGAAGCTTTTACTTCCTTAAATTACCCGCCTTTAGCAGAGAGTGGTGTTCATTTAGACTTTAATGAAGAATTGATATACACGCCTACACAAACAAATAAGTCTTTGATTGTTCGAAAATCATTAAATGAAAATGTAGTTGTTTTAAAACTCTTTCCTGGAATTACAAAAAAAGTAGTACAAAGTATTTTAGAAATTTCAGATTTAAAAGGAGTTGTTTTAGAAACCTACGGAGCAGGAAATGCACCAACGTACCCTTGGTTTTTAGCACTTTTATCACAAGCAATAAAAAACGGTATACATATTGTTAATATTACGCAGTGTGTTGGAGGTAGTGTCATCTTAGGACATTATGAAACAAGTGTTGGGTTAAAAGACATTGGGGTGATTGATGGAAAAGACATGACAACAGAATCGGCAATTGCAAAATTAATGTATTTATTAGGAGATGAAATTTTAGAAAATGATTTCAAATCTATATTTGAAATGCCCTTAAGAGGAGAGGTGAATTTTTGAATAAAAAGAACAAATTATAGTATATTTGATAATGATATTTGTAGTCATTTGCAGTTTTGGCAGATAAATTCGTTAAAATTTAGAATTTAGAAATAAAAAGGCAGATTTTTTTTTAATGATTCAACAATTTTTTGTTAATTGGCACTCTCAAAACGCAAATTTTTCTGTTTTGGATATGCTGATGAATTCGTTCACAAAAATCTGAAATGATAATTTTGTTCTATTTGAGATTAAAATCAATATCTTTAAACCCGTTAACTATTAAAATTTAATTATACAAAGATGAAAAAAGTAGTAAATTTCCTAACAGTATTTGGATTCATGTTTTTTGGAGCCATTCAATCAACTTTTGCACAAGAAACAGGAGATGTTTCATTTCGACAAGAATTAAAAATACGTTTTATTGAAGGAGGCCCATTTTTTATGGGGATTGTATTAATAGCATTGATCTTAGGATTGGCGATTGCTATTGAAAGAATTATTTATTTAAACATGGCAACTACCAATGCTAAAAAATTAGTAGCAAGTGTTGATGAAGCATTAAATTCTGGTGGTGTAGAAGCTGCAAAAGAAGTTTGTAGAAATACAAAAGGACCTGTTGCCTCAATCTTTTACCAAGGATTAAAAAGAATTGGAGATGGAGAAGGTGTAGAAGCTGCAGAAAAAGCTGTAGTTGGTTATGGTGGAGTTCAAATGGGATTGTTAGAGAAAAACATCTCTTGGTTGTCTCTATTTATTGCCTTAGCACCAATGCTTGGTTTTATGGGAACAGTTATTGGAATGATTAGCGCCTTTGATGCGATTGCCGCAGCAAATGATATTTCTCCAGGAGTTGTAGCCGTAGGGATTAAAGTAGCCTTATTAACAACAGTATTTGGTTTAGTAGTAGCAATTATATTACAAATTTTTTATAATTATATTGTTTCTAAAGTAGATAGTATTGTAAACAGTATGGAAGATGCATCAATTTCATTGATTGATCTGTTGGTTAATTATAAAAAATAAAAAATTATGAATAAATTATCTAAAATAACAACTGGTATTGCCGCTGTTATTGGGCTAATCGGTTTCTTCTTTTTCGTAAGAGTTCTTATGGAAGGAGATGATGCAATAGAAAATGATATGGCTGTACAAGCAAGTATTGTGCCTCCGTTTATCATGTTTTCATTAATCGTTTTTTTTATAACGATATTCGTTACCATATTCTTTTCTTTAAGAAGTATGGTTAAAAACCCAGAAAATCTTAAAAAAACACTGTATAGTTTGGTAATACTAGGAGCAATCTTATTGGTTTCTTATATGTTTGCTTCTGATGCAGAAGTTACAGATGTATTTGGAAATACACTTAAAGATGGCGAAGCTGGAGCAACAAGTAAATGGGTAGGAACAGGAATCATATATAGTCTAGCTTTGGGAGCTGTAGGCCTGATACTTTTTGTATCTGATCTATTAAAAGGACTCATAAAATCATAAAATTATGTCAAGAAAAGAACTTCCAGAAATCAATGCGGGCTCAATGGCAGATATCGCATTTTTATTATTGATATTTTTCTTGGTAACCACTACAATGGATGTTGATTCAGGAATTTCTAAAAAATTATCTGAGAAACCGCCAGAGGGTTACGTGCCTCCGGTTATTAAAAAGAGGAATATTTTTGAAATCAATATCAATAGAAATAATGAATTGCTAGTAGAAGAAGAGCCTATGAAAATAGAGGATTTGAAAGAGGCAACCATTAAATTTATTGACAATGGTGGAGGATTAGGAAAACTAATTGATGGAGTGTCAACTGGAGAATGTGATTATTGCGAAGGAGCAAGAAGTACAGCTTCCTCAGATCATCCAAACAAAGCCATTATTTCTGTTCAAAGTGATAGAGGTACTAAGTATGGAATGTATGTTGAAGTTCAGAACGAATTGCTAAAAGCATATTCAGAGCTTAGAAATAGGTTGTCTTTGAAAAAATACAACATGACCTATACAGAGCTAGAACAAGCATATAAAGATAGCAATAGGAGTGATGAAGAGCTGAAGGAAAAAGTGAGCGATATAAAAACAAGCTATCCTCAAATTATTTCTGACGCTGAGCCAACGTCTGCAAATTAATATTAAAAACAAGTAGTATGTCTAAATTCGGAAGAAAGAAAAAAGGAATGCCAGCTGTAAATACGGCTTCTTTACCAGATATTGTTTTTATGTTATTGTTTTTCTTTATGGTTACAACGACCATGAGAGAAACATCACTAAAAATACAAAACCCTAAGTTACCAAATGCAACTGAGGTTAAAAAACTGGAACATAAAAGCTTGGTAAGTACCATTTATGTTGGGAAAGCTGTAGATATTGAAAAAGAAGGTACAGGAGATAAAATTCAGTTGAATGATAAAATCGCCAATGTAGATGACATTGCAGCTTTTATCTATAACGAAAGAGATCAAGTATCTGAGAAAGAAGTTCCATACATGACAACGTCAATAAAGGCAGATGTAGAATGTAATGTTGGAACCATTACCGATATTAAACTGAAATTAAGAGATGTAAATGCTCTGAAACTAAGTCTTTCTGCTCGTAAGCCAGGAAATTAATACTAACGTTTAACGTTATACTATATTAAAAAAGAGCAATCAAACGATTGCTCTTTTTTTGTGCATACTAAAAAGTACATTCAAAAAGAGTATCTTTATCAAGACAAATAACAATTGTATAAATAGATGAAAAAGCAACTTATAATTTTCTTCTTATTTTTTACCGCTACGATTTTTTCTCAAAGAGATTCGTTGCAACTAGGAGAACGTTACCTAGAAGATCAGGCTTATTTTGGTATCACGTACAATCAGTTGTTTGATCAGCCAGCACAGATTGGTGTAAGCGGCTTCTCTTATGGATTGCATTTGGGATATATAAAAGATGTTCCTTTAGTAAGAAGTGGCACAGTGGCCTTGGCAATAGGAGTTGGCTACGCTTTTGATACATTCAGCCACGGATTAAAAGTGAGCACGCTTAACAATGAAACTGTATTTGAAGCTTCCCCTAATTCGACATCCAATAATTTAAAAATCCACGCACTAGAAATTCCTTTAGAATTTCGATGGAGAACCTCTACAGCAACTACATACAAGTTTTGGAGAATTTACACAGGTGTTAAAATAGGCTATAACCTTAAAAATACATTTACGTACGAAACAGACACAGAGACGTTTAATTACTCAAATGTAAATAACTTTCGAAAGGTTCAGTACGGAATTACGTTTTCTGCAGGGTATGCCGCGTTTAATTTTAATGTATACTATGGACTAACCCCTTTGTTAAAAAACGCCACGATAAGCACCGAAGAGATTTCTACAAAAGTGTTAAAAATGGGCTTGATATTTTACCTTTTATAAGAGGTAGAATAGTATAAATTGACAGAAAACACCTACAAAAAAACCGAAATATATTTCTAAAGGAGTATGCGCTTTTAAATGCAATTGCGCACTTGCTAACACGCCAGTTAAAAAGATCAAAACTCCAATAATTGGCAAGATAGAAATTGAGTATAGGTTTCCAAAAATCAAGAAAAAACCAACAATACTACTTATAGATACGATGTGTAAACTAGTTTTTATATTAATAAAAAATAAAAAATAAACAACAACAATCGCCATCGTAGTTCCGTAAAAAAGCAGCCCTAATTCTTCAAAAACAGGAACGCTATAAAAGAAGCTTCCCAAAATATAAAAGACACTCAATAGCGCGAAAAGAAGAGTTTTTTGCTCTTTGATTGTTGTCACTTTAAAACTGTTAATGACCCCGATGGTTTTTAAAACAAGTAGTGCTGTTAGAGGAATTACGTATGTTGCTACAAATACAATTGCCAAAAGCATGTACTGTTTTTTTATTGAAATAACGTGTGGGGTTATTGATAAAAACAAGAGTGTTCCAAGAGTAGGAATTACAATGGGATGTAATAAAGTAGAGATGAGTTTATAAAACCTTAGCATTAAATTTCTTTACGTAACCTCGCTACAGGAATATTCAACTGTTCTCTATACTTTGCAATAGTTCTTCGAGCAATAGGATAGCCCTTCTCTTTTAAAACGGCAACGAGTTTGTCATCGGTGAGTGGTTTTTTTTTGCTTTCTTCGCCAATGATGGTTTGCAGTATTTTTTTAATTTCTCGTGTAGAAATATCTTCACCTTGATCATTTTTCATTGATTCAGAAAAGAACTCTTTGATCAATTTTGTACCGTAAGGGGTAGAAACATATTTGCTGTTTGCAACCCTAGAAACCGTAGAAATATCCATGTTTATTTGCTCTGCAATATCTTTTAAAATCATCGGTTTTAACTTTCGCTCGTCTCCTGTTAAAAAATAATCATATTGATATTGCATGATTGAATTCATTGTAATCAACAAAGTTTGTTGTCGCTGTTTGATAGCGTCAATGAACCATTTGGCAGCATCTAATTTTTGCTTGATGAACTGCACGGCATCTTTTTGGGATTTTGTTTTCTCTTTAGATTCTTGATAGCCTCTTAACATATTATTATACGTTCTAGAAACATGTAGTTCTGGTGCGTTTCTTGAGTTTAAAGTAATGTCTAATTTTCCGTTGAGTATTTGAATAGAAAAATCAGGAACAATTTGTTCTGCAATTTTATTGTTTCCAGCATAAGAACTTCCAGGTTTTGGGTTTAATTTTCCAATTTCCGCAATAACATCTTTGAGCTCTTCTTCAGAAATATCAAACTTCTCCATCAGCTTTTTGTAATGTTTTTTTGCAAAATGATCAAATGAAGTTTGTAATATTTCAATGGCTAGCGTTTTGTTTTTATGTTCCTTTTTTGCTTTTAATTGTATGATCAAACATTCTTTTAAGTCACGACTTCCAATGCCAATGGGGTCAAGTTTTTGAACTACAGTAGTGAGCATTTCTGTCACTTTTTTTTCAGTAGTAAAAATATTTTGTGTAAACGCTAAGTCGTCCACTAAGTCCAAAACATTTCTTCGAATATATCCATTGTCATCAATACTTCCTACTAAGAATTCTGCAATAATTTTTTCTTCTTCGCTGATTCTAAAGGTATTTAATTGATTTTTTAAAGATTGATGAAAAGTAATTCCGGCGGCATACGGAATGTCTCTTTCTTCGTCATCTGCAGCGTAATTATTTACTTGTGTTTTGTAACTTGGAGTTTCATCATCACTCAAATATTCGTCAATATTGATGTCTTCGACTTCTATTTTTTCTGAACCGGCATCATCATATTCATCAGATAATGATTCTTCAATAGTAGTAATTTCCTCTTTTCCAGTATCTAAGGCAGGGTTTTCTTCAATTTCTTGTTTCAAACGTTCTTCAAAAGCTTGTGTAGGCAACTGAATTAATTTCATCAACTGAATTTGTTGAGGAGATAATTTCTGTAGTAATTTAAAATGTAAGCTTTGTTTTAACATGTATGAATTTTAAAATTCTGCATTTTGTGGGCTTCTAGGAAACGGAATTACATCTCTAATATTTCCCATTCCAGTTGCAAATTGTACAAGCCTTTCAAAGCCTAGTCCAAATCCAGAGTGCACTGCTGTTCCAAATCTACGAGTGTCTAGATACCACCATAGTTCTTTTTCGTCAATATCTAAGGCGGCCATTTTTTCTTGTAACACCTCTAAACGTTCTTCTCTTTGAGAGCCACCAACAATTTCTCCAATTCCTGGAAATAAAACATCCATTGCTCTTACTGTTTTTCCGTCTTCATTCAAACGCATGTAAAATGCTTTGATAGTTGCAGGATAATCAAATAAAATTACAGGACATTTAAAGTGTTTTTCTACCAAAAACCGTTCGTGTTCAGACTGTAAATCTACTCCCCATTGATGAATAGGGAATTGAAATTTTTTCTTTTTATTCGGTTTACAATTTCTTAAAATATCAAAGGCTTCTGTATAGCTAACGCGTTTAAAATTGTTTTCTACCACAAAATGAAGTTTCTCTAGCAAGCTCATATCACTTCGTTGCGCTTGTGGTTTGCTCTTTTCTTCTTGTGTTAAACGTTGGTCTAGGAACGCCAAATCTTCAGTACAGTTTTCTAATACATCGGTTAAAACTGCTTTGATAAAGTCTTCAGACAAATCCATATTGGCATCTAAATCATTGAAAGCCACCTCGGGTTCAATCATCCAAAATTCTGCTAAATGGCGTGTTGTATTTGAGTTTTCTGCTCTAAAAGTAGGGCCAAAAGTGTATACTTTTCCTAATGCCATTGCATAGGTCTCTGCTTCTAACTGACCAGAAACTGTTAAATTGGTTTCTTTTCCGAAAAAATCTTGTGAATAATCTATTGTGCCATCTTCATTTAAGGGTGCTTTGTTTTTTTCAAAAACAGAAACCCCAAACATTTCTCCTGCGCCTTCAGCATCAGAACCTGTTACAATAGGGGTGTTTACATAATTAAATCCATTTTCTTGGAAGTACTTATGAACCGCAAAAGAAAGCCTTGACCGCACTCTCATAATGGCGCTAAAAGTGTTTGTTCTAATTCTTAAATGTGCATTTTCACGCAAAAATTCTAAGCTATGTTTTTTAGGTTGAATAGGATATTCATCTGGATTTGAATCGCCCAAAACCTCTAAGTCAGTTACTTTAATTTCTACAGACTGTCCTTTTCCTTGACTTTCAGTTAAGGTTCCTTTAATGCTAACTGCAGCTCCTGTAGTTATTCTTTTTAAGAGTTCTTCTTTTGTGTTTTCAAAATCTACGACACATTGAATATTGTGTATTGTAGAACCATCATTTAAAGCAATAAAACGATTGCTGCGAAAGGTTCTTACCCAGCCTTTAATCATTACCTCCTGTAAAAACTTGTCTGATTGCAATACTTCTACTACGCTACTTCTTTTCATTGGTTCTTTATTGATAAATTTTTAAAACGTCTTGTTCAATCACAATTTTAAAAGATTGTGATGTTAAAAAGCAAAGATACTTTATTCCACTTACTTAAGCAATGCTAGCTAAAGAAGATAAGAAGCTTTTTATCCAGAAAAAACACGAAGTGTCAGTTTTTTAAAAACAGGTGTATATAAAAGCAGTATAAGATGTGGTTTTATGTATGTGTAATTGATTAAGTAGTTTCTTGTGTTTTTTCTTCCTTTGGTGGTAAAATCCTAAATGTAGGTTCTTTAATTACTTTTTTGTTTGCAATTTTACGTTCAAAGCTAATAAGCAAAGAAGGGAGTAGAATTAGATTAGAAATCATTGCAAATAGTAAGGTTATTGAAACCAGCCCTCCTAAAGCAATAGTGCCTCCAAAGCTAGATATGGTAAAGACTAAAAAGCCAAAAAACAATACAATAGAAGTGTAGAACATGCTCACGCCAGTTTCGCGCAAAGCACTATACACTGATTTTCTGATTTTCCAATTATTAGATTGGAGCTCTTGCCGGTATTTTGCTAAAAAGTGAATGGTGTCATCTACTGAAATTCCAAAGGCAATACTAAACACTAAAATCGTTGAAGGTTTTATGGGAATTCCTAAGAAACCCATCAGTCCGGCAGTTAATAATAGTGGTAAAATATTTGGAAGTAATGATATTAAGATCATTTGAAAAGAGCGAAACATCCACGCCATAAATAAGGAGATGAGTAAAATTGCTAAAGACAATGAAAAGACCAAATTGTTAATTAAATAATTGGTTCCTTTTATAAAAACCAATGCTTTTCCGGTAAAAGAAACCGTGTATTTTTCTGCTGGAAACTCTTTGTCTACCACTGCTTTTAATCGACCTAAAATCAGCTCCATTTTATCAGTTCCAATATCTTTCATAAAGGTAGTGATTCTTGCATAACGCCCCGTTGAATCTACAAAGTTGTTGAGCATGTCAGCATTGTTTGTCGAGTTTTTTGTATATGAAAAAATATGGGCTTGCTCTTGCGATGTGGGCAATTGGTAGTATTTTGGATTGCCTTTGTAAAAGGCTTGTTTGCTATATTTTACCAAGTTGGTTACAGAAACGGGTTTTGAAAGTTCTGGAAAAGAAGCAATAGCTTCATTGATTTTTTCCATCTTTTTTAGTGTAGCTAATTTCATAACACCTTTTTCTTTTTTAGTGTCAATTAAAATTTCTAACGGCATAATTCCGCCAAATTCTGTTTCAAAAAATTTAATGTCCTTATAAAACTGCATGCTCTTAGGCATGTCTTCAATCAAACTTCCAGAAACTTTAATTTGATACATGCCAACAATTCCTAAAATAATAATCACTACCGTTGTAATATAGACCGTAATACGGTTGTTACGCACCATATGCTCCATCCAATTAACCACATTATCAATCCATTTTTTTTCTAAATGATTCAAGTGCTTTTTCTTTGGAAGCGGCATAAAACTATAGATAATAGGAATGATTAATAATGCCAAAATAAAGATGCTAATAATATTGATAGAAGCCAAAACGCCAAATTCACGGAGTAATTGACTCTTCACAAAAATAAAGGTTGCAAAGCCAGAAGCGGTGGTAATATTGGTCATTAATGTAGCATTCCCTACTTTAGAAATTACACGTTGTAAAGACTTTGCTTGATTGCCATGTGTTTTAACTTCTTGTTGGTATTTGTTAATTAAGAAAACGGCGTTCGGAACGCCAATGACAATAATTAATGGAGGGATTAAAGCTGTTAAAACGGTAATTTCAAAACCGAATAAACCGATAAACCCAAAGGCCCAAACCACACCAATTAAAACAACTAAAAGGGTAATAAATGTAGCTCGAAAAGAGCGAAAGAAAAAGAAGAAGATAACTGCTGTTACCAGCAGAGCGCCTACAACAAATAGCGCAATTTCATCGACAATGTTTTGAGAGTTTACAGTTCTGATATAGGGCATTCCCGAAACTCGGACATTTAGATTTGTGTCTTTTTTAAATTGTTTTATGATTGGTATTAAGGTGTTGTAAACAAAATCTTTCCGAACAGGGGTGTTTACAATATTTTTTTTAATATAAATGGCAGTTTGTACAGTTCCAGTTTCTTTATTGTACAGTAAGTTGTCATAAAAAGGCAATTTTTCAAAAAGTTGTTTTTTAATTGCTATAACTTCTTTTTCTGTTGTAGGGGTTTTGCTTAGTAAAGGTTCAAGGATAAATCTACGTTGCTTTCTGTCTTTTTTCAGTTGTTGAACATCAGCAATAGAAATTGTAAATTCTACTTCATCAATAGAGTCAAAAGCCTTTGCTAATTGATTCCAGGCATTAAATTTTGTAGGTGTAAATAATGTGGAATCTTTTACGCCAAGAAGAATTAAGTTTCCTTCTTCTCCGAAAATTTTTAAAAATTGATTGTATTGGACATTTGCTTCATGATCTTCAGGCAATAAATTAGCCTCTGTATATGAAAATTTCATGTGCTTCATTTGTAGGGATAAAAAAACAGTAACCCCTGCAATTAAAAGAAGAACAATGTATCTATTTCTTAAGATTAATCCAGCAATTTTGGTCCAGAAATTCATTCTATTTTTTTTACAAATGTAATAAATGTTTGGTATAAATTATTCATAAAAAAAGAGCGTTTGTAAAACGCTCTTTTTTTTATAATTTATAAATAAGGTGGTTTTTACACCGTCATTATTTCTTTTTCTTTGGCAGAAAGCAATTGTTCTATTTCTTTTACAAAAGTGTCTGTTAGAACTTGCACATCTCCTTCCGAATTTTTTTTAAGGTCGTCAGAGATGTCCACTTTTTTGATGTCGTTATTTGCCTCTTTACGCGCATTTCGAATACCAACTTTAGCGTGTTCGCCTTCTGCTTTTGCTTGTTTAGCCAGTCCAATACGTCTTTCTTCAGTTAATGGAGGAACATTGATAATAATGTTTTCTCCATTGTTCATGGGGTTAAATCCAATGTTGGCAATCATAATTGCTTTTTCAATTTCTTGCAACATGTTTTTTTCCCAAGGCTGAACGGTAATGGTTCTTGCATCAGGAGTATTGATGTTTGCTATTTGACTCAATGGTGTTTGGGCCCCATAATAATCAACTTGAATTCCGGCTAACATTGCAGGAGTTGCTCTACCGGCTCTAATGTTTCTTAATTCTTTAATCAAATGCTTAATGGCATTTTGCATTTGCTCTTTAGAAGCGTCTATAATAAATTCAATTTCTTCGTTCATTAGATAAAATGTTTTTGCCGTTGATTTATTTGTCGTTTACAATGGTTCCGATTTTTTCTCCAGAAATTAATTTCATGAAGTTTCCTTCCTTGTTCATGTCAAAAACAATAATCGGTAATTTATTTTCTTCGCTTAATGTAAAAGCGGTCATGTCCATTACTCTTAGGTCTTTGGCAATGGCTTCTTTAAAGGTAATGTTTTCAAATTTTTTGGCGTCTTTGTTTTTTTCAGGATCAGAATTGTAAATTCCATCTACACGTTTTCCTTTTAAAATAGCGTCTGCGTTGATTTCAATGGCTCTTAAAACTGCAGCGGTATCTGTTGTAAAATAAGGGTTTCCAGTACCTCCACCAAAAATAACAACCCTTCCTTTTTCTAAATGACGAATGGCACGTCTTTTAATATAAGGTTCAGCAATTTCTTTGATCTCGATAGCAGTTTGTAAACGGGTGTAGATATTTTCTGCTTCTAAAGCACTTTGCAGCGCCAATCCATTAATACAAGTGGCAAGCATTCCCATGTGGTCTCCTTGAACTCGATCCATTCCATTACTGGCACCAGCAACACCTCTGAAAATATTTCCACCACCAATTACAATGGCAATTTCTATTCCTTTGTTTACAACTTGTTTTATTTCTTGTGCGTATTTTGACAAGCGTTTAGGGTCAATTCCGTACGCTCTATCGCCCATCAATGCTTCTCCGCTTAATTTTAAAAGAACTCTTTTGTATTGCATAGTTTTGTTGAAAGTTTTACAAATATAAGAAATTCAAATGAAGCTAGAGTCTTGATATTTGGATTCTTATTAACTAAAAAAACCATCCGAATTCGGATGGTTTTTTAACGGAGTTTTTTTAAAGAGATTATCCTAGAGTAACTCTTTTAAAGTTACTTATAGTGACATCTCCATAGGTCTTTACATAATCTGCTACACGTTGTTTTTCATCTTTGATGAATTTTTGGTCTAACAAACATTGTTCTTGATCTAAGGTTGTGTTGTCTGAAATAAAACGTTCCATTTTCCCTGGAAGAATTCTATCCCAAATTTGTTCAGGTTTGCCTTCGGCTTTTAATTCTGCTTTGGCAGCTTCTTCAGCACTTGCTATAACAGCGTCAGATAATTGTGACATTGAAATAAATTGAGGTACATTTTTAAGGGTTTTTCCTAATCTACCTAATTCAATATTGTCTTTTTCAATAACAGCAATTCTTGCTTCTGTTTCAGAGGCAACAAAACTTGGGTCGAAATCATTATAAGACAAAGTTGTAGCGCCCATAGATGCAGCTTGCATAGCAAGGTCTTTTGTAAGCACATCTGCTTTGTCAACAGCAGCAGACAATCCAACAATTGCCGCAATTTTTCCAATATGAGTATAAGAACCTATGTAGGCCGCTTCAACTCTTTCGAATGCAGTAATGTCTAATTTTTCGCCAATCACACCAGTTTGCTCAACCAATTTATCGGCAACAGTCATTCCGTTAAAGTCTGCTTGTAAGAAAGACTCTTTGTTGGTGTGGTTTATTGCGATGTCTACAAATTGGGTGGCTAATTCTTTAAAAGAATCATTTTTACCAACAAAATCAGTTTCACATGCCAAAACGATGGCAACGCCTACTGTTTTCTCGGTATTAATTTTTGTAATTGCAAGGCCTTCAGTAGACTCTCTGTCTGCTCTTTTGGCGGCAACTTTCTGACCTTTTTTACGTAAAACTTCAATTGCTTTGTCGAAATTTCCTTCTGCTTCAACCAATGCATTTTTACAATCCATCATTCCAGCACCAGTTGCTTCTCTTAAATTTTTTACGTCTCCAGCGGTTATTTTAACCATGTCACTTATTATTTTGTATAGAGATATTTCTGATTTGATTGTGCAAACCAGAAATACATCTACGTATTATACATTAATTATTTAGCTTCTTTAGTAGTAGCTGTTTTTGTTTTGGTAGCTGCTTTTGGCTTTGCTTCAGCTTTTGTAGCTTTGGCTTTTGTAGCTGCTTTTTTTACCGTTTTTTTAGCTTCAGCTTTCGGTGCTTCCGTTTCGGCTTCAGCTTTTACTTCAGCTTTTGCTTTAGGAGCTGCTTTTTTTGCTGCTTTTTTTGCTTCAGCTTTCGGAGCTTTAGTTTCTGCCTTTACTTCAGTTTTCTCTTCAGCTTTCTTTTCGGCTTTTTTATCAGCTTTCGAAGCTTCTGTAGTTGCTTTTTCTTTGCCAGCTTTTCTTTCTGCTAAACCATTTGCAATGGCATCAGTAATAAACCCTAAAACCTTTTCGATAGATTTAGAAGCGTCATCATTTGCAGGAATTACAAAATCAATCGGTCTTGGATCAGAATTTGTATCTACTAATGCAAAAATAGGAATGTTTAATTTTTGAGCTTCAGCAACAGCAATATGCTCTTTCTTTATGTCAACTACAAATATTGCACCAGGTAAACGAGTCATGTCAGTAATAGAACCTAAATTCTTTTCTAACTTTTCTCTCTGACGGTTGATTTGTAATTTCTCTCTTTTAGACAATGCGTCAAAAGATCCATCTAACTTCATTCTGTCAATAGCTGACATTTTTTTAACCGCTTTTCTGATAGTTACAAAGTTGGTTAGCATTCCGCCAGGCCATCTTTCTGTAATAAAAGGCATGTTAATAGCTGTTGCTTTTTCAGCAACAATGTCTTTTGCTTGTTTTTTAGTAGCAACAAATAAAATCTTTCTGCCAGAGTTTGCTATTTTTTCTAAAGCAGCAGCAGATTCTTCTATTTTTGCAACAGTTTTATACAAATCGATGATGTGAACACCGTTACGTTCTGTATAAATGTATGGAGCCATATTTGGGTTCCACTTTCTAGTTAGGTGACCAAAGTGTACACCGTTGTCTAATAATTCTTTAATGTCAATGTTTGCCATTTTGTTTACTTTCTTTTAATGTAGCAATAGGCAAGTAGTCTGTTACGAGTCTTACCTATTTAGATGCTAAACTGTTATTTTTAATTTATAAATTAACAATTCTACTAGTTGTTGCCTGTTGAATAAATACCTCAACAGATACTGAAAAAACCCAGTATTAACGTTTAGAGAATTGGAATTTTTTACGTGCTTTTTTCTGACCAAATTTCTTTCTTTCTACCATTCTTGGATCTCTTGTTAATAATCCTTCAGGTTTTAAAATCAATCTGTGTTCTTCATTGATAGATACTAAAGCTCTAGTAATTGCTAAACGAATTGCTTCTGCTTGACCAGTAACTCCACCTCCAAAAACAGTTACTTTAATATCATAAGATGCTAAGTTGTCTGTTAATTGAAGCGGTTGTTGTACTTTGTATCGTAATGTTGGAGTTGTGAAATAATTTTCAAACGCTCTTTTGTTGATTGTAATGTTACCTTTACCTCCTGTAAGATAAATACGAGCAACAGCTGTTTTTCTTCTACCTATTTTGTGTACAGTATCCATTAATTAATCTCGTTAAGGTTAATAGCTTTTGGGTTTTGAGCAGTTTGTTGGTGCTCACCTCCAGCATATACATATAAATTTCTAAAAAGTGCGCTACCCAATTTGTTTTTAGGTAACATTCCTTTTACTGCTTTTTCGATTAACCTTGTTGGGTCTTTCTCAAACATTTCTGTTGCAGTAAGTGATCTTTGACCTCCTGGATATCCTGTGTGACGGATGTAAGATTTCTCTGTCCACTTTTTTCCAGTTAATACAATTTTCTCTGCGTTAATTACAACAACATTATCTCCACAATCTACGTGAGGAGTATAATTTGTCTTGTGTTTACCTCTAATTAATATCGCTATTTTAGAAGCAAGACGACCCAAAGTTTGTCCGTCCGCATCAACAACCAACCACTCTTTATTTGTGGTATTTTTGTTTGCTGATACTGTTTTGTAACTTAATGTGTTCATACACGATTAGTTTTTGTCAATTAATAAATGAATTTTTCCTTAAAAAAGGTCTGCAAAGATACAACTAAATATCAAACCGGCAAATAGGGAATGGACTTATTTTAAGGATTGATTGTTAAAGAGATGTCTTAAAGAATTAACAAATAATTAAGAGGCTAGTGTATTAGTTTTGATGTTTGTAACATTTATAAAAAAGAAGCGTCTTTATTCTAAGAAATAACTCTTAAAAAAAAAAGAAACGACCGAAATTATCTAAGAAATGAAAATACATCAACTTGCAGCTGCTTTAATAGCCTTCTTCTTGTTTCCATATAGTTATGGCCAAGAAATAACAACACCAACCATAAAAAAAACATACACAACAAAAATGGTTGAAAACTTAAAGTCTTCTCCTGTTATAGATGGTGCTATTGATGATGAAATTTGGAACACCGTTTCTTGGGGTGGTGATTTTATAGAAAATGAGCCAGATGAAAACACAGCACCTTCATACCAAACACAATTTAAAGTACTTTATGATGCCAACTATTTGTATGTAGCCATTCGCTCTTTTGATGCAGAGCCCTCTAAAATTGAAAAGCGATTGTCTAGAAGAGATGGCTTTGCAGGCGATCGGGTCAATTTTGTAATTGATAGTTATTATGATCAACGGACGGCTTTTGTTTTTACAGTAACTGCGGCGGGAGTTAAAGGTGATGAGATAGCAACAGATAATGGCGATAATATAGATGATAGTTGGAATCCGGTTTGGTTTACAAAAGCAGTTGTTGATGATAAAGGATGGACTACAGAAATGAAAATTCCATTCAGCCAGCTTCGTTTTGGAAATGCAAAAGAGCAAATTTGGGGCTTAAATGTGGTGCGGAACATTTTTAGAAATAACGAACGCTCTGTGTGGAATAGAATTCCTGCTGATGCTGCTGGATTTATTAGTGAATCAGGAGAGCTACATGGGTTAAAAAACTTAAAACCACAAAAGCAATTAGAGATTCAGCCTTTTACAGTACTGCAATACGATACTTATCCAAAAGAAACAGGCAATCCTTTTAGAGATGGAACTGATTTTAAATTAAATGGAGGTGTGGATGCTAAAATAGGAATTACCAATGATTTAACATTAGACTTAACAGTCAACCCAGATTTTGGCCAAGTAGAAGCAGATCCAGGGAGTTTTTCGTTGGATGGATTTCAAATATTTTTAGAAGAAAAGCGCCCTTTTTTTGTAGAAAATAAAAATATTTTTGATTATCGATTTGGAAACAATCAAGACAACCTGTTTTATAGTAGAAGAATTGGAAGAGGACCGCACGGAAGAGCTAGTTTGGCTGCTGGAGAATATGCAGATTTCCCCATAAATACCACTATTTTAGGGGCGGCGAAGTTTTCTGGAAAAACAAAAAACGGTTGGTCAATTGGTTTGTTAGAGAGTGTTACGTCTAAAGAGTTTGCAACAATCAAGGGCAATGGCGATCAAAGGGAAGAAATTGTTGAGCCGCTTACAAATTACCTTGTTGCAAGAGCTCAAAAAGATTTTAACAATAAAAATTCATATATAGGAGGTATTTTTACTGCCACCAATCGCAATTTAAATGGCGCATTTAACACTTTGCACAAAGCAGCTTATACGGGCGGATTTGATTTTAGACATAACTGGAAGAAAAGAACTTATTTTGTAGAAGGAAATGTGGTGTTTAGTACCATAACCGGAAGCAAAGAAGCGATAGAAAACACACAGCGCTCATTAACACATTTGTTTCAAAGAGCTGATGCGGGTCATGTAAATGTAGATCCTGAAAGAACTTCATTAACCGGTTCGGGAGGTAGAATATCTGCAGGTAAATCTGGAGGTGGAAATTGGCGATTTGGCGGAAACTTTATTTGGCGCTCACCAGAATTAGAATTGAATGACATCGGGTTTTTAAGACAAGCTGATGAAATCATTCAAGATGTATATGTGAAGTATCAATTTTTAAAACCAACCAAACTCTTTAGAGGTGCAAATATTCGATTAGAACAATCTACCACGTATGATTTTGATGGAAATTACAATCGTTTCAAATTGGAAGGACAGTTTTTTGTGAATTGGAAAAATAATTGGTGGACAGAAGCTGGGTTTGGGTACAAACCAAGAGTTTTTATCAATACCTTTTTACGAGGAGGACCTCGATGGAGGTTTTCTGATGAAAACTTTGCGTTCTTATTTTTTGGATCAGATCGAAGTAAAAAATTTAATTTTACCTTAGGCCATGTAAATAGCGCTGCAAAGCAAAATAATTTCTCGTTCAAGCGCTACGTGTTGCGATTTTCGTACCAGCCAACAAATGCCTTGAATTTTTCTCTCGAAACCACTTTTAATCAAAGCCCTAACAGAACACAGTATGTAACTCAGCAAGATTTTGAAGCAATACCACGATATGTTTTAGGAGAAATAGACCAGCAAACATGGAGTACTTCTGTACGAGTTAATTATAGTTTTAGCCCCAATTTATCTATGCAGTTTTATGGATCTCCATTTATTACAAGAGGCAGATATTCTAATTTTAATTATGTAACAAATGCGACAGCAAAAAATTTAAACGATCGAGTAACTTGGTACAATGATAATCAAATAAAAGAAGAGAATGGTGTGTTTTTAGTAGATGAAAACGTAGATGCAACAACAGATTATGCTTTCGGAAAACCAGATTTTTCTTTTATACAGTTTAGATCAAATATGGTAATCCGTTGGGAATACATTCCAGGGTCAGAAGTGTTTTTAGTTTGGTCTAGAGGAGTTGTAGGAAGTGGAAATCCAAACGAATCCTTGTCAAGATCAATACAAAACCAAATCTTTGATAAAGATCCAGACGATACTTTTTTAATTAAATTGACCTATCGGTTTGTGAAGTAGTTTTTCTTTAATCAGAGAAAAATAAAAACATCGACACGTTTTAAAATTCGGCAGCTATTTGAAAACTCATTGTCTTGTTGCTTGTTGGGTGTGTGAACTCAATAAGTTCGGCATGTAGATATAGTCGAGTTGCTTTTTTTCCATACAAATCATCTCCAACAATTGGAGTGTTTAGCCCAAGCAAATGAGAAGCATGTACTCGTAACTGATGGGTTCTTCCTGTTAAAGGAAAAAAATGAACCTTTGTTTGGGAGTTCTTACGCTCTATTACTTTCCATGTGGTTTCAGCGGGTTTTCCATGCTCATGGCAAACCAATTGTCGAGGTCTATCATTAATGTCTACTCGTAAAGGTAGGTTGATGCTTCCTTCGTTTTCTTTTAAAAGCCCGTCTAATAGTGCAACATAACGCTTCTTTACTGTTCGTTCTATAAATTGACGTTGCAGTATTTTGTTGGCTGATATTGTTTTTGCAATAAGCATAATTCCAGAAGTAGACATGTCTAATCGGTGTACAATTAGTGGGCCTGTTGCTTTTGGATAACGTTGTTTCATTCGTAAAAAAACAGAATCTTGAATGTTTTTTCCTGGGACAGATAAAAATTCAGCAGGCTTGTGAATCACAGCAAGTGCCTCATCCTCATAGATAATTGTGAGTTCTTTTCCAATTGCAGGATTTGTCAACATCGGATTTGTATCCATGGTAATCCCCGCTAACATATGTCCTAAAATAGGTTTGCATTTTCCTTGACAAGCAGGATAAAATTGTTGGTGTTTTCTAATTTCTGTATTGGGCGATTCTCCCCACCAAAATTCTGCCATTGCCAAGGGCTTTAATTGCTGTTTAAAAGCATACTGCAACAATTTTGGAGCCGCACACTCACCAGCGCCTGCAGGAGGTTTTTGTAAGGCAGTTTCCTTAAATATTTCAGACAACCCCTTAAGGCTTCCTTGTTGATTTAAAAATTGGTATTGATCAAATAATAACTGTTGTAAGGCGGCAGACTTTGCGCTTCTTTCTTCTTTTAACAGCTTGATTTTTTCAGTAAATACTGCAATTTTTTCTTTGGTTGCATTCAGTCGATACGTCCAATATCTAGTCACATTGTTAAAGAAGTACTTGCCTTCTAAGCTTTCTTTTCCTAGGCTTTCTATCAAAGTAGCATAGGCATCAGCACTCAAGAGTTTGTATTCTTTTTCTCTTCGTGCTTTCCGTGCTGCTTTCGCGGTTTTTAGGGCTTCTTTTTTTTCAGAGATGTCTTTATTGTAAAGTAGGTACTCTTCTTTTAAGAACTTTTGTAACTCAATAAATGCTGAGTTGTTTTCTAAGGTGCTTAGTTGTTTGTTAATGGCATTCAATGTGGTTTCTTGGTTTAGAAAAAAACCACCCTCTGTAAGCATGTCAAAAACAGGAGGTACAAATTTAGCATGGGTGTTCTTTTCTGCTAATTTTCCCGAAAATGCTACTAAATAACCAATCTCACCTTGTTTGTTTTGTACAATTAAAACTCCAAACATTTTGCCAATTACCAAGCCTTTTTTGGATTTTACAAGTCCGAAATTATGCTCCCAAACATTCTGGTTTTGAAGGTGCTCTTGCAGTTCTTTTGCGGCTAATAGACAAAGAGGATGTGGTTCATAATAAAACGGAAAAGTAAATCGTTTTGGCAATGGAATTGCTGCAATCGGTTCTTTAAAAACCTGAAAGAAATTTTCTTGTGAAGAGGTGTGGTCTGAAATCAATTGTTGGTAAATTCTTTTTTGTGGATGTAATAAAAGACAAATATATAAAGTATTTAGCTCCGAGAGTATATATATTGCTATATACGGTGAGGAATTAGATTTCGAATTTATTCTGAAAGATTAAGTTGCCATGAAACACCATATGTATCTTCACACCATCCGAATTTTTTACCAAAGCCGTAATCCCCAGAATCGTAGTTGTCAAGAGGAACCATGACCTGACCTCCGTTTGATGAAAGTTTTTCGAATAAAGGTTGTATCTCATTTTCAGAGTTACATTCAACGAACAGTGATACCGCTGGTGTAAATGACCAAGCGTGATTAAAATTACTTTCAGAAACCATGTACTCAGTACCATTTAATGTAAATACTCCATATTTGATAAGCTCTGGTGTTCCTCCAGCTTCTCCTTCTAGGTATTTTGTGATGCTTTTAATTTCCGAATTTGGAAAGATAGACGTGTAGAAACTTATCGCTTCGTGAGCCTTTCCGCATTGATCACCTACAAATGTTAGAAATGTTGTTGTTTTCATTGTTTTAATTTGAATTCAAATTCAAAATTACCAATTAAATAATTAAGTTGCTTCTCGAAAGGCGCTATTATCAATTAATGGAAGAATAGGTAATTGTTTCGTTCTTTTTTGTAAAATGTGATTCTCGTGTTTCTTAAAATGGTCCATTTTTTGTGATATTAATGAAGATTTCATTTTCATAACGATAAGCGCCACCAAATCCAACAAACCAAATCCGTTTCTGTTGATCTTCATATATTTGAAAAGGCGCAGGTCCGTGATTTGCTTCTGTTATTCGATATTTAGAAAAACCCTTTTCATTGAAAGAATAGATATCACGCAAGTTAGAATTGAACCAAATATTTCCATTAGAGTCTTGCATTATTGAACCTGTTCCTTTTAAATTTTCTGTAATACCTTCCGTAATATTTTTAAGGGTTTTATCAGTATAATGAAAAAGCCCTTTTGAGGTCGAGATCCAGAAACTCCCATTTTTATCCTCTATTACTTGATTCACAAAACTGGTTTTGAGTCCATCTTTTTCAGAAATATTGCTTAGTACATCATGCTCTTTTATATAAACTCCTCCGTTAGTGCTAAACCACATCCTTCCGTGACTATCTTCCATAATGTCGTGTATCATCTTGGTACTTGAAACTCCGCGAGTGGTGTCTATTTTTCCTTCAGGGATTTCAAAAGTTGTAAAACGATTTCCGTCAAATTTGCAAACTCCATCTATTGTGCCAATCCAAAGGTGATTGTTTTTATCAATAGAGATGCACCAAACGTCATTGCTTAAAAGTCCATCACTCTTGTAATAATTGGAGATTGATTCACCATCAAACACACTAATACCACCTGTATGACCAAACCATATTCTGCCGTCTTTGTCTTCTGTAATTTCTTTTATAGTGACACCACGGCCTAATTCACTTTTAATATTGTCAATGTGAATTAATGTTTTTCCGTTTTGTCTAAATGCTCCATTTTGAGTTCCAAACCATATATTTCCTTTGCTGTCTTGAAATATAGTTCTTACAACGTCACTTATCTGATTGTCAAAATTTAGAAGTTGAAATGAGTTTAGAGTGCTTGAGTTGTTTGATTCGACATCTTCCAAACTTGAATCAAAAGAGGTTATTTTTGATTTTTTAAGTATGTCGTCTGAATTAGTGCTGTTTTTTTGTCCATCACACGAAGACGTTCCTGCCAAGAAAATGAACACAATTATCAAATGTACCCCTTGAAACAGTATCTCTCTTTTTTTCATTGGGCGTGTTCTTGTAATGCTTTAATAATTTGATGCTCACTAAATTTACTTTGTTTCATATTCGTTTATTTATTTTCCTATCGTTTGTTTTAATTACCCACAACGTGTTTGTGTAAGATTAGTTGCGTGTTTTAAGCAACTAATTTACTAGATTAATCACGAACGGCGAAATTCCGAAGGAATTTCCCAAGTGAGCTAAAACTAGCAATTAATTTTACACGTTGTTGGCTGTAGTTATTTTATTTTTTCTAAAAGCCTATAATAGATTACTTTTCCTTTTCCATCATCTAAAGTCATTACTAAATTCCCTTTTTTGAAAAATTCATTAATATCTTTAGCAAATAAGTTTACACCCCATATTTCAGTGTAATCTTTAATTTCTTTATTATCTATTTTTAAGAACTGTCCATTCAATTCAAAATTCGGTGTTTTTTCAGATGGCAAAACTTTAAAAAT
>JAQWOR010000042.1 GCA_029245785.1 Polaribacter sp.
TCCATATTAATGGTTGCACCAACAGGCAGTACAAAACTCGCCACCTCTTCTTCTACCCCAATGTGTTCTGTAACTCGCTCCATAGTAACTGGCAAGGTTGCTGCGCTACTACTAGTTGAAAAGGCCAACAACTGTGCTGGACTGATTTCTTTTAAGAACCAAAAAGGGTTTTTCTTTGTCATTGTTGCTACAATTACACAATAAAAAACAATCATCAATAGCAATCCTAAAACAACAACGCCCGCATACTTCATCAAGGCCATTAACAAATCTGGATCTCCTGATGACACAACTACATTTGCCAACAAAGCAAATACGGCAACAGGTGCTGTAAGCATAATTAAATCGACCATTTTAAGGACCACATCATTTAATGAGTCGAAAAAATCTTTGAGTGGTTTGGCACGCTTTTCACCAATCAGCAACATGGAAATACCTAAAAAGATAGCAAAGAAAATAACTTGTAGCATCAATTTATTATTGCTCATGGCTTTCAAAGCATTATCGGGCACCATATCTACTAAAAACTGTAATTTTCCACTGGCTTGTTGTGCCGTTGCTTCAGTAATTTTGGCTTGTACACTACTATTGTTTGCGTAGGTATTGGTCAATTTTGTAATAGTGGCATCAGAAATTCCTTCACCTGGTTGAAAAACATTTACCAATACCAAACCAATACTAATGGCAAATACCGTAGTAACAATATATGTAGAAATGGTACGAATACCAATGCGTTTGAATTTAGAGATATCTTGTAAATCGCTAATTCCTTTAATTAACGAAGCCAAAATTAACGGAATAGCAATCAGCTTTAACAATTTTACAAAAATGGTACCTATGGGCTTTATCCATTCTACTGAAAACGCTTTACCTCCATCTATTTGCAATAGTAAAAAGCCAAAGAATAGTCCTAATACCATTCCAATCATTATTTTCCAATGTAAAGCAAGTTTCTTCATTAAAATACGAGTTAAATTTATAATTTTGAAAGGTAAAAAAATCAACCCTAAAAATGTAATTTTATTTTAAATTTCTTTGCAATGAAATTTTTGAATTCTACTTTCAAGTTGTACTTTTGCCGCTTATTAGAAAATATGGAAAAATTAAAAAAACGCTGGGGACTTAAAAGTAATTGGGAATTTTTAGCCATTATTATTGTATTTTCTTTAAATGGTTCTTTTGCTGTTTGGGTAGCAAAACCAATCACCTTATTTTTTGGGTTGAGCCCTGAAACAACGAGTCTTTGGATTTATATTCCATTACGATTTTTATTAATTTTCCCCGTCTACCAACTTACCTTACCCTTTGTAGGCTGGTTTTTTGGGCAGTTTAACTTTTTCTGGAATATGGAAAAGAAAATTTTTAGTAGAATGGGTTTAGGCCGGTTTTTTAAAGAAAACTCTTAAAGTAGTACTCCAACAACTTGAGTTTTTCTTACCTACTATTCTGGTAAGGTTTCTAATAATAATCGTTTTACATTATTACCCATAACTTTTTGAATATCAATTTCAGAGACTTCTAACTTCAATAATTCTTCAACAATTAATGGCAAACCTGTAATGTCTACACTTGCATTTACAGAACCATCAAAATCTGATCCTAAAGCAACAAAATCTGAGCCAACAAGATCTATCACATATTTTATGGCTATGGCAGTTGCTTTTACATCTGTATCGCAAACTGCTTGCTTGAACATCGCAATAGAAATAAGACCTCCTGAATGTGCAATTCCTTTAATATGCTTGTCTGATAAATTTCGAACATTATCACAGGTTCCCTTCACTCCAGTATGCGAACTTACAATTGGTTTTGTGGTCATTTCCAAAATAGCATCGATTACTTTTGGAGATGCGTGCGCTACATCAACAATCATATCTTTTGATTGCATTTCTTCTATTACTTTTTTTCCAAAATCAGTTAAACCTGCTTTTGAAACTCCATGTGCAGAACCGCCTAATTTATTATCAAAAAAATGAGTTGGCGACATCATTCGAACACCTGCATCAAACAAAACAGCTATGTTCTCTAACTTCCCATCCAATGCATGTGCGCCTTCTACGCCCAAAAATCCTGCGGTAATGTTTGAATATAATTCTGCATCTACAAGATACTTTTTTAAATCACTTTTTGACTTGATAACCCTAAACTTTCCTTTAGATTTTTTTTCGAATTTATGCAAATTTTTAGCTTGAATCAACGCACGTTCTGTCAAGCTACTCCATGATTTTACAGACTGTCCTTGCGCAATCATCAAGGTGGTAATATTATCACTATCACCGGTATTGGCAGAAAAATTTTGTCCCTTTGGCGATTTTGTAACAATCGTAAATGCTTGAATACTCACATTGGCTTCTAACATTCTAGGAATGTCTACATGACCGTAGTCTTTTCTATCTAACAAATCTCTACTCCAAAGCAATGCATCACAATGCATATCAGCAATAAAAGGCAATGAATTGTATATTTTTTGAGCGCTATCTAAAACCTTATAAGGGGGTTTTAAAACGGTTGGATTTTTTATTTTATCAATAACTGAAGGAACACTGATAATTAACAATAAATAAATTGCGACACAAGCCAACAATACTTTTCCTATTTTTTTCATGTGTTTAAAATTTCTATTCAATTTTATTTAAATTTGTCTAATATACAGGTTTCTATGGATTTCGACCTTTTTTTATCAAAAATAGCACAGCTTAAAAGCACAAAGCTTGGCGGACTAGATGCTCAATTTCAATTGGCTCCAAAAATGAGATTGCAATACAGTGCTGAAAAAATTAAAGCAAAAAATCCGAAGAAAGCAGCAGTTTTGGCATTGTTTTATCCAAATAAAAAAAACGAAACCTGTTTTTTACTCACACAACGAGCAAGTTATAATGGTACACATTCTGCTCAAATTAGTTTTCCAGGCGGAAAAGTAGAGGTTGCTGATAAAAACCTAGCAGCAACTGCTCTAAGAGAAACCTCTGAAGAAGTTGGCGTTCTACAACACAGTGTTACAATTATCAGAGAACTTACCGATGTATACATTCCTCCAAGTAATTTTTTAGCAACACCATTTATAGGGCATGCAAACAGGCAACCCAAATTTAAAATTAATAATGAAGTGGATACAACCATAGAAATTTTACTGAATGACTTACTCGATGACAGCAATATTACGTCCATAAACATCACAACGTCCTATGCTAAGAATATCGATGTACCGTGCTTTCAATTAAATGGTTATATTGTTTGGGGAGCCACCGCAATGATGCTGAACGAAATTAAAGAATTATTAAAATAGTCTATTGTACTATTCTTTTGTAAATTAGCCGCCAACTAAACTTTAAAACCTCCAACTTAATGCCTTTATTCAAAAGAAATCCTTTTGGTCATATTCTATTTGTAAAAAGATTAATCATTCAACTTTTTGCAGTAATTTCTCATGGTAGATACCGAAGATTCAATGAATTAAAAATTACAGGGTCTGAAATTCTTAGAAACTTACCAGACAATAATGTGTTATTTATTTCTAACCACCAAACGTATTTTGCTGATGTAACTGCTATGTTTCATGTATTCAATGCGGCCCTTAAAGGAAGAGATAATAACATTAAAAATATTGGTTATATCTGGAACCCTAAACTAAACATTTACTATGTAGCTGCTGGAGAAACCATGCGATCAGGGATTTTACCTAAAATCATGGCATATGGAGGATCTGTTTCTAAGATAGAACTTGGAGAAACAAAGGAAAAGATGTGAACAGGCAAGTAAAAAATTCTGATATTTCTAATATTGGAAAGGCCCTAAATGATGGATGGGTAATTACATTTCCACAAGGAACTACAACCCCTTTCAAACCTATTCGAAGAGGAACTGCTCATATCATCAGAACCTACAAACCTGTTGTTGTACCTATTGTTATTGATGGGTTTAGACGCTCTTTTGACAAAAAAGGATTGGCTATTAAAAAACGAAATGTACTACAAACAATGGTGATCAAAGAACCATTAGAGATCGATTATGAAAATGAATCTGTTGCTGATATTGTTAGTAAAATTGAGTTTTCTATTGAACAACACCCTTCATTCTTAAAAGTAATTTCGGCAAAAGAATATGCTAAACAAGAAGAAGCATTGAATAAAAAACGAGAATTTTGGAATTGATTCCATCTTCAGTATGCAGTTTAGTAGTAACTTAATAAGCAAAAATCTAGATATCTTTTTCAAGCTTAATCACACATTTTAACGAAAAAATTATAGATATAATTGATTGTTTTAATATATTTATCAAATATATTTATACCAATGACCATCACACAATTAAAATACGTTTTGTCTGTAGCAGAACACCAAAACTTTACAATTGCTGCAGAGCACAGCTTTGTTACTCAACCAACATTGAGTATGCAAATTCAAAAATTAGAAGACGAGTTAGATGCAAAAATTTTTAACCGATCAACAAAACCAATTGAGTTGACTGAGATTGGAAAAAAAATAGTAGAACAGGCTAAAATTATTGTTGATGAAAGCAATCGAATTACAGACATTGTACACCAACAAAAGGGATATATTGGTGGCGAATTTAAGTTGGGAATCATTCCAACAATTATGCCTACCCTATTGCCTATGTTTTTAAACAATTTTACAAAAAAGTATCCAAAAGTAACGTTGATTATTGAAGAATTGACTACCGAAGAAATTATTAGAAAATTAACCGACGGATATATCGATGCCGCCATTGCGGCAACTCCTTTAGAAAATGAAGCAATCAAAGAACGCCCATTGTATTATGAGCCTTTTGTAGGACTAATTCCTAGAGATCACCGATTGTACAGTACCAAAAAAATTGAAGTAGATGATTTAGAAGTAGACGATATTTTATTACTGGAAGATGGGCATTGCTTTAAAGACAGTGTTTTAAACCTATGTAGAAGCTACATAAATGATTCTACCAGAAGATTTCAATTACAAAGTGGCAGTTTTGACACCTTAGTAAAACTTACCAAAGAAGGCTTAGGAATGACATTACTTCCTTATTTACATACCTTAGATTTGAACGAGAATGACGCCAAGCATTTACGAGAATTTACCACACCACAGCCCGCTAGAGAGGTGAGCTTACTGTACCATAAATCGCAATTAAAAATGCAATTGGTAGAAGCTTTAAAAACCACAATTGATGGAGTTGTACGCGGAGCCATTTCTTTTAGTGATGTAAAAATAATTAGTCCAATTCAAAAAAAATAACAATAAAAAAGGAAGCTAATTAGCTTCCTTTTTTATTGTTATGCATACATTTTAGTGCGCAATTCTTTTAGCTTAGGATCATTGATATACTCATCAAAAGTAGCATATCTATCAATGGCTCCTTTCGGTGTAATTTCTATAACTCTATTTGCTACCGTTTGCGCAAATTCATGATCATGTGTAGAAAACAGTACTGTACCTTTAAAATTAATCAACGAATTATTCAATGCTTGAATTGATTCTAGATCTAAGTGATTTGTTGGTTCGTCTAACTGTAAAATATTTGCTCTTGTCATCATCATTCGAGACAACATACAACGCACCTTTTCTCCTCCAGATAAGACATTACATTTTTTTAAAGCCTCTTCTCCACTAAAGATCATTTTCCCTAAAAAGCCCCTTAAAAAAACCTCTTCTCTTTCTTCTTCTGTCTTTGCGTATTGACGCAACCAATCTACCAAATCTAACTCTGAATTTTGAAAAAATTCAGCATTTTCAAGAGGTAAATAAGATTGATTGGTCGTAACCCCCCAATTGTATTCTCCAGCATCTGCTTTTTCGTTTCCATTAATAATTTGATAAAAAGCAGTAACAGCTCTCGAGTTTTTAGAAATAATAGCAACTTTGTCTCCTTTATTTAAGTTGATATGAATATCATTGAACAACGACTCACCTTCAAAAGACTTAGACAATCCTTCGATGTTTAAAATCTGATCTCCTGCTTCTCTTTCGCTTTTAAAAATAATTGCAGGGTAACGTCTACTTGATGGCTTGATCTCATCAACATTTAATTTGTCAATCATTTTTTTACGACTGGTTGCCTGTTTTGACTTTGCCATATTTGCAGAAAAACGTCGGATAAATTCTTCTAACTCTTTCTT
>JAQWOR010000057.1 GCA_029245785.1 Polaribacter sp.
AAGGCAGATTATATGTAATTAATAAACAAAATCCTAGATTTAAACAAAGACAAGGGTAATGGCAAGAATAGCAGGTATAGACATTCCAAAGAATAAAAGAGGAGTTATTGCTTTAACTTACATCTTTGGTATTGGAAACAGTAGAGCTAAAGAAGTTTTAGCAAACGCAAAAGTAGACGAGAGTATTAAAGTTCAAGATTGGACTGATGATCAGATCGCTGCAATCAGAGAACAAGTTGGAACTTTTACTATAGAAGGTGAATTACGTTCTGAGGTACAGTTAAGTATCAAACGTCTAATGGATATTGGATGTCAGAGAGGTATTCGTCATAGAGTAGGTCTTCCTTTAAGAGGTCAGAGAACTAAAAACAACTCTAGAACAAGAAAAGGTAAGAGAAAAACAGTAGCTAACAAGAAAAAATAAGTTACAAATAGCTTTAATTAACTAGTGTGCCGTGTACTAAACACAATTTACTAGAGCACTAAAGCTAAACACCAAATTATTATGGCAAAAACAAGTTCAAAAAAACGTAAAGTAATTATCGAGTCTATCGGAGAAGCTCATGTTACAGCATCTTTTAATAATATTATTATTTCTTTGACAAATAAGAAAGGTGATGTTATTTCATGGTCATCAGCTGGGAAAATGGGATTTAGAGGTTCTAAAAAGAATACACCTTATGCAGCTCAATTAGCCGCAGAAGATTGCTCTAAAGTAGCTCATGAAGCTGGTTTACGTAAAGTAAAAGTATATGTGAAAGGACCCGGAAATGGTATAGAATCTGCCATTAGAGCCATTCACAATTCAGGAATTGAAGTAACTGAAATTATTGATGTTACTCCTATTCCTCACCATGGTTGTCGTAAACCAAAAAGAAGACGAGTATAATTAAATTTTTTAATATATAGGAAACAGATTATCGAAGGATTAAGCCTTAATTCATAATCCCTATTGTAACAAAAACAGAAATGGCAAGATATACAGGACCAAAAACTAAAATTGCTCGTAAATTTGGCGAAGCAATATTTGGAGCAGACAAGAGCTTCGAAAAAAGGAATTATCCTCCAGGACAGCATGGAAATGCTAAAAGAAGAGGTAAGAAATCTGAATACGCTGTCCAGTTGATGGAAAAGCAAAAAGCTAAATATTCTTATGGAATATTAGAGCGTCAGTTCAGTAATTTATTTAAAAAAGCATCTTCCTCTAAAGGAATTACAGGAGAGGTTTTATTGCAATTGTGTGAAGCTCGTTTAGATAACGTTGTATACCGTTTTGGTATCGCCAAGTCTAGAAGAGGAGCTCGCCAATTAGTTTCTCACAGACACATAACAGTAAATGGTGAGATCGTAAATATACCTTCATATTCTTTAAAAGAAGGTGATGTAGTTGCAGTTAGAGAGAAATCAAAATCTTTATTAGCTATAGAAAATTCCTTGGCATCTAGTAGTGCTGTCTATGAATGGTTAAGTTGGAATTCTGATAAAAAAGAAGGAACTTTTGTAAAAACTCCAGCGAGACTACAAATACCAGAAAATATTAAAGAGCAATTAATCGTAGAATTATATTCTAAATAATAAATTAATCACATTGGTATTTGGCCAAAGGGAATGTTTGCAATTCTTCACGCTTACAAACCGCGCAACCAACTAACAATTAAAACGAAGAAAAACATATGGCAATTTTAAATTTTCAAAAACCCGATAAGGTAATAATGATAGAATCTACAGACTTTTCTGGTAGATTTGAGTTTAGACCATTAGAACAAGGTTTTGGTTTAACTGTAGGAAATGCTTTAAGAAGAGTATTATTATCTTCCTTAGAAGGATATGCTATTACTTCATTAAGAGTTGATGGTGTAGAACATGAATTTTCAACAATTAAAGGTATTGTTGAAGATGTAACTGAAATTATTCTTAATCTTAAACAAGTTCGTTTTAAGAAACAAATTGAAGAGTCAGATAGAGAAACAGTTTCTGTTGCTACTTCAGGACAAGATCAATTAACAGCTGGTGATTTACAGAAGTATATTTCTGGTTTTCAGGTTTTAAATCCAGATTTAGTAATCTGTAATATGGATAAGTCTGTGAAATTAAACATGGAAATCGCCATAGAAAAAGGTAGAGGATTTGTACCTGCAGAAGAAAACAAAACATCAAGTGCACCTTTAGGAACTATTTTTACAGATTCTATTTATACTCCAATTAAGAATGTTAAATACGCAATTGAAAACTTTCGTGTTGAACAAAAAACAGATTACGAAAAATTAATTTTCGATATCGAAACAGATGGTTCTATTGATCCTAAAGACGCTTTGACAGATGCTGCAAGAATTTTGATTCACCACTTTATGTTGTTCTCAGATGAGAGAATTACCTTAGAGGCAGATGAAATTGCACAAACTGAAACATATGATGAAGAATCATTGCACATGCGTCAGTTATTAAAGACTAAATTGGTAGACATGGATTTATCAGTAAGAGCTTTAAACTGTTTAAAAGCAGCAGAAGTAGATACATTAGGAGACTTAGTATCTTTTAATAAAAACGACTTGATGAAGTTCCGTAACTTCGGTAAAAAATCATTAACAGAACTAGAAGAATTAGTAAATGTTAAAGGATTAAATTTCGGAATGGATTTAAGTAAATACAAATTAGATAGAGATTAACTTTTCATATTTTGCTCCCTAAAAAAGGTTGAGCAAGATGAGAGTATAAAACAAAGGTCATGAGACACGGAAAGAAATTTAACCATTTAGGAAGAAAAACAGCGCATAGAAAAGCGATGTTAGCAAATATGTCTTGTTCTTTAATAGAACACAAACGTATTAACACTACAGAAGCAAAAGCGAAAGCTTTACGTAAATTTGTAGAACCTTTAATTACAAAATCTAAAAACGATACCACTCACAATCGTCGTGTTGTATTTAGTTACCTTAGAGATAAGTTTGCAGTAACAGAATTATTTAAAGAAATTTCTGTAAAAGTTGCTGACAGACCAGGAGGATATATTCGTATCATCAAATTAGGAAATCGTCAAGGAGATAACGCTCCTATGGCAATGGTAGAATTAGTTGATTACAACGAAATTTACAACCCTAATGGTAAAAAAGCGAAGAAAACTACTCGTAGAGGAAGAAAGAAAGCCACTGAAGCTGTAGCAGATGTTGCAGCCACTGAAGCTCCAGAAGCATCAGAAACTTCTGAAACTTCAGAAGAATAATATGAATAGTGAATACAATCATATCAAAAGGGATAAACATGTTAGTTTATCCCTTTTTTTATAGATTTTTTTCTCCTGATAAAAAGGAGATATTTAGTACTTTTGTAAAAATATTGCATCCAATACAAATACGAAGACATACTTAAAAAAATGAACTACCAACAACACAAAAAAGCCATCATTTTATTAGCAGACGGAACTGTTTTTCACGGAAAGTCTATTGGTATAGAAGGTACATCAACAGGAGAGATCTGTTTCAATACAGGAATGACAGGGTATCAAGAAATTTTTACAGATCCCTCATATTTTGGACAATTAATGGTTGCAACCAATGCACATATTGGTAATTATGGGGTCAATGCAAATGAAATAGAGTCTGAAGGAATTAAAATTGCAGGGCTAATTTGTAGAAACTTTAGTTTTACACATTCTAGAGAAAACTCTGAAGGAAGCTTAAAAGATTGGTTTACAAAGCATAATTTAGTGGCTGTTTCTGATGTTGATACAAGAGCCTTGGTTTCTTATATTAGAGATAACGGCGCTATGAATGCAGTTATTTCTACAGAGGTTGATGATATGGAAGCATTGAAAAAGAAATTGCTAGCAATTCCAAATATGAATGGTTTAGAATTGGCATCAAAGGTCTCTACCCAAAAACCTTATTTTGTTGGTGATGAAAAAGCAACCTATAAAATTGCAGCATTGGATATTGGAATCAAAAAAAATATCCTACGAAATTTAGCAAAGAGAGATGCATACATCAAAGTTTTTCCATACAATGCCAAATTTGAAGAATTGGCAGCTTGGAATCCAGACGGATATTTCATTTCTAACGGACCTGGAGACCCAGAACCTTTAGTAGAAGCCCAAGATGCAGCCAAAGAAATTATTAAAAGAGATTTGCCTTTATTTGGTATTTGTTTAGGACATCAAGTAATTGCATTGGCCAATGGAATCTCTACCTACAAAATGCACAATGGACATAGAGGAATTAACCATCCAGTGAAAAACTTAGTAACAGGAAAAGGAGAAATTACCTCTCAGAATCATGGTTTTGCAATCAATAGAGAAGAAGCAGAAGCACATTCAGCGGTAGAAATTACACATGTGCATTTGAATGATCATACAGTTGCAGGCATACAGTTGAAAGATAAAAATTGTTTTTCAGTACAATACCATCCAGAAGCAAGTCCAGGACCACATGATGCAGAATACTTATTCGATCAGTTTATAGAGAATATTAAGAAGGTAAAATAACCCTGTTTTTTGAAATCGTTTTCGTAACTATCCATTTAGAAGTTGATTTAACATGCTTCGTTTTGTAATTTAGCAGCGAAAAACAATTAGAATTTTCTATAAAAAAAGAGGTCATATAACATAAATAAAAAAATGAGCATTATAATTAACATTCACGCACGTCAAATTTTCGATTCAAGAGGAAACCCTACAGTAGAAGTAGATGTGGTTACAGAAAACGGAGTTTTAGGAAGAGCTGCAGTTCCATCAGGAGCCTCAACAGGAGAACATGAAGCCGTTGAGTTAAGAGACGGTGGAAGCACTTATATGGGAAAAGGTGTTTTAAAAGCAGTTGAAAACGTAAACAGAATCATTGCTCAAGAATTATTAGGAACTTCGGTATTTGAACAAAATACAATTGATCAAATTATGATTGATTTAGATGGTACTCCAAACAAAGCAACCTTAGGAGCCAATGCTATTTTAGGAGTTTCTTTAGCAGTTGCAAAAGCAGCAGCCAATGAATTAGGAATGCCTTTATACCGATATATTGGAGGCGTATCAGCAAATACATTGCCAGTACCAATGATGAATATTGTAAATGGAGGTTCGCATTCTGATGCCCCAATTGCATTTCAAGAATTTATGGTGATGCCCGTAGGCGCTAAAAACTTTACACATGCAATGCAAATAGGAAGTGAAATTTTTCACCACTTAAAAAGTATTTTACACGATCGTAACTTAAGCACTGCAGTAGGAGATGAAGGTGGTTTTGCACCCACTTTTAATGGAACAGAAGACGCTTTAGACACCGTGTTATTGGCCATCGAAAAAGCAGGATATAAAGCAGGAAGTGAAGTGATGTTAGCACTAGATTGTGCTGCTGCAGAATTTTATGTGGACGGAAAATACAATTATGCCAAATTTGAAGGAGATACAGGTCTTATAAGAACTTCAGAAGAACAAGCAGATTACCTTGCTGAATTGGCAGAGAAATATCCGATTATTTCTATTGAAGATGGAATGGATGAAAACGATTGGGAGGGATGGAAATATTTAACAGACAAAATTGGAGATAAAGTACAGTTAGTTGGTGACGATTTGTTTGTAACCAATGTAGAGCGCCTTTCAAGAGGTATAGAAAATAGCATTGCCAATTCAATCTTAATTAAAGTAAATCAAATAGGAACCTTAACCGAAACCATTGCCGCTGTAAATATGGCGCACAATGCAGGGTACACATCCGTAATGTCTCATAGGTCAGGTGAAACAGAAGACAACACTATTGCAGATTTAGCAGTGGCATTGAATACAGGGCAGATTAAAACTGGTTCTGCTTCTCGTTCAGATAGAATGGCAAAATACAATCAATTGCTACGTATCGAAGAAGAATTGGCAGATGTGGCCTATTACCCAAAAGAAAAAGCCTTTAAAATAAACGCATAAGTTTGTTTGTAACTATAATAAGACCTCTTAATTTTTTAGGAGGTTTTTTTATGCTTTTTAATGAAGATCTTCTCTTTTTTGGCAAGTAAAATACTAGGGCATCCACTTTTAAAATCTGTGGAAAATAGGTATCTTTGTAACTTACATCAATAATTAAATACAGATAAGAAAATGTCAGATATAGCTACTTTACAGGTCAATGGAGAATCGTACGAATTTCCATTAGTCAAAGGGTCAGAAAATGAAACCGCCATAGATATTAAATCATTAAGAACTGCAACAGGAGGTGTTATTACCTTAGATGCTGGATTTAAAAATACAGGTTCTTGTAAAAGTGCAATCACATTTTTAAATGGAGAAGAAGGAACTCTTCGTTACAGAGGATACTCTATAGAAGAACTGGCTGAAAAAGCAGATTTCTTAGAAGTGGCTTTTTTATTAATTTTTGGAGAATTACCAACCGCTGAACAACTAGAAAAATTTCATTCAGATATTAAAGAGCAGTCTATTGTTGATGAGGATATCAAAAAAATTATAGACGCATTCCCAAAAAACGCACATCCAATGGGTGTGTTGTCTTCTTTAACAAGTGCATTGGTTGCTTTTAATCCAACCTCTGTAAATGTAGACTCTGAAGAAGAAATGTACAATTCTATTGTAAAGATTATGGGTAAATTCCCTGTGCTAGTGGCATGGGCGATGCGTAAAAAACAAGGATTGCCTTTGAATTATGGAAGTAAATCATTGGATTATGTGGAGAATGTTTTGAAGATGATGTTTGAAAAACCAAATGAAGACTATGAAATAAACCCAATCGTAAAGAATGCGTTAGACAAGCTATTGATTTTACATGCAGATCATGAGCAAAACTGTTCTACATCAACAGTTAGAGTTGTAGGTTCTTCACATGCTGGTTTATTTGCGTCATTGTCTGCAGGTATTTCTGCACTTTGGGGGCCATTACATGGTGGTGCAAACCAAGCCGTATTAGAAATGTTAGGAGCTATTGAAGAAGATGGAGGAGATACCAAAAAATACATGGCAAAAGCAAAAGATAAAGAAGACCCTTTCCGTTTAATGGGATTCGGACACCGGGTGTATAAAAACTTTGACCCAAGAGCAACCATTATTAAAGTTGCTGCTGATGAAGTGCTGGGAGATTTAGGAATTGAAGACCCAATTTTAGACATTGCAAAGGGATTGGAACAAGAAGCTTTAAATGATCCGTATTTTGTAGATAGAAAATTATATCCAAATGTAGATTTCTATTCAGGAATTATATACAGAGCAATGGGAATTCCAACAGAAATGTTTACGGTAATGTTTGCTTTAGGAAGATTGCCCGGTTGGATTGCCCAATGGAAAGAAATGCGTTTAGGAAAAGAACCAATTGGTCGTCCACGTCAAGTATATGTTGGCGAAAAGAGTAGGCCTTTTGTCGCTGTTGAGAAAAGATAATGGTACAAAATAGACGTCATTTCAAATTTAAAGGGCACTTTTTAGGAAAAACATAACGATGAAATCAATCAAAATTATTAAAAACAGATCAGATATTGGGGCAGGAACTCGAGGTTCTGATATGGGAATTGATGCCATAGAAATTGCAGCAATCAATAAAAAAAATACGTATTTTGAGCAATTCAAATTTGTTGATGTTATCACAGAAAATGAATCTATTTATAACAAAGTAAACAACTCTTTCGCAAAACGAATTGATAGTGTTTTAAATCAATGTACACGCTTAAGCAATCATGTAAAAGTAAATTTACAAGAAGAAAGGTTTCCAATAGTTTTGTCTGGAGACCACTCTTCTGCATTAGGAACCATTAGTGGTATAAAAGCTGCTTTTCCAACAAAAACTGTTGGAGTTGTTTGGATTGATGCACATGCAGACATTCATTCTCCATACACATCACCTTCTGGAAACATTCATGGAATGCCACTTGCTGCTGCCCTAGGAGAAGATAATTTAGAGTATCAAATTAATGACATTACTCGTGAAACTTCTGATTTGTGGGAGCGAATGAAAAACATTGGGGTTTCTGGCGCAAAGGTTGACGCAGAAAACATGGTGTATTTTGGTGTTAGAGATACTGAAGAGCCAGAGCAAGAGCAATTAAAAAAATTAGAGATTAAGAACTATACTGTATCTGAAATTCGCTATCGAGGATTAGAACTTTGTGTAAATGAAGCGCTACAAAAATTGAACAATTGTGAAATGATTTATATTTCTTTCGATGTAGATAGTATGGATTGTGATATGATCTCTTATGGAACAGGAACACCTGTTTCGAAAGGATTCGATCAAGAAGAAGTAACAACGATCATGAACCAGGTAATCGCCTCTAAAAAAGTAGTTTGTGTAGAGTTTGTAGAAGTAAACCCGTTGTTGGATACAAAAGGAAATAAAATGGCAGAAACAGCTTTTGAAATTCTAGATACAATTACCAACACCCTTAAAAAAGTACTTTAAATTTGTTAGTTTTGTTTCTACACTAAAAAAAACTCAATGCAACAAGTTACTAATAGCATTTTAATGATTCGCCCAGTAAATTTTAAAATGAATTTACAAACAGCGGTGAATAATTATTATCAGAAAGCTATCGAGAATGTACTTCCTGCTGCAATCAATAGAAAAGCACAAATAGAGTTTGATGAATTGGTGCAAAAGTTAAAAAAAAAGGATATTGACATACTTGTTGTAGAGGATAGGTTAAGCTCAGAAACTCCTGATTCTATATTTCCAAATAATTGGATTTCTTTTCATCAAAATAGCGACGTAGGTCTCTATCCGATGTTTGCAGAAAATAGAAGGCAAGAGCGCAGAGAAGATGTGTTAGATCTTTTAGAAGAAAAAGGGTTTTTAATAGAAAATATAGTTGATTATACTGAAGCAGAGCAAGAGGGAGTTTATTTAGAAGGTACAGGAAGCGTGGTTTTAGATCGACAAAATAGAAAAGCCTATTGTGCGTTGTCTCCAAGAGCAAACGAAGAATTGTTTATAGAGTTTTGTGAAGATTTTGAGTACACACCTGTTCTTTTTACAGCAAATCAAACCGTAAACAACCAAAGAGAACCCATTTATCACACAAATGTAATGTTATCTGTTGCAGAAAACCAAGCTATTGTTTGCTTGGAGTCAATAGATGATAAAAAAGAGCGAAAAAACCTGCTAAAACATCTAAAAGAAGATGGAAAAGAGGTACTTGTAATTACTGAAAAACAAGTCAATTCTTTTGCAGGGAATATGTTGCAGGTAAAAGGAAAAGACGGTACACGTTTTTTAGTGATGAGTACTTCTGCATACAATTCATTAGAGAAAGATCAGTTACAGAAAATAGAAAATCACAACCAGATTATACATAGTTCGTTAGCAACTATTGAAGCCTGCGGAGGTGGAAGTGCTCGTTGTATGATGGCAGAAATATTTCTTCCTAAAACAGGTAAATAAGAGACTCTTTAATTGTATGAATTTATTAATTTTAGCACTTGCTCCAGTAGTATTTATTAGTGTGTATATTTATATAAAAGACACCCATGAAAAAGAACCTTTAAAACTATTGGCAATCAATTTTGGACTGGGAGCGACAGCAAGTATTATATTGACGTTTATTTTTAATGCAGTTGCGAGTTCTTTTTTTTCTGTAACAGACCCTTTAAGTATTTTTCAACAATTTATCAAAGCCTTTTTTATTGTTGCTTTGATAGAAGAATTTTCTAAATATATAATTGTAAAATATGTTGCTCAACGCAATAGAGAGTTTAATGAACCTTTTGATGGGATTGTGTATGCAGTAATGGTTTCTATGGGGTTTGCAGCCTTAGAAAATATACTTTATGTATTTCAATATGGTTTTGAAAATGGACTTTTAAGAGCGTTTACAGCCGTGCCAGCACATGCTGTTTTTGGTATTCTGATGGGCTATTTTATGGGAGAAGCAAAATTTGTTGCTCCACGAAAAAGAATCTTTCTAAATCTTACAGGCCTCTTTATGGCAGTGTTATTTCATGGAATGTATGACTTCTTTTTGTTTATTGATTTTATTCCAGGAATTTCAATCGGTGCTTTTGTTTCGTTAGTTATAGGGATAATACTCTCAAAAAAAGCGATAAAGAAACATCAAGAAAACTCGTATTTTAAAAGGTAAAAAAGTTCGACATAGAAATAAATTCTAATGCCGAACTTAATTACAGAGTCTTTCCTGTTGTGTCAGTCTTATTGTAATTTAGGGTGGTTATGAAAAATATACACTTATAATACCCAACTAACTTTCGCATTACAACGGCCTACATTGCCGACAAGCAAGGATTTTTTATTTTTATAAGTGCTTGTTTTTTATAAAAGTAAGAATTTTACTTTAAAACCTCGTCAATTATTTTTCCAGTAGTTCCATTTGGAGCTTCAATTTTTAATAAATTAGCAATTGTAGGTGCAATGTCTATAATGTCATATTTCTTTCTTGAAACTCCTTTTTTAATTCCATTTCCATAAAAAATTATTGGAACATGCGTGTCATAAGAATATCCTGTAGAATGTGAAGATCCTTTTTTGCTGTATCCTAAATTAATTACTGATGGATTTAGAGCGAATAAGATGTCTCCAGAAAATTTTTGATTGTAGCCTTGCTGTAATTTGTGTAAAACACCACTTGTAAAAGTAGTGGTTTGCAATGTTTGTGCGGTTACAGATTTGTAAACATTTTTAAAAGAAATAATTTCATCTGCTATTTTTTGAGCCACTAGATTTACATCTAGCTGTAAAGATTCTATCTTGTCTTTGTTTAAAAATAGTTGATAGTTAGAGATGTTTTCTACCAAGTCAGAGGCATTGAAATACTTCAAGGTAATGGTATTGACAAATTTATTAAATGCTTTTGAATCAAAATAATCTGCAGGAATTTTTAGAGATTGTAAGTATGAAGGCACTTGAACAGCCGCATGATCTGCCGTTAAAAACAAGGTATACTTTTCTTTTCCGATGTTGTTGTCTAAAAACAAAAATAAACTTGCCAGTTCTTTGTCCAATCGCAAATAAGTATCTTCAATTTCTTTTGAAGCAACTCCAAATTGATGCCCCACATAATCTGTAGGAGAATAACTTACTGCCAAGAAATCGGTGTATTTAGACTGTCCTAATTGTTCCCCGATAATGGCTGCTTTGATAAAATCGGTAGTTAAAGAATTTCCTGCCGGAATTGCTTTTATAAGGTTGTAGTTGTTGTTTTTTGAAACCAACTTCGGAATATCATGTGGAAAAGTTGGCTTCTCTTCCCCTTTAAAAGGGTTCTCAAAAAGGTTGTCATCAGCCATGCTTTCTGTATAGGTAGCAATATCGTACAAGGTATTCCAAGGTGAACTTAAATAGGTGTCAACTTTCCCTGAGTTGTTAAAATCAGTAACCCAAGTAGGCAGCTCATTCCTGTAAAAAGAACTAGAGATCCACTTCCCTTCTGCGCGTCCCTCAAACCAATAGGCAGCATTTGCTGTATGTCCCACTGGTAAAACAGCTGAACGGTCTTTGATGCCAATCCCAATTGTTTTTCCGTGCATATTTTGAGCGAGATGTAGTTGGTCTGCAATGGTTGTAGTTTGTAATCTATACGGAGACTTTTTTCCTGAAGAACTAGTAGTTCCAACAGTATTATACAGGGTGTCATTTACGCAATAAATACTTTTTTTCAAATACTTGTCATACCAATTGTTCCCTATTATTCCATGATTTGCTGGAGTTGTTCCTGTGTAGATAGAAGCATGTCCAGCTGCAGTGTGAGTAGGAACATAATTGTAATGCGCATTTTCTAAAGAGAAACCATTTTTTAGAATTCGTTTAAAACCATCATCACCATATTTATCAGCAAAGCGAGTTAAATAATCATAACGCATTTGATCAATGACGATGCCTACAACTAATTTAGGTTGTGTATGTGTTTCTTTTTTAACGTTGCAGCTAACTGTTACTATCAAAATAAATAGAATGCTTAGAAAAGAGTTTTTCATTAAGTTCGTATTTTAATCTTTCAAAAGTAATTATTTTAATTAGGAATCCTACAATTTAATGTCTAGTTGATGATATTTTAATACTTTAGCAGAAAGAAAGCTAAAAGGATGAATTATATTGAACATGTCGGTAAATATTTTATGATGCTCAAACAGGTTTTTACAAAACCTCAACGAGCAAGAGTATTTAGGGAAGCATTGTCTAGAGAGATTGAAGAGCTGGGGCATAAATCTTTAGGAATTGTAATGTTTATCTCTTTTTTTATTGGTGGAGTTATTGCATTACAAACCGCCTTGAATTTAGATAACCCATTGATTCCTAAGACATTGATTGGTTTTGCGGCCAAAAGATCTATCATATTAGAATTTGCTCCCACATTTTGTTCCATAATTTTAGCGGGTAAAGTAGGCTCTTATATTACCTCTAGTATTGGTACAATGCGAGTTACGGAACAGATTGATGCCTTGGAAGTAATGGGAATCAATTCGTTGAACTACCTTGTGCTACCAAAAATTATTGCCACGGTATTCTTTTACCCATTTCTAATCATTTTAGGAATGGTTTTAGGAATTTTTGGAGGCTGGATTGCAGGAAACCTCTCAGGGCTTTTTACTGGCGTAGATTATATAGAAGGTTTACAAACAGATTTTGACCCCTTTTTAATTCAATATGCAATCATTAAAACACTCGTGTTTTCCTTTTTGATAGCAACGGTTCCTTCTTATCATGGGTACTACGTAAAAGGAGGCTCTATAGGAGTAGGGAAGGCAAGCACACAAGCTGTTGTTTGGACAACTGTACTCATTGTAATTGCAAATTATCTTTTAACTCAAATGCTGCTAACGTAAAATGATTGAAGTAAAAAACTTATGTAAAGGCTTTAATGGAGTTGAAGTTTTAAAAGGAATTTCGACAAAATTTGAAGCAGGAAAAACCAATTTAATTATTGGTCAAAGTGGATCTGGGAAAACAGTCTTTTTAAAATCACTGATTGGTTTGCACATTCCAGAACAAGGAACTATTGAGTTTAACGGAAAGATAAGTACAGACCTAAGCTTAGATGAAAAAAGACAGTTGCGACAAGAAATTGGAATGGTTTTTCAGGGCAGTGCATTGTTTGATTCGCAAACCGTAGAAGAGAATATAACATTTCCTTTAAAAATGTTTACCAAGCAACCTAAGTCTGAAATGTTGGAAAGGGCAAATACGGTATTGAAACGAGTAGATTTAGAAAACTCAAATAAAAAACTAATAACAGAATTGTCTGGAGGGATGCAAAAAAGGGTTGCCATTGCAAGGGCTATTGTAATGAATCCGAAATATTTATTTTGTGATGAGCCAAACTCTGGCTTAGATCCGCAAACAGCTATTGTTATAGACAATTTAATCCAAGAAATTACAGAAGAATTTCAAATCACTACAGTGATTAACACCCATGACATGAACTCTGTAATGGAAATTGGAGAAAAAATAATCTTTTTAAAAGATGGGAGAAAAGCTTGGGAAGGAAGCAATAAAGAGATCTTTAAAACTGATAATGAAGCGATTGTAAACTTCGTGTATAGCTCTAATTTATTTAAGAAAGTAAGAGAGGCTTATTTAAATGAAACAAAGTAAAAAAAAAGTTTGTTTATTTAGATTTTGGGTATATATTTGCAGCCGCTAAGACAAAAGGAATGACCTGGTAGCTCAGTTGGTAGAGCATCTCCCTTTTAAGGAGAGGGTCCTGGGTTCGAGCCCCAGCCCGGTCACAAAAAAGCTTCTCTTTTGAGAAGCTTTTTATTTGAAATTTTGGTGAGATACTCAAGTGGCCAACGAGGGCAGACTGTAAATCTGCTGCGCAAGCTTCGAAGGTTCGAATCCTTCTCTCACCACACATTTTATCAGAAGCAGTTTGCATGTATTTGCAAGCTGCTTTTTATTTTTATTACAGAGGTTTTACAGAGAATCCAGACGATTTTGAAAATGGAATGAATTTCAAGTAAAAGAGAAATTTTTCGCACACTTGACAAGCCATTTAGAGATTGTTTAAAATAGAATTTTTGTATCTTCCCATCATCTTTTGAAAGAAGGAGTTTTGAAACAATTATATGGAAGAAAAAACAGGACATCAAGAAACTATAGAGCAATCAAAGGAAGCAGTACAAAAAGAAGTGAAAGGCTTGTTTGAAAATGCCAAACAATTTTTAATTGAATTATTAGATTTTAGGCATGATACAGATCATGAAGTAACCATTGAAGCGATAAAAAAAGACATCCCTTTTAAAGGAGCTACTGCTTGGATTTTAATATTCGCAGTATTTATTGCTTCCATCGGATTGAATGCAAACTCTACAGCGGTTGTTATTGGAGCCATGCTAATTTCGCCTCTAATGGGGCCTATTTTAGGATTAGGTATGTCAATTGCAATCAATGATATTGACACCTTACGCAAATCGTTGGTCAACCTTTTTACAATGATTGTATTGAGTTTGTTAGCGTCTTTTTTAGTTTTTAAACTGTTTCCATTAAGTGAAGATACTTCAGAATTATTGGGGCGTGTTCGTCCTGATATACGCGATGTTTTGATTGCCTTTTTTGGCGGCTTAGCATTGATGGTTGCCCGAACTAAAAAAGGAACCATTGCTTCTGTAATTTTTGGTGTTGCCATCGCAACTGCTTTGATGCCACCACTTTGTACGGCAGGTTATGGATTGGCAATTGGAAACTATTCGTATTTCTTTGGTGCCATGTATTTGTTTTTAATCAATACCATATTTATAGGATTGGCTACATTTTTAGTCTTGAAATTATTGAGTTTTCCAATGCTTAAATATGTCAATTCTGCCAAAAGAAAACGGATTGCTCAATGGGCTTCTGTATTGGCAGTTTTAGTGATGATACCTGCTATTTATACCTTTGTTAACGTATATAAAGACAGTAAAGTAAACAATCAAATAACGTTGTATGTTAAGGAAGTAAAGGGTTTAAAGGCTTTGCAATTGATAGACCATGAAAAAGACTTACCAACAAAAACGGTGTATTTAAATTTTTTTAATGAAATTAATGAAGCGACACATAATGTGTTGGAAAACAATTTAAAAAATGGAAAAAACTACCCTGATCTTTCAGATTTTACGTTAAAAATTAAAGGAAGTGATACTAAAAGTTTTGAGTTGATAACAACGGCCTATAAAGAGAAAAAGCAAGAATTGCAAGAAAGCAAAAGAAATATTGCAGGCTTACAAAAAGAACTTGAAGCTTTAAAAGAAACAGTTAGTGCTTTGAATCAGCGGATAGAGCAAAATGCTCAAACTCATAACAATAAAGTAATTGCTTTTAGTAGAATTGCAAAAGATGCCAAAATACGATACCATGAAATTGAACAGATAGGTTTTGCAAACGTTTTGTCGTCTAAAGATTTTATTAAAATAGATACTATTCCAACGCTTACTATTTCTTGGAATAAAAAAATGTCAGATAGTATTGTAAAGATAAAAGAACAAGATTTAAAAAGTTGGCTGCAAACAGAGTTGTCTTTAGATACCTTGTTTGTTAGAAGAGTAAATAAATAAGATTTTATACAAAGTCGTCACCAAAATTTTCTTTCACATTAGCCGTAATTTTCTTGATGTCTTGTTCGTCTTTTTTTGGGCAAATTAAAAGGACACCTTCTTTTTCTATCACAATAAAATCGTGCAATCCCTGAATGATTACTTTCTTTCCAGATTGAGTTTTTACCATGTTACCATTGGCGTCTCTAAAAAGAGTATCGGCACCAACAACGGCATTTCGCTGTGTGTCTTTTTCTAGCTTATTATACAAAGATCCCCAAGTTCCTAAATCGTTCCATCCAAAATTAACAGGCAATACATGCACATTATTGGCGTGTTCCATAATTCCAAAATCGATGGAGATGTTTTCTGCTTTTTCATAATTTTCTTTGATAAAACCACCCTCTAAATCAGTATTCCAAAACGTATTTCCAGCGTTAAACAAAGCAAGCATTTCTGGAAGTGATTTTTCAAAAGAAGCAATAATACTTTTAGCGCTCCAAACAAAAATTCCAGCATTCCAAAGGTAGTCACCGCTCTTTATAAAATCTTTTGCAGTTGCTAAATTAGGCTTTTCTGTAAAGTTTTTTACTTTTTTTATTTCAGATTCATTTTCTTCGAACTGAATATATCCATAGCCTGTATTTGGTGCGTCTGGCTGAATTCCGAGTGTCATTAAAATATCATTTTTAGCACATGCTGTAAATGAAGTTTCAATATTTTTTATAAAGGTATCTTCATCATCAATCCAATGGTCAGAAGGTGCAATTAAAAGAACAGCATCAGGATTCTGATTGTAAATTTTTAGGGCAGCATATAAAATACATGGAGCCGTATTTCGCATGGCAGGCTCTAAGAGTAGTTGGTTGTTGTTACATTGAGGGATTTGATCCAAGACCAGTTTTTGGTAACGTTGATTTGTGGCAATTAAAATATTCTCTGCGGGCACTAATTTGTTAATTCTTTCAAAAGTACGTTGAATTAAAGATTGGCCTGTTCCCAACATGTCGTGAAATTGCTTTGGAAACTCTTGTGTGCTCATTGGCCAGAATCGAGAACCGACTCCGCCAGCCATAATTACTGCATAATAGGTGTTATTCATAAAATAGTTACTTCAACGTTTTGATTGAATAAATATACACGATTGTTTTGAGTATGCAAGCACTCAATTCGTGTTCTTCGTTTGTTTCCTCTCTTGTAAATGTTTTTTTTAAACCGAAACAAACCTCCGTTAGGAACTTCAAAGATAAAACTCTTTCCGGTTTCTTTGCTGTATATTTTAAAAGCTAACGATAAATTCACATCAGCATCTGTACTCGCCTTTGGGTTTTTTAAATACTTTGCAAGCAAAGGTAAAATGTGCTTCGGATATATTTCTGGGTGCAAAAAAGGCAGCATTAAATGTTGAAAAACGGTTTTCCAATGTTTGCCGTGCGGCTGTACTCTTCCAAATTTTTGATACGTCACATAATGAGCAACCTCGTGTATTAAGGTTAGTAAAAACTGATATGGATTGAGGTTGTTATTGATAGTGATTTGAAAACTCCCATCGAGTAGTTTTCTAAAATCGCCATGCTTTGTCTGACGTTGATTGACAATTTTTAAGGTAAAATGATGTTGTTCAATTAAATATTGAACAATAGGAATTGCCTTTTCTGGAATGTATGTTTGATAGTCGTTTTTCAAATTTTTGTATCGAGAACAGATTGACTTCTCGATACAATTTTCTCCTGATAATTATTGGGATAGAAAGCTACTCGAAGAGACAAACTAATATGGTTTTATGGATTTGTACTTGAAACTTGCAATGCTTTTCCGTTGTAAAATTGGTTTCCGGTTAAAGAAAATCCAACAATATAATTCGCCATTTCAGCAGCAGTTGTTGGTGCTTGATAGCCAGGAAATGCTTCTTCTAGCATTTCGGTCTGTACTGCGCCAAGTGCTAAAACATTAAAAGAAATACCTTCTTCCTTGTATTCTTCTGCAAGTACTTCTGTTAAGGTAATTGCAGCTCCTTTTGCAGAGCTATAAGCTGCCAATCCTGGAAACTTTAAGCTTCCTTGAATACCTCCCATACTGCTAATGGTTACCACATGGCTCCCTTTTTGTAGAAAAGGAAGGATGCTTTTTGTCAATGCAGCCACAGCAAAAACATTTACGGTATATACGTCTAAAAAATCATTAGAAGTGATTGCTGTAAAAGGTTTGTTAATGAGTTTCCCTGCATTGTGTATTAAAATATCAACATGTTTCCAGTTTGATTTTATGAAAGTAATTGCTTTTTGATTGTCTTCTTCCGAAGATAAATCAACAGAAAGAGCTATGATGTTTTTATGATTGAACTCCTGTAAAGGCTTTGTGTTTCTTGATAAGGCCAAGACCTGATGTCCAGAATTTGCAAATTGTTTTGCCAATTCAAAACCAATTCCTCTACTCGTTCCTGTAATAATTACGTTCTTCATTTGTTGTGGTTAGAGACCAAAATAATATTTGAAAATATAAGAGAGCAATTTACTGTTTTTTTTAATACATTTATAAACTCAAAAAACACAAATCATGAAAAAATTACTTTTCTTTTCCTTTTTACTATTTTCAATAACGATTGTATCTGCTCAGCGAACTTATATTCTTTGTGGAAAACTAATCGATACAAAAACGGGAAAAATAGCATCTAAAAAAACTGTTGTTGTAGAAGGAAACAAAATTTTTAAAGTTTATAACGGTTACGTTCAGCCCAAAAATAAGTTAGACAAGGTGATTGACTTAAAGGGGAAAGTTGTTATGGCAGGTTTAATTGACATGCATGTACACATAGAAAGTGAATATGATCCGAAAGCATATATAAACCGTTTTACAATGAACGAAGCAGATATTGCCTTTAAATCTACAAAGTTTGCAAAAACAACGTTAGAAGCGGGTTTTACAACTGTTAGAGATTTAGGAGGAACAGGTGTGAATATTGCGTTGAGAAATGCCATTAGCAAAGGAGCAGTTGTTGGTCCAAGAATTTTTACAGCAGGAAAAGCGATTGGTACAACAGGAGGCCATGCAGACCCAACAAATGGAAGAAAAAAGACTCTTATGGGAAACCCAGGGCCTAAAGAAGGAGTTGTAAATAGCGTAGGCGATGCCAGAAAGGCGGTAAGACAACGGTATAAAAATGGTGCAGATGTGATCAAAATTACAGCAACAGGGGGCGTTTTAAGTGTCGCTAAAAATGGGCAAAACCCACAATTTACGTTAGAAGAAATCAAAGAAATTTGTAAAACAGCTACAGATTACGGGATGTCTATTGCTGCACATGCACATGGTGATGAAGGAATGCGAAGAGCTATTGTAGGAGGAGTTACCACCATAGAACATGGTACTTTAATGAGTGCAAAAACAATGGAGTTGATGAAGGAGTATGGAACCTACTATGTGCCAACAATTACAGCAGGAAAAGAAGTTGCTGATAATGCGAAAATTAAAGGATTTTACCCTGAAATCATTGTTCCAAAAGCATTAGAAATTGGTCCGAAAATTCAAAATACATTTGAAAAAGCGTACAAAAGTGGAGTAAAAATAGCCTTTGGTACTGATGCAGGAGTTTTTCCGCATGGAAGAAACGGAAAAGAATTTAGGTATATGGTAGAGGTTGGAATGCCAGCTATGGAGGCGATTCAGTCTGCGACAATTACCAATGCCGGAATTTTAAAAATGAAGGATCAATTAGGGCAAATTCAAAAAGGCTTCTTGGCAGATATTATTGCTGTAAATGAAGACCCAACAAAGAACATTTCTACGATGGAGCATGTTGTTTTTGTGATGAAAAACGGAAAAGTTTATAAAAACAAGTAACATAAAATAAATTAATAAGGACATGAATTATTTGAAAAAAACAATTCATGTTCTTATAATTAAAGTGTTTTTTTTATAAAAACACTTTTTCTATAATTACGGGCTCTATCCTAAATCTGCATCGTATTCTACGTCTGAACGGATAGCGGCTTTTTATTTGAACTCCATCATCCATTTTATCGGTTTCATTCTTTAGTAAGAGAGCTTGCTCTTTTGGGAGAAGTAATTTATAGCGCATACTTGAAAACCCCAGTAACTTTAACCGATTTTGCAATGTTTTTAGCTGATTTTCCTTTGCTAAAAACCAGACGGTAATTTGCTAAAATAATGTCAAATTTAATTTGAGCAGTAACAATATCGTCTTTTATTGTAAAATAAATTCTTTCAGAGACGTTATTGCTAACACCACGAATGGTTAATTTTCCAGAAACAAAAGCAATGAAACTTCCGCTTTTTGTAAAATCGATATCTGATATGTTGGTAATTGTTCCTTTGAATTTCCCTTTGGGATACCTTTTGGTGTTCAAGAACTTTTTTGAATTGTAAAGCTGTTGCATTTTGGTATTTAGAAACTCAAAATTTTGCATAGATACAGAAAACACAATAGCACCTGTAGTGGGTGTTATGTTACTGGTCACTTTATAATTGTTTGCTTTAATATCTTCTACGGGAGTTGTTGAGAGAACATTGATGTGCCCGCTGGCCGTAGATAGTTTGTACTGACTGTAAGTAGTATTGATCGAAATCATGATCAATACTATTAATAAAGGTAGCTTTTTCATGGTTAGAAATTTACATGCTGCTAATTTTATCAATTGTATTAT
>JAQWOR010000059.1 GCA_029245785.1 Polaribacter sp.
AAAGAAAATGTTTTTTCATGCCCTGGCGCTACAAATGATGAAGTTGCTCCACCACCTGGTCCAGTAACCGCATGTAAATCTATATTATGAGGTAGTTTATTGTCAGGATGGTTAGACAAGGTAAATTCTACTTCGTCACCAACTCGAGTTCTAATAAAGCTTCCAGGAACAGAACCCCCAAAGGTCCAATACATGTACGTTGTTCCATCGGTCATGACGCCTTCTTCTTCAAGAATTTCCATGTTTACAATCAGTTTTTTTGCTGAACGATTTCCAACAGCTGCAGGAACAAACGGCGGAGCTGTAAGCTCAGCTTTCATGGTTCCTTTAATCGCAATTTTAGTAGCGTCTATAGTCGTTTTTCTTTCTGATGTGTTTCCGCAACTAGTTAATAAGGTTACTGCGATAGCAATAAAACCAATGGTTCCAATAACCCTTTTTAAATTTTTCATTTGTGTAAAATTTAGATCTTTTATGAGGCAAAATTACTGCGATAAACACAGTTAAAACATGATAATTGTCAGGTTGTAAATAGCAAGATTAAGCACAAAAAAAACTCCAAGCCATGGCTTGGAGTTTTTAGATGTGGGCTTGGTTTTTAGATTTTAAAAACGTCCTTTATGGTATTGATATGATCTAATTTTTCCCAAGTAAACAATTCTACATCCATTGTTTTTGTAATTCCATTGGGTTGAGAAAATGTTTTTGAAATCACTTCATTTTTACGTCCCATATGGCCATAAGCGGCTGTTTCACTGTAAATAGGATTTCTTAATTTTAACCGGGTTTCAATGGCTGCTGGACGCATGTCAAAAATCTGTCCCACTTTTTCAGCAATTTCTCCATCCGTTAAATTTACTTTGGCAGTTCCGTAGGTATCAACAAAAATCCCCATAGGTTTAGCAACGCCAATAGCATACGAGACTTGTACTAACAGTTCACTCGCAACACCAGCCGCGACTAAATTTTTAGCAATATGACGTGTTGCATAGGCGCCACTTCTGTCTACTTTACTTGGGTCTTTTCCAGAAAAAGCACCACCACCATGACCTCCTTTTCCGCCATAGGTGTCTACAATGATTTTTCTACCTGTTAGTCCTGTATCTCCATGAGGGCCACCAATTACAAATTTTCCAGTAGGATTGATATGGTATTCGATAGCGTCTGTAAATAAGGCTTGAATTTCTGGTGTCAATTGCGCTTTTACTCTCGGAATTAAAATAGTGATAATATCTTTTCTGATTTTTGCCAACATTTCTACATCTTCTGCAAAATCATCATGTTGTGTAGATACAACAATTGCTTCAATTCGTTGCGGCACATTATCATCAGAATATTCAATAGTAACTTGACTTTTAGCGTCAGGCCTTAAATAGGTAATTTCGTTATTTTCTCTACGCAAAGCTGCCAATTCTTTGAGCATCAAGTGCGATAAATCTAATGCCAACGGCATGTAATTTTCTGTTTCATCAGTTGCATAACCAAACATCATTCCTTGGTCACCCGCGCCTTGTTCTTCATCATCACCTTTATCAACCCCACGATTGATATCGTCAGATTGTTCATGGATGGCAGAGAATACACCACAAGAATTTCCGTCAAACATGTATTCGCTTTTTGTGTAACCGATTTTATTAATTACATCTCTGGCAATTTTCTGAACGTCTAAATAGGTGGTCGACTTCACTTCGCCAGCCAATACAACTTGCCCCGTAGTAACTAGGGTTTCACAAGCTACTTTTGCTGTTGGGTCAAAAGCCAAAAAATTATCGATTAGTGCATCAGAAATCTGATCGGCAACTTTATCTGGGTGTCCTTCTGAAACAGATTCAGAAGTAAAAAAATAGGACATATAACTCTTCTTTTAAAAATAATAACTAAAAAAAACTAAGATTGCTTGGTCGCCAAAAGAAGTAGGGAATTACTGCTTTAGCTTTTTTTAACGAGGTTGCAATCAGTTCAAATTTTTCCTCAAAAATCTGCGGCAAAGATATTGTTTAAATGTTAAGTAAAATAAAAAAAATCATAAAAAATTAGGATATTAACTTTTTCTTACTGAATATTTGCGCTCACAAAGTTCAATAACTTATTGACAATGTTATCAAGAAAGGTGGAGGGATTAGACCCTTTGAAACCTTAGCAACCCTTTGTATTAAACAAAGAAGGTGCTAAATTCTACTTAATTACCAATTCATTTATTGGTGTTGGATAGATAACTCAAAAGCAATTACTCCTCTGTAATTGTGATTATTCTTTATAACATTTTTCTATTAGGTACGCTTTTATAAGCGTAATTGACTTTTGATTTTTTATAAATTATCAAAATTAGAGAGTGGAATTATCTCATTTACATATTCGTGATTTTACGACAGAAAGCGGCTTTAAGTCTAAAAGCATTCCGCTGAGTTATCAATTGTTTGGGCAAGCATTGGGAACTGCTCCTGTGATATTGATCAACCATGCATTGACAGGAAATAGTAATGTTACTGGAAAAAAGGGTTGGTGGAAGGCACTGGTTGGAGACGATAAAATAATCAACACAAAAAAATATACGGTTCTAGCATTTAACATTCCAGGAAATGGCTTTGATGGCTTTGTGATTGATGATTACAAAAATTTTATTGCTCGTGATATTGCCAATTTATTTTTGATTGGATTACAAGAACTCAAAATTCAACAACTTTTTGCGTTGATTGGAGGCTCATTGGGAGGAGGAATTGCTTGGGAAATGGCTGTGCTAAATCCAACAATTACACAACATTTGATTCCGGTTGCAACCGATTGGAAATCGACGGATTGGTTGATTGCGAATTGTCAAATTCAAGAGCAATTTTTACTAAATTCTAGCAATCCGGTACATGATGCACGTATGCATGCGATGTTGTGTTACCGAACGCCAGCGTCTTTCAAAAAACGATTTCAACGATCAAAAAATAAGGAGCTACCACTTTTTAATGTAGAAAGTTGGTTGTTACACCATGGTAAAAAATTACAAGAACGCTATCAGTTATCGTCGTATAAATTAATGAACCAATTGCTAAGAACCATTGATGTAACAAAAGAAGATGAAAATGGCAGCGCTGTTTTAGACAAAATTGTTGCAGATATTCACATCATAGGGGTGAATTCTGATTTGTTTTTTACTGCAGAAGAGAACAAAGAAACTCATCAACAATTAGCCATCACAAAAGCGAATGTAACTTATAATGAAATTGATTCGGTGCATGGGCACGATGCCTTTTTAATAGAATACAAACAACTAGAAAAAATAATAGCACCCATTTTTAATAAAGGTTTTAAAATAAAGAAAATGAAAGTCGTAAAATTTGGAGGAAAATCGCTGGCAAACGGAAAAGGCTTGTCAACAGTCATCGATATCATAGAGAAGAAAGTAAACAGTGGCGAACAAATTACAGTGGTAGTTTCTGCACGAGGAGATACAACTGATGAGTTGGAAGAAATTTTAGAAAAAGCAGTAAAAAACGAGTCCTATAAAACGCAATTACTAGCTTTTAAGAAGTATCAAAAATCCATTTCTAAAACGGTTGATTTTTCTTCGGAATTTTTAAAATTAGACACGCTGTTTGAAGGTGTATGGTTGCTGAGAGATTACAGTCAGAAAATAAAGGATGAAGTCTTGGCACAAGGCGAGTTGTTGTCTGTAAAGCTGGTGGCTAATTTGTTGAATGAACGTACGGTAAAATCCCTTCCGGTAGATACAAGAACCTTGCTGAAAACCGATGAAAATTTTGGAAATGCACAATTGATTGGAACGTTTTCTAAAGAAAATATAACCAATCATTTTAAACAGTTTAACGGAAGTGCTGTGCCAATTGTAGCAGGGTTTATTGCATCAAATTTAAAAAACGAAACCACCACGTTAGGAAGAAATGGTAGCAACTATACCGCTTCTTTATTGGCAAATTATTTAGATGCCGAAGAATTACAAAATTACACGCATGTAAACGGAATTTATACCGCAAATCCTGAGCTGGTTTCTGATGCAAAAAAAATTGAAGAATTGTCTTATAGTGAAGCCAATGAGTTGGCAAGTTTTGGAGCGAATATTTTACACGCAAAAACCATTATTCCGCTGTTAGAGAAGAACATCAAACTTCGAGTTTTAAATACGTTTAATCCAGCTGATAAAGGCACACTAATTACTTCCAAGTCTAGTTCAAAAGGAATCAAATCTATTTCTGTGATAGACAATGTTTCTTTGCTAAATTTTGAAGGAAGAGGATTGCTAGGAAAGGTAGGAGTAGATGCTCGAATTTTTAGTGTGCTAAGCGCCCATAATATTAGCGTAAGTATTGTTTCTCAAGGATCTTCAGAAAGAGGAATAGGCTTGATTATCAATGCTGATAAAGCAACCGAAGCCATTGTGGCCTTAGAAAAAGAATTTGAAAGAGATTTTTACGCTCAAGATGTCAATAAAATAGCTGTTGTAGATGATGTTTCTGTGATTTCAATTATTGGCCAAAATTTAAGTGAGTTTCATCATCCGTATAATGCGCTGATAAAAAATCAAATTGTTCCGTTGTTGTTCAACAATACAATTACTGGAAAAAATGTGAGTTTGGTGGTAAAAAAGAAACAACTTCATAAAGCAGTAAATGTAATTCACGGACAAGTATTTGGTGCAGCGAAAAAGATCAATATTGCGGTTTTTGGAAAAGGATTGGTTGGCGGAACCTTCATCAATCAAGTATTAGAAAATGCAGCATCGGTGTTAGAAAGAAGAAAAATTCAATTGCATGTTTTTGCCATTGCAGATTCTAAAAAAGTATTGCTAAATGCATCAGGAGTTGGTGAAAACTGGGAATCGGATTTGTTAGCATCCAACACAGAAAATGTGTCGATCGAAACCATTATTGACTATGCAAAAGCACATCATTTAGAAAACTTAATTGCTGTTGATAATACTGCCAATTCAGCGTTTGTTAGCAATTATATTCCTTTAGTTGAAGCAGGTTTTGACTTGGTTTCATCCAATAAAATTGCCAACACAATTTCACATTCTTTTTATACTGAGTTAAGAGAGAAGTTAGCGGTTAATAAAAAAACGTATTTGTATGAGACCAATGTTGGCGCAGGATTACCTTTAATTGATACCATTAAGTTATTGCATGAGTCTGGAGAGAATATTACACGAATACGAGGTGTTTTTTCAGGTTCGTTGAGTTATTTATTCAACCGTTTTTCTGCAGATGAAGTTTCGTTTTCAACCGTGTTACAAGAAGCCATCGATCAAGGATATACAGAGCCAGATCCAAGGGAAGATTTATGCGGAAATGACGTGGCAAGAAAATTATTGATCCTGGCAAGAGAATTGGATTTAGAAAATGAATTTGAAGATTGTACAATTGAGAATTTGATTCCCGCTGATTTTAGAACCATTGCTTCCAATGAATTTTTATCAAGATTGGGAAAATTAGACACCCACTTTCAAGACATCAAAGAGGCTCAGAAAGAAGACCATGTACTGCGGTATATTGGCGATTTGTCTGGTGATTTGTCTCAACGCAAGGGTGTGTTGGAAGTAAAATTAGTTTCGGTTTCTACGAGTTCGCCATTGGGTGCCTTAAAAGGAGCAGATGCTATTTTTGAAATTTATACAGAATCATACGGAGAGCAACCCATTATAATTCAAGGTGCAGGAGCAGGCGCAAAAGTAACCGCAAGAGGCGTGTTTGGAGACGTGTTGCGATTGGCGAAAAACACGAATTAGAAAAAAGAGACTAGAAAATATGAGTACACATTTTGAAACACAAGCGATTAGAAATCAAACAGAGCGTTCGCAATTTTCGGAGCATTCTACGCCGTTATACCTAACGTCTAGTTTTGTCTTTGACGATGCCGAAGATATGAGAGCTTCTTTTGCTGAAGAGAAAGAGAAAAATTTATATAGTCGATTTTCAAACCCGAATACAACGGAGTTTGTAGATAAAATGGTTGCCATGGAAGGTGCAGAATCAGGTTACGCATTTGCTACAGGAATGGCGGCTATTTTTTCCACTTTTGGAGCCTTGTTAAATGCAGGAGATCATGTTGTTTCTTGTCGCTCAGTTTTTGGATCAACACATACACTGTTTACCAAATACTTACCAAAATGGAATATTGAAACCAGCTATTTTAAAGTTGGAGAAGTAGCTGCTATTGAAAGTTTGATTCAACCAAATACAAAAATTTTATATGCAGAAACGCCTACAAATCCTGCGGTAGATATTTTAGATTTAGCCCTGTTAGGAACGATTGCTAAGAAGCACAATTTATTATTGGTAATTGACAATTGTTTTGCAACCCCTTATTTACAAAATCCAATCAAATTTGGGGCAGATATTGTAATCCATTCTGCAACAAAGCTTATTGATGGGCAAGGGCGAGTTTTAGGAGGCGTTGCAGTAGGAAAAGCGGATTTGATTCGAGAAATTTACTTGTTTTCTAGAAATACAGGTCCGGCAATGTCACCATTCAATGCGTGGGTACTGTCAAAGAGTTTAGAAACATTGTCCATACGAGTAGAAAAACATTGTGAGAATGCCTTGAAAGTAGCGACGTTTTTAGAAGGTAATCCAAATATCAATGTTGTAAAATACCCATTTTTAAAATCGCATCCACAGTACGAAATTGCTAAAAAACAGATGCGATTGGGAGGAAACATTGTTGCGTTTGAAGTAAAGGGAGGCGTGGAAGCAGGCCGCAATTTTTTAAACAACATTAAAATGTGCTCATTGTCTGCAAATTTAGGAGATACACGAAGCATTGTTACACATCCAGCATCTACCACACATGGTAAATTGAGTGAAGCCGATCGGTTGGAAGTAGGAATTAGTGACGGATTGGTTCGAGTTTCTGTAGGCTTGGAACATGTGAGTGATATTATCAACGATTTAAAACAAGCGCTAGAAAGTATATAATATAACACAGTCAGGAATGCCAAACATTTATAAAGAAATACAAGAACGAATTCTCGTGCTCGATGGAGCCATGGGGACGATGCTACAGGCCTATAATTTTTCGGAAGAAGATTTTCGTGGAGAACGCTTCAAAGAACATGCAATACCATTACAAGGAAACAATGATTTGTTGTCGATAACGCAACCAGCTGCCATCAAAGAAATACACAGAAAGTATTTTGAAGCAGGCGCAGATATTGTAGAAACCAATACATTTTCTGGAACTACCATTGCCATGGCAGATTACCAACTAGAAGATTTGGTTTATGAGCTCAATTTTCAATCGGCTAAAATTGCCAAAGAAGTTGCCGATGAATTTACCGCCAAAGAGCCAAACAAACCTCGTTTTGTAGCAGGTTCTATTGGGCCAACAAATAGAACAGCAAGCATGTCTCCAGATGTAAATGATCCAGGATATAGAGCGGTTACTTTTGATGAATTGCGTATTGCCTACAAACAACAAACAGAGGCATTGATAGATGGTGGCGTAGATTTATTGTTGGTTGAAACGGTGTTTGATACCTTAAATGCAAAAGCAGCATTGTTTGCTATTGAAGAAATTAAAGCTGAACGAAATATAGCAGTTCCAATCATGTTGAGTGGTACGATAACAGACGCAAGTGGGCGTACATTATCGGGTCAAACAGCGGAGGCTTTTTTAATCTCCGTATCACACATTCCTTTATTGTCTGTTGGATTTAACTGTGCGTTGGGGGCCAATTTATTACAACCACATTTAGAGGCAATTGCTAGCAAAACAGATGTTGCAATATCTGCACATCCCAATGCAGGATTGCCAAATGCTTTTGGTGAATATGAAGAAACGCCAGAGGAAATGGCGAGCCAAATAGAGGAATATTTAAAAAAGGATTTGATCAATATTATTGGAGGTTGTTGTGGTACAAACCCAACACATATCAAAGCGATTGCAAATTTGGCGGCATGCTATAAGCCACGAAAGTTGTTGGTTGTTGAAGAAGAATAAATCATAAAATATCAGGTCGAGCGCAGTCGAGGTCTAATTGATTAGTAAAACGAAATGAACTTTAAGAAACAAAAAAAATATTTACAATTATCAGGTTTAGAGCCGTTGATTTTGAACGAGAATTCTAATTTTATCAATGTTGGTTAACGAACCAATGTTGCGGGTTCTCGTAAGTTTTTACGCTTGATAAAAGAAGAACAGTTTGATGAAGCTTTGGCAATTGCCCGTCATCAAGTAGATGGAGGCGCGCAAATCATTGACATTAATATGGATGATGGTTTGATTGATGGAAAGCAAGCTATGGTTCGATTTTTAAACTTGATTGCTGCGGAGCCCGATATTTGTCGTGTTCCGATTATGATTGATAGTTCTAAATGGGAAATTATTGAAGCAGGACTACAAGTTGTACAAGGAAAATGTGTGGTCAATTCCATTTCATTAAAAGAAGGAGAAGCCAGTTTTATACATCAAGCAACGTTGATTAAACGCTATGGTGCTGCTGTAATTGTAATGGCTTTTGATACAGTGGGACAAGCAGATAATTACCAACGGAGAATTGAAATCGCAGAACGATCGTATAAAATATTGGTGGACATTGTCCACTTTGCATCCGAAGATATTATTTTCGATTTAAACATTTTTCCTGTAGCAACAGGCATGGAAGAACATCGAAACAATGCAGTCGATTTTATAGAAGCAACACGTTGGGTTCGTCAAAATTTACCCAATGCAAGTGTTAGTGGAGGTGTTAGTAATGTGTCTTTTTCTTTTCGAGGAAATAACGGCGTTAGAGAAGCCATGCATTCGGTGTTTTTATACCACGCTATTCAAGCAGGAATGAATATTGGAATTGTAAATCCGACCATGTTGGAAGTATACGATGACATTCCGAAGGATTTATTAGAACATGTAGAAGATGTTATTTTAAACCGAAGAGCTGATGCTACGGAGCGATTATTAGATTTTGCAGAAACGGTAAAGGGTTCTAAAAAAGAAAAAGCAGCAGATTTATCTTGGCGTGAGAATACTGTCCAAGAGCGTATTACACATGCTTTGGTAAAAGGAGTTGACACCTTTATTATTGAAGATGTGGAAACTGCCAGACAAGAATCTGAGAAACCCATTGAAGTAATTGAAGAGCATTTGATGATTGGAATGAATGTGGTTGGAGATTTGTTTGGAGCTGGGAAAATGTTTTTGCCACAAGTGGTAAAGTCGGCCCGTGTTATGAAAAAAGCCGTGGCTTATTTAAATCCGTTTATAGAAGCTGATAAAAAGAAAAACCCCTCTAAATCTTCTTCAGGAACAGGAGGGGCCATTGGAAAAATTCTGATGGCAACCGTAAAAGGCGATGTGCATGATATTGGAAAAAATATTGTGAGTGTTGTTTTGGGCTGTAATAATTATGAAATTGTAGACTTAGGTGTGATGGTTCCTCCAGAAAAGATTATTGAAACTGCTAAAAAAGAAAATGTAGATATTATAGGGTTGAGTGGGTTGATAACACCATCGTTGGATGAAATGGTGTATTTAGCAAAAGAAATGGAGCGTCAAAATTTTGATGTTCCACTATTGATTGGTGGCGCAACTACTTCGAAAGCACACACGGCTGTGAAGATAAACCCAGCATATAAAAATGCGGTTGTACATGTAAATGATGCTTCTAGAGCGGTGACTGTAGTGGGTGACTTATTGAATAAAAACACCAAAAATGAGTATGTAGCGAAGTTGAAAAAAGACTATGATGAGTTTCGAGAAAAGTTCTTAAAACGAGGAAAGACAAAGTCTTATATCTCGATAGAAGAAGCTCGTAAACGAAAATTTCAAATAGATTGGGAAGCTACTACTATTGTAAAACCAAAAGAATTAGGGGTTCAAACCTTAACACAGTTAAGTTTAAAAGAATTACTGCCATTTATAGATTGGTCGCCGTTTTTTAGGACTTGGGATTTGCATGGGCATTACCCAGCAATTTTGACAGATAAGGTGGTTGGAGAACAAGCAACTAGTTTGTTTGCCGATGCGCAACAGATGCTGCAAGAAATTGTAGCAAAACAGTTGTTAAAGCCCAAAGCTGTTTTTGGATTGTTTGAAGCAAATACGATTAATGATGATGATATTTCTATTCAGAAAAAAGGAAAAGAAATTGCTGTTTTTAGAACGCTACGTCAGCAATTAAAAAAACGAGAAGGGAAACCGAGCTTTGCCTTGTCTGATTTTATTGCTCCAAAAGAAACGAAGAAGCAAGATTATATGGGAGCTTTTTGTACGGCTATTTTTGGTGCTGATGCATTGGCAGGAAGTTATAAGGCAAAAGAAGATGATTACAATGCAATTATGGCACAAGCCTTGGCAGATCGTTTTGCAGAAGCCTTTGCGGAGTATTTGCACAAACAGATTCGTACACGTCATTGGGGTTATGCAAGTGATGAAGTAATGAGCTATGAAGAGTTGATCAAAGAAAAGTATAAGGGAATTCGTCCAGCACCTGGATATCCTGCCTGTCCAGATCATTTAGAAAAAGAAACCATTTGGGAGTTGTTAGGCGTAGAAGAGAAAATTGGCGTACAATTAACAGAGAGCATGGCCATGTGGCCAGCAGCAACCGTATCTGGATATTATTTTGCCAATGAATCCGCAAAGTATTTTGGATTGGGAAAAATTACAGATGATCAAGTGGTTGATTTTGCAAATAGAAAAGGAATTACAACGACAACAGCTAGAAAATGGTTACATCCAAACATTGCTGACTCGTAAAAATGTTAGTTAGAAATGCGATATGAAAAAGAAATGAATCTTGCGCTAGCGGTTGAAGTGGCATCCTTTTACTGTCAGTTCGAGTTCGCGAAGCGAGTATCGAGAACACGGTAAAAGATAGAACGAAAGACGCGACCCTTGTGGTAGCGCCAAGATGTAAGATGCTGAACTAAATTCAGCATAAAAAGATACTGAACTAAATTCAGCATATATGAAAGTAACAGAACATATCAAAAAAGCAAACGGAAAAACAGGGTTCTCTTTTGAAATTATTCCTCCTAAAAAAGGAAATAATATTCAAGAGTTGTACAATAATATTGACCCGTTGATGGAGTTTAACCCGCCATTTATAGATGTAACTACTTCTAGAGAAGAGCATGTGTATATAGACAAAGGAAATGGTTTATTGGATCGAAAGATTACAAGAATGCGCCCGGGTACTGTAGGTATTTGTGCGGCAATTAAGCACAAATACGATGTAGATACTGTTCCGCATGTGTTGTGTGGTGGTTTTACCAAAGAAGAAACCGAGTATGTATTGGTAGATTGTCATTATTTAGGAATTGAAAATGTAATGGCTTTGCGTGGTGATGCCATGAGTCATCAAAAATATTTTGAAGCAACCCAAGGAGGTCATACCTATGCAGCACAATTGGTGGCGCAAATGAACGATTTAAGTAACGGAAAATATTTACATGAGGTAATAGAATCTGATTATAAAGCAGAATTTTGCATAGGAGTTGCGGGCTATCCAGAAAAGCATTTAGAATCACCTTCGTTACAGTCAGATTTAAAAAGATTGAAAGAAAAAGTAGATGCTGGCGCTGATTATGTGGTAACACAAATGTTTTTTGACAATCAGAAATATTTTGATTTTGTAAAAGCTGCACGAGAAATAGGGATTACGGTGCCCATTATTCCTGGTGTCAAACCCGTAGCGGTAAAACGCCATTTACAATTGTTGCCTCAGGTGTTTAAAATTGATTTGCCAGAAGCGCTGATAAAATCGATGGATGCTTGTAAAGACAATAAAGCGGTACGGCAAGTTGGTGTTGAATGGGCAATTCAACAATCAAAAGAATTACTTGCTTATGGTGTGCCTTTATTGCATTATTATTCGATGGGAAAAAGTGATAATATTAAGGCAATTGCAAAGGGGGTGTTTTAACAAAAAAAGACTCGTAAGTCGAGTCTTTTAATTTTATAAAATTGATAATTTTTGTTAATTCTGTGTGGGTTTTACCCAGCAATTACGTCTTTTTTCATACTAAAAGGGTTTGTTGTTATTTGTATTAATATAAGCAATATTAATGCCAAAAGGGGAGATATCCAAATTTACGATGTTAAATTTTGTCAAGCGACTCCTAAATCATCTCCAGAAACAAATTTTTTGGTTGTTATACAGTCTTTAGTGTTAAAGTCTTTGAAAAATACTTTGTTAAGTCCAGAGAGTGAGTGTTTTGCAATTATAGTGAGTCTGATAAAAGAAGAGTCGTCAATCCAGTTTTTATCCAGTTTTTCTATTGTTCTAATTCTAATAGCGTGTAAATTGTGTTTGTCATCACTTTTGTTATAAGGAATGTGCATAAAGAAATCATCGATTAATTCTATATCTTTTCCTTGGAGGTTTTTACCTTTTATGTCGCCAACCGGTTTATAAAATTTTGGCTCAACTCTGATGTCAAAAATTTCAGAATCTGTTTTATTTACAAATTTGAAAAAATAATTAATTTCTCCTTTAAATTTTACTTTACTTATGTGGTTGGAAATCTCTATTTTAGGTTTTTTCTTCTTTAAAAAATACATTAAAAAGACATAAGATGCTATTACTCCAGCAAATACCCCAATGATTAAAGTTAAGATTAAATCCATTATAGTCAATTTTTTCAACGAATATAATGATTTTTATTTTTTTTGTCCATAGAAAGGATTGATAGCGGTATTGTAAAAACTATTTTTTTTTGAATTGTACAGGTAAAATATTTGATTACTTTTGTAGGGTAAAACAGAATTAACAATTTAAAAAAAAGAATATGGCATTAGAAATTACAGATGCAAACTTTGAAGAAATCGTATTAAAGTCTGACAAACCAGTATTGGTAGATTTTTGGGCAGCTTGGTGTGGACCTTGTAGAATGGTTGGGCCTATTGTTGATGAAATTCATACATAATATAAAGGAAAAGCAGTTGTAGGAAAAGTAGATGTAGATGCAAATCAAGAATTTGCTGCTAAATATGGAGTTCGTAATATTCCTACCGTATTGGTGTTTAAAAACGGAGAAGTGGTAGACAAGCAAGTAGGTGTTGCACCTAAAAATGTGTACACAGGTAAAATAGATGCAGCAATGTAGTCTGGGTTACTTTAAGAATATCTTATTAAAAAAGGTTTGGCGTTGGTCAAACCTTTTTTTATTTTTAGAACTTAAAACAACTCTACATGAAACAGGTACTTGCTGCTTTTCTTTTTATAGCATTTTTAACTTCTTGCCAGGAAAAACAAAGTTCAATTAATTTAATAGAAAAAGGGATTTCATATGAATTAGCAACATATAGAAAACTACAAGTTGATGATGTAAAATATGAGTTGAATTTTGAAATTCCGAAATCAAAATCAGCAATCATTCCAAGTACGTTAAAACTATCTGCGACAATTAAAGACTTGAGAAATGATTTGATTCTAGATTTTAATGAGAAGAAGTCGAATGTTAAATCTGTTGTTGTAAATAATAAAAATATTGAGGTTCGGCATGAGAAAGAGCATCTAATTATTCCGAAAAAACATTTATCTAAAGGTGCTAATACTGTAGAGGTTTCTTTTGATGCTGGAGAGATGTCCTTGAATAGAAATGATGAATTTTTGTATACGTTGTTGGTTCCGGACCGGGCTAGCACTTTGTTTCCTTGTTTTGATCAACCAGATATAAAAGCTAATTACACATTAAATATTACCGCTCCTAAAGATTGGAAAGTGTTGTGTGGAGCTTTTGAAATAGCGCAAATTACTAAAGGCGATTTTATTGAACACAAGTTTGGTGAAACCGATAAAATGAGTACGTATTTATTTTCTTTTGTAGCAGGTAAATTTAGTGAGGAAATTCAAAACCCAGGTGCTTTTGATATGCGTTTATTGTACCGAGAAAATAACAAAGAGAAAATTGAAGAAAGCGTTGGTGAGATCTTTAATATTCATCAAAAATCTATTGATTATTTAGAAGAATATACCGCGTATAAATTCCCGTTTCAAAAAATGGATTTTGCTACAATTCCCCCTTTTCAATATGGAGGAATGGAACATGTTGGAGCGATACAGTATAGAGAATCATCATTGTTTTTAGATAAAAACGCCACCCAAAGCAGAAAGTTAGGAAGAGCAAAATTAATTGCACATGAAACTTCTCATATGTGGTTTGGAGATTTAGTTACTATGAAATGGTTTAATGATGTTTGGATGAAAGAAGTGTTTGCTAATTTTATGGCAGATAAAATTATGAATCCAGTTTTTCCAGAAGTAAATCATGGCTTGCAATTTGCGATGGCACATTACCCAAGTGCGTATTCAGAAGATAGAACACAAGGAACAAATGCAATTCGACAAAGCTTAGATAATCTTAAAAATGCAGGTTCATTATATGGTAGAATTATCTACAATAAAGCGCCAATAATGATGCGTCAATTAGAATATGTTTTAGGGAAAGAGGCGTTTAAAGAAGGTATGCAAACGTATATTAAAACCTATGCTAACGAAAACGCAGACTGGAATGAATTGGTTTCTATACTTGATAAAAAGACGCCAAAAGACATTAAAAAATGGAGTGAGGTTTGGGTACATAAATCGGGTAGACCTATTATTTCTGACGCTATTGAATATAAAAACGGTAAAATTACTTCGTTTAAAATTTATCAAGAAGCAGAAGATGGAACCGATAAGTTATGGACACAATCTTTTAGTATTGGTTTTGTGTATGAGAAAGAAGTAAAAACGGTTGATGTTACCCTGACCAATAAAGAATTTGTTTTTACTGGTGCCATTGGGTTTGAAAAACCCAAACATATTATTTATAATTATAATGGTTTTGGATACGGAGTTTTTCCAGTTCATGAAAACACTATTCAATTTTACAGTGAAATTAAAGATGATGTAGCAAGAGGTTATGCATACATTAATTTATATGAGAACTTTTTAAGTAAAAAGATATCTCCTAAAAAAGCCTTTACTACATTTTTGAATGGAATATTGGAAGAGAAAAATGAATTAGTAACTAATTATCTATCAGGTAGCGTGCGTAGTTTGTATTGGTCTTTTTTTAATCAAAAACAAAGAGCCGGTGCTCAACAAGAATTAGAAGATAAAGTATTGAATTTATTAAATTCAGATATTTCAAGAAATCTAAAAAGAACAGTTTTTGGTCTGTATCGCTCAGTGGCAACTTCTCTAAAAGGAAAAGAAACGTTGTATCAATTATGGGCAAAGAAAATGAAGATCAAAGATTTGTATATCAGCGAGAATGATTTTGAAGGTATTGCAGCACAATTAGCAATATATCAGCATCCAAAAGCAGCTGAGGTGCTTTCAGAACAATTGACTAGAATTAGCAACCCAGATCGATTAAAACGCTTTAAATGGTTATTGCCAACGTTGTCTGATGATGAAAAAGTAAGAGATGACTTTATGTTGTTGCTATTAAAAAAAGAGCATCGAGAAAAAGAATCTTGGGTGCAATCTGCACTGAGTGCTATACATCATCCATTAAGACAAAAATCAGGAATAAAGCATTTTAAATCGTGTTTAGATGTTTTGGAAGAGATACAGTTAACAGGAGATATTTTCTTTCCTAAAGGATGGCTAAGTAGTTCTGTTGGGAGGTATAGCTCTAAAGAAGCTTTTGATATTTTACAACAATTTTTTGAAGAAAATCCAGATTACAACCCAATTCTTAAGATGAAATTATTACAGACTACCGATAATTTAAGTAGAGCTCAAGAAATTAGAAAGTAATGGATTTAGAAAATCAACTAGAGAAGCATTCTGTTGGTAATATAGAATTATTAGCCAAGCAAGTAGTGGAAGGGTTTATAACGGGAATGCATAAAAGTCCGTTTCATGGGTTTTCTGTTGAATTTTCTGAGCACAAGTTGTATAATAAAGGAGAAAGCACACGTCATATTGATTGGAAGTTGTTTGCCAAAACCGAAAAGCTCTACACTAAAAAATACGAGGAAGAAACCAATTTGCGGTGTCATATTATTATAGACAATTCGGCGTCGATGCACTACCCGGAAGTGAAAAAGCAATCGGTAGATAAGTTAAATAAAATCGGATTTTCTGCGGTTGCGGCGGCGGCTTTACTAGAGGTTTTAAAACGCCAACGCGATGCCGTTGGATTGAGTATTTATTCGGATACCTATGAATACTACGCTCCAGAAAAAGGCGGAGATCGGCATAGAACCATGCTGCTCCATCAGTTAGAAAAACTACTGAGTTCCAACTCTAGAAAAGGGACAGAAACCTACCGGTATTTGCATGAAATAGCAGAGAATATCCATCGGCGTTCCTTTATTATGCTGTTTACAGATATGTTTCAGACCAGTGCTAACAAAGAAGCCTTGTTTGAAGCTTTACGTCACTTAAAATACAACAAGCACGAAGTGGTCCTATTTCACACCTTCGATGCAGACACCGAATTGAATTTTGATTTTGATACTGCGCCGAAAAAATTTGTAGATACTGAAACAGGCGAAACCATCAATGTGTTTGCGTCAGACGTCAAAGAAAATTACCAAAAAGAAATCACTACGTATTTTAAAGAGCTGAAAACAAAATGCTTGCAATACCAAATAGATTATGTGCCTGTAAACATTCGCGAGGGCTTTGCTTCGGTGCTAACAAGCTACTTAATTAGTCGAAGAAAACTTTTATAATATTTCTTTCTTTTTCTTTTGTTGATATTAAAATCCGACTTATATTTTATCCATTAAGAATAATTGTCTGAGTTTTTAGCTGGTTATCCCGAGTACTCGGGACTGCCTGTCACGAAAAATTTAAAATAAGCTAGATATATGTTTTACGTATACATTATAGAAAGTGAACTAGACAATACGTTTTATATAGGTCAGACAAATGATGTAGGTAAACGAATTGAGTATCACAATCAAG
>JAQWOR010000062.1 GCA_029245785.1 Polaribacter sp.
GCTTGTAATGCTTCCCAAACTAAATGACCTGTAGCAACAATTGTTACATCTGTTCCTTCTGTTAATTGAATTGCTTTACCAATTTCAAACTTTTCATCCTTATAATCTGGCATAAAAATGGGCACTGACGGACGGCCAAAACGTAAATAAACTGGACCTTCATGTTCAGCAATCGCAATAGTTGCAGCTTTTGTTTGATTGTAATCACAGGTATTAATTACCGTCATTCCTGGTAACATTTTCATCAAACCGATATCTTCTAAAATTTGATGCGTTGCGCCATCTTCACCCAATGTTAAACCAGCGTGTGAAGCACAAATCTTTACATTCTTATCTGAATAGTCAATTGACTGACGAATTTGATCGTAAACTCTTCCTGTAGAAAAATTAGCAAAAGTTCCTGTAAAAGGAATTTTTCCTCCAATAGATAATCCTGCAGCGATTCCAATCATATTTGCTTCAGCAATACCTATCTGAAAGAACCTTTCAGGATGGTTTTCAGCAAAAGCATTCATTTTAAGTGAGCCAATTAAATCGGCACATAAAGCAACTACATTTGGGTTTGTTTTTCCTAATTCTGTTAAACCATCTCCAAAACCAGATCGCGTATCTTTTTTTTCTGTAAATGTGTATTTTTTCATCAAAGTAATATATAGTGTTGTGTTTGTGGCAAAAATAATAATATTATTGACGCAGCGCCTTACAATTGCATCAATTCTTTATAGAGTTTATGAACAGGCAATCCCATTACATTAAAATAGCTTCCTTCTATTCGATCAATCCCAATAAAACCAATCCATTCTTGTATTCCATAACCACCTGCTTTATCAAAAGGCTGGTGATTTTTTATGTAATAATTAATTTCTGAGCTTGTTAATTCCTTGAAATAAACATCGGTAGTGTCATTTATAATGATTTGAAATTTTTTGCTTTTTATGCTAACAGATGTAATTACTTGGTGTTTTTTGCCAGATAATTTTTCTAACATATCAAAGGCGTCTTTTGGATTTTTAGGTTTTCCAAGAGCTTCATTTTCGAACCAAACAATAGTGTCTGAGGTAATCAATAGGTCTTTTTCAGTTAGAGAACTATCAAAAGGCTTGGATTTTAAGTCTGCTAGAAAATCAGTGATTTCAATTCCTTTTAATTCTTGCGGATATATTTCTTCAACCTCCTTTAACCGAATGCTAAAAGGAACATCTAAGTCTTTAAAAAATTGCTGTCTTCTAGGAGAGCCTGAAGCTAATATAAGATGGTAGTTTGATAATTTTTCTCGAAGCATATTATCTGAAATTTTTTTTGATTCGGTCTAAATCGCGTTTGTTATCACGATCTTTAATGGTTTCGCGCTTATCATGTGTTTTTTTTCCTTTTCCTAAGGCAATTTTTAGCTTAGCAAGGCCTCTGTCATTTAGAAATAAATTGAGAGGAACAATGGTGTTTCCTTTTGCCTCAACATCTTTTCTTAAGCTTTTTAATTCTCGCTTATTCAAAAGTAATCTGCGCTCGCTTTTGGGCTGATGGTTGTAGCTATGTCCATAAATATATTCTTCGATATACATATTTACCACAAAGAGTTCTCCTCTTTCATTAAACTCACAAAAGCTTTCTGTAATTCTAGCCTTTCCTAGCCGAATGGATTTTATTTCGGTTCCCGTTAACTGTATTCCAGCCGTGTATGTATCTAAGATTTCATATTCGAAACGGGCTTTTTTATTTTGGATGTTTATTTTCTTTTGCATGAAACTTTATGATAATCTAGGCAAAGATACATTTTTGGTTTACATGAAAGAAGTGTATTTTTGAATTGTAATTATTAAATATAAAAATCGACAGAACTAAATAAAAAATGATGCGTACTATTTTCTTTTTAACTCTTTTTATTTTGCTTTCTTGTAAGCCTAATTCATCTATTTTAACTGCTCAGCAAATAGTTGACAAATCAATAATGCTATCTGGAGCCGATAAAGTAGCTTCCTCTAAAATTGTGTTTACTTTTAGAAAGAGAACTTATATTGCTAAGCGAAATAACGGTGTCTATTCCTTAGAAAGGGTTGCCCAAAAAGATGCTATAGAAATAAAAGATGTATTGTCTAATAAAGGTTTTGTACGTTATCAAAATTCAGAACTTATGCATGTGCCAGATTCTATGGTAACACGGTATTCGAATTCAGTAAACTCGGTACACTATTTTTCTGTGCTGCCTTTTGGGCTGAATGATAAGGCGGTCTTTAAAAAACGCCTTTCAGATACAACGATTAAAGGGATTGATTATTACAAAATTCAAGTTACATTTAGCGAAGATGGAGGAGGAGATGATTTTGATGATGTTTTTTTATACTGGATCAAAAAAGACAATTTTCAAATAGATTATTTGGCCTATAAATACAACACTGGAAAAGGAGGGATGCGCTTTAGAGATGTTAAGAACGAGTCTGTTGTTAGTGGAATTCGATTTGTTAATTACAACAACTACAAACCAATTAATTCGAAGATAAATTTCTTTTTAATAGAAAAAGCTTATCAAGATGGGCAGTTGAAAAAAATATCAGAAATTATATTAGAAAACATTAAAGTAACACTAGTTAACCTTTAAAAGCACTCCCGTTTTAGTGTTGTTTGTAACGGTAATAATGTATAAATTTGCATTGTTGTGATCATCAATTTGCTGGTATTTTTCTTTTTCTAAAATGTTGTTTGCAAAAAACGGCGTGGTATTACTGTGTCCAACTACTAAAACTGTTTTTCCTTTCGTTGCCTTTTGAAAAGTTGTATCAAACAATGTGCTAGGATTGTAAAATAAAAGCTCTAGCTTTTTGCTCTTAGCTGTAGGCGCTGCTGTTTGTTTGGTTCTGTTGTAGTCGGTTGTGTAAATCTTGTCAAAAGAAACATTTTCAAAAACTTGACTCCATCGAATTGCTCTTTCAGTTCCTTTTTGCAGTAAATCTGGATTCTTATTCGTAGCGTCTGACCTGTCTTTTTCAGCATGTCTAATTAAATAATAAGTGCTTATTAGCTCTTCTTTAATCGGCGTCTTTTGCTCTGTACATGACAAAAGGCTAGTGCTTATAATGAGTGCGCTAAGAATTAGTTTTTTCATAATTAGAATCGAATTTAGTGACGAATATAAGAAAAAGAACACCGACGCCTGTGTAAGCGTCGGTGTTTTTTTTAAGAAACTATAAAGCTACTTAGACGTTATTTGCTAATTCAGATTGATTTCTAAACACCAACACGTCATCAAAAGCGTCTAATAAAACAGCACTGTTTGAAGTGATTTTACCAGATAAAAGGTCTTTAGACAACTGGCTCAACACCTCTTTTTGAATGACACGCTTTACAGGTCTTGCACCAAATTCTGGTTGATATCCTTTTTCTGCCAAATAGGTCATTGCTTCTTCTGTGGCCTCTAATGTAATGTTTTGTTTTTCAATCATTTTCTTAACAATGTCTAACTGTATTTTCACGATAGAGGTAATGGCTTCTTTAGTTAAAGGAGTAAACAGCGTAATGTCATCAATCCTGTTTAAAAACTCTGGACGAACCGTTTGCTTTAATAAATTTAATACTTCTTCTTTTGCAAATGCCATTGCGGTATGCACATTTCCTTTTGCTTTTTCAAATTGTTCTTGAATGATATGACTCCCCATATTAGAAGTCATGATGATAATGGTGTTTTTAAAATCGGCTATTCTTCCTTTGTTATCTGTTAATCTTCCTTCATCAAGTACTTGTAGTAAGACATTAAAAGTATCTGGGTGTGCTTTTTCAATTTCGTCTAGCAACACTACAGAATAGGGCTTTCTACGAACTGCTTCAGTCAGTTGCCCTCCTTCATCATAGCCAATATATCCTGGAGGAGCACCTACCAATCTACTTACTGAATGGCGTTCTTGATATTCACTCATGTCAATTCGCGTCATTGCTTTTTCATCATCAAACAAATAGGTTGCTAAAGCTTTTGCCAACTCTGTTTTACCAACGCCAGTTGTTCCTAAAAACAGAAAGGATCCGATGGGTCTGTTTGGGTTTTGCAATCCTACTCTTGACCTTCTGATGGCGTCTGAAACAGCTTCAATAGCCTCTTCTTGCCCAACAACACGCTTGTGCAATTCCTCTTCTAAATTCAATAACTTTTCACGTTCTGTTTTTAGCATTTTAGTCACCGGAATCCCTGTCCATTTTGCAACCACTTCTGCAATGTCATCAAAGATTACTTCTTCCTTAATTAAGTTAGAGTTTTCTTGATTTTCTAAGGCTTTTTGTTGCTTTTCAAGTTCTTCATGCAACTGCTTTATTGTTCCGTAACGCAATTCTGCCACTTTACCATAATCACCATTTCGCTCTGCTTTATCGGCTTCAGTTTTTGCGTTTTCTATTCCTGTTTTTGCAGATTGAATGGCATCAACAATACCTTTTTCTCGCTGCCATTTTGCGCTGATATCATTTCTTTCTTCTTTTAAATTGGCTAAATCTGAATGCAATGATTTTAATTTTACATGATCCTTTTCTCTTTTGATGGCTTCAATTTCTATCTCTAGCTGCATTATTTTTCGATCTAATACGTCTAATTCTTCTGGCTTAGAATTAATTTCCATTCTAATTTTTGCTGCAGCTTCATCCATCAGGTCAATAGCTTTGTCGGGTAAAAATCGGTTGGTAATATAACGCTGCGATAATTCTACTGCGCCAATAATAGCTTCATCTTTGATTCTTACCTTGTGGTGTGTTTCGTATTTTTCTTTGATACCTCGTAAAATAGAAATAGCACTTTCTGTATCGGGCTCATCAACCATTACTTTTTGAAACCGACGCTCCAATGCTTTGTCTTTTTCAAAATGCTTTTGATATTCATCTAGAGTAGTAGCCCCAATTGCCCTTAGCTCACCGCGTGCTAATGCTGGTTTTAAAATATTTGCGGCATCCATAGCGCCTTGCCCGCCACCAGCTCCAACTAAGGTATGTATTTCATCAATAAATAAGACAATATTGCCATGAGAGCTTGTTACCTCTTTGATAACAGATTTTAGGCGTTCTTCAAATTCTCCTTTAAATTTAGCTCCTGCAATTAAAGCTCCTAAATCTAAAGAAAAAATTTGTTTGTCTTTTAAGTTTTCAGGAATATCTCCACTAATAACTCTATGCGCTAAGCCTTCTGCAATAGCTGTTTTTCCAGTTCCTGGCTCACCAACTAGTATTGGATTATTTTTTGTTCTACGAGAAAGTATTTGTAGCAGTCTGCGTATTTCTTCATCACGTCCAATAACAGGATCTAGCTTTCCGTCTTGTGCCAGCTGGTTTAGATTTTTTGCATATTTGTTTAACGAGTTATAAGTGTCTTCAGCACTTTGTGTGGTAACCTTTTCTCCTTTTCGCAATTCTTTAATGGCACTTTTCAACCCTTTTTCTGTAACTCCTTGATCTTTTAAAAGCTGAGCAATACTGCTTTTCGATTTAAAAATAGCGAGTATCAAGTGTTCTATAGAAACGTATGTGTCTTCCATTTTTTTGGCGATTATAGACGCTTCAGTAAGTGTTTTTGCTGCTTCACGAGAAAGACTTAGTTCTGCTCCAGAGACTTTTGGCAACTGCTCTAATTGTTTGTCTAAAACTTGTTGTATGTTGTTGGTATTGCAATTGAGTTTTTGTAAAATAAATGGCAATACATTTTCATCAACAATAAAAATGGCTTTAAAAACATGCTCATTTTCTATTTGATTATGACCATATTCTTGTGCTAATTCTTGCGCTTGCTGTATGGTTTCTTGCGATTTTATAGTGTGTTTGTTAAAATTCATAATGTATTTGTATTACTTTTTCAATAGAAAAGCGTCAAAATTAATACCAAGTCATTTTCGATACATACAACCCGCCTTTTTGTCGTGTAAAACACTATATTTGCTGACGATTTGACTGACTAAAACTTTTAAAGTCATCAAAAACAGGTTCAAAAAAAAGTAAGCGATGAGTTTTATTAAAAAGCTATTTAAAAGCGGTACAAGTCTAAAAGAAAAAGAGCTTTGTATACAATGGATCCCACTAGTTTCTATGTCTCAAATAGAAGAAATAAGAAAACGTTCTAAATCAGAAGTGGTTCTTCTTTTTAAGCATTCTACTCGATGTGGGATTAGCAGGAATGTTTTGAAGCAGTTTGAAAGTTCTTTTAAAGAAGAAGAGAAATCTTTTAAAGCTTATTATTTAGATTTGCTAACATATAGAGATGTTTCTGATGAAGTTGCTGCTACTTTTCAAGTAGTACATCAATCTCCGCAAATCATATTCATAAAAGAAGGCTTGGTTTTAACGCATGCTTCGCATTATGAAATTATTCAAATAGATGCAAAAGCGCTTTTAGATAAATAGATAAAAAGTAGTGTTTCAGAAATTAAGAAAACGTATAAAGAAACGTTATATTTGCTTTAAACAGATTATGCATGAGTATTGAATCAGAGATACAATCAAAAGGGTTTTTATTAGCTCAAGAAAAAACATTTGTCAATGTGATTTTTACAGGAGCGATGTTTTATACTCAAATAAATATTTTTTTTAAAAAATACAATTTAACAGAGCCTCAGTACAATGTTTTAAGAGTTTTGAGAGGGAGTCACCCCAAAAAAATGCTGACAAGCGATTTGCAATCGCGCTTGTTACATAAATCGTCTAATGCTACTAGGCTGCTAAAAAAAATAATTGACAAAGGTCTGATTATTTCTACGCAATGTAAAGAAGACAAAAGGCAATACCATCAATTGCTAACTCCTAAAGGGCTTGCGCTTTTAACAGAAATAGACCCTCATTTAGAAAAGTATTGTCTTGAGCAAATTACACTTAGTAGTGCTAAAATGGAACAGCTCAACACCTTGCTTGATGAACTTCGAAATGGGATTCCTGAACCTACAACAAAGAGGAGCTAATGAATCGTTTTGTGAATCAATATTGGTCACTGCTAATTTTACTTTTATTTGTAAAAAGTGGCAGGCTTACCTAAAAACAGATTGTTATAATCTTTTTTTATTTCGGAATGACGTAAATTTTAGACTTATAACTAAACAAGAGTAGGCAACACTTTTCCGGTACAATCTCCAAACCCAATTCTAACGTCTTTATTTTCACAATGTGCACGCATAATTACAGTATCGCCATCATTGATAAATTTACGAGTAGTTCCATCATTTAACGGAACGGGGTTTTGACCTCTCCAAGACAATTCTAACATAGAACCATAGCTATCTTTTGTAGGTCCAGAAATGGTTCCAGAGCCCATCATGTCTCCAGAGCGAACATTGCATCCATTTACGGTATGATGTGCCAATTGTTGTGCCATGGTCCAATACATGTATTTAAAATTAGAATTGGCAACAATGGTTTCTTTTTCGTTTTCTGGTTGGATACCAACCTGTAGATGAATGTCATAACTTTTTTTACCTTCCACTTGCAAGTATGGCAATGGAGTAGGCTCTTGTCTTGGGTTGTCAACTCTAAAAGGCTCTAAGGCATCTAAGGTTACAATCCAAGGAGAAATGGTAGAGGCAAAGCTCTTTCCTAAAAACGGACCTAAAGGTTGGTATTCCCAAGCTTGTATGTCACGTGCAGACCAGTCATTGAACAAGACCAAGCCAAAAATATGTTCTTCTGTTTCTTCAATAGGAATACGTTCTCCTAAGTTGTTTGCTGCTGTAGTAATAAAAGCCATTTCCAATTCAAAATCAACCAGTTTTGAAGGTCCAAAACCTGGTGTATTTGTTCCTTCTAAAGGTCTAGACTGTCCCATTGGTCTTCTTACTGGAGTTCCAGATGGAATGATAGAAGAACTTCTTCCGTGATATCCAATAGGTACATGTAACCAATTTGGCATCAAAGCATTTTTTGGATCACGAAACAAGCTACCTACATTGGTTGCATGCTCTTTACTTGCATAAAAATCAGTGTAATCGCCAACCGTTACTGGCAATTGCATTTCAATAGTATCTATGCCAAAAACTACGTCGGTTCTATGCGATGTATGATCGCGTAATTCTCCATTAGTCATATCAAAAAGCTCGGCAATTCTATTGCGAACCAATCGCCAAGTTTTACGCCCATCAGCAATAAAATCATTTAATGAATCTTGCAAGAAGATATCGTCTGTCAGTGGAATTTCTGAAAAGTATCCCAATTGATGTAAAGCACCGAGATCAATTGCAAAGTCACCAATTCGAGTTCCAATAGTAATGATATCATCTTTGGTAATAAAAACGCCAAATGGAATATTCTGTATTGGAAAATCAGAGTCTTTAGAAACCTCTAACCATGTTTTTCTAGTTGGATTATTAGCAGTTATATTCATTTAAATTATTCTATTATTAATTTTTAATCACTGTTATTAAATATTTACCAAATATACTAGAAAGTTGTCAGTTGCAAAATGATTTTTAGTACTTTTGAAAAACTTTTATCAACCCTTTATAAACACACAACAATGCAACTAGACAATCAGATTTTTGACCTTATTGAGGAAGAAAAAGAAAGACAACTTAACGGATTGGAGCTTATCGCTTCAGAAAACTTTGTAAGTGACAACGTAATGAGAGCACAGGGCTCTGTGCTTACAAACAAATATGCAGAAGGATATCCAGGAAAACGGTATTATGGCGGATGCGAAATAGTAGATATTGTAGAGCAAATAGCTATTGATAGAGCCAAAGAGTTGTTTGGTGCCGAATATGTAAATGTGCAACCTCATTCTGGTTCTCAGGCAAATACAGCGGTGTTTGCTGCTTGTTTAAATCCTGGCGATAAAATTCTTGGATTTGATTTATCGCATGGAGGACATTTAACACACGGTTCTCCAGTAAATTTTTCTGGAAAATTATACAAAACTTCATTCTACGGAGTAGAGAAGGAGACCGGAGTTTTAAACTATGATAAAATTCAAGAAACCGCAGAAAAGGAACAGCCGAAATTGATTATTGCGGGTGCATCTGCGTATTCTAGATATATTGATTTTAAACGATTTCGGAAAATTGCAGATAGTGTAGGCGCTGTTTTAATGGCAGACATTTCACATCCTGCAGGTTTAATTGCCAAAGGAATTTTAAACGATCCGATGCCGCATTGTCATGTAGTAACCACAACAACCCACAAAACATTGCGTGGACCAAGAGGCGGAATGATTATGATAGGGAAAGATGTTGAAAACCCATTTGGATTGACATTGAAAAATGGAAAACTAAAGAAAATGTCTTCTTTAATGAATAGTGCCGTTTTTCCAGGAAATCAAGGCGGTCCTTTAGAACATGTGATTGCTGCAAAAGCGATTGCTTTTGGAGAGGCCTTAACCGATGAGTTTTTAGAATACCAACTACAAGTAAAAGAAAATGCCGCTGCGATGGCAACTGCATTTGTTGCAAGAGGTTATGACATCATCTCTGGTGGAACAGACAATCATATGATGTTGATTGACTTACGGAATAAAAACATTTCTGGAAAAGATGCAGAAATCGCCTTGGGAAAAGCAGACATTACCGTAAATAAAAACATGGTGCCTTTTGATGATAAAAGTCCGTTTGTAACTTCTGGAATCCGTATTGGAACTCCGGCGATTACAACACGCGGCTTAAAAGAAACCGATATGGAAACCATTGTTAGC
>JAQWOR010000076.1 GCA_029245785.1 Polaribacter sp.
TAAAAAACAATAAAATAATTGGCAATGCCATAGATGAATCGAAAGCAGGGAATGGGGTGCATGTATGGAAATCTAGAGATTTAAGAATTGAACAAAACACAATCTCTGGTATGAGAGATGGTATTTATATAGAATTTACAAGTGATAGCTTTGTTTCTAATAATACCAGTAAAAACAATGTACGCTATGGGTTGCATTTTATGTTCTCTAACAACAATGAGTACCATCATAATGAATTTAGAGAGAATGGGGCAGGTGTTGCCGTTATGTTTTCTAAGTTTATAAAAATGCATCACAATACGTTTCATTATAATTGGGGAACCGCCTCTTACGGCTTGTTGCTAAAAGAAATCAATGATGCCGAAATTCACGATAATAATTTTGAGCAAAATACAATTGGAATCAATATTGATGGTTGCAATAGGATATCGTATAAAAACAATCATTTTATAAGAAATGGATGGGCTTTGAAATTTACAGGCGGCTGCTATAAAAACATCTTTGAGTTTAATAACTTTATGCACAATGCCTTTGATTTGTCTTACAGTAGTAGATTAAATGACAATAGGTTTGAAGCCAATTATTGGAGCGAATACTCAGGATACGATATTGATAAAAATGGCTTGGGAGATGTGCCACACAGACCCGTAAAACTATTTTCTTATGTTGTAAATAAAACCCCAGAAACGCTTGTGTTGTTAAGAAGTTTATTTGTTGATATCATTAACTTTTCTGAAAAAGTGTCTCCTGTTTTTACACCAGATAACCTGGTAGATGCGAAACCATTGATGAAACCAATAAATCCTTTAACCAAATAATGCCAAAGAAAAGTAAGATGATTGAAATTCAAAATTTGCATAAAAAATTCGGAAAACTCACCGTGTTGGACGGGTTAGATTTAACCATTACAGAGGGAGGTGTTTTTGCAATACTAGGCCCTAATGGATCTGGAAAAACAACCTTGATAAAATGTTTGCTCGGAATGGTAATCCCCAATGAAGGAAAAATAGCCTTTAATGATAGCACTATTTTAAGAAAATGGGACTATCGAAATGATTTGAATTATTTGCCTCAGATTGCAAATTTTCCTGCAAATTTATCGGTGATTGAATTGTTTAAAATGGTTAAAAACCTAAGACCAAAAGCATCAAAAGAACAAGAATTGATTGAATTGTTTGGGCTTGAAGGATTTTTAAATAAAAAATTAGGAAATCTTTCTGGAGGAACCAAACAAAAAGTAAATTTGGTATTGACCTTTATGTTTGATAGTAAATTGATTATTCTTGATGAGCCAACAACAGGCTTAGATCCTATTGCATTGATACATCTTAAAGAGCTGATTGCTAAAGAAAAAGAAAAAGGAAAAACAATTTTAGTAACAACACATATCATGAGCTTTGTTGATGAAATAGCAGATGAAATTGTTTTTTTATTAGATGGCAAAATCTACTTTAAAGGCAGTGTAGATCAGCTTAAAAAAGAAACAAAGCAATCAAATTTAGAGCATGCTATTGCTAACTTAATATCGAAAGAAGATGCTTAAAATTTTAAAATATAGTATATACGATTTATTGCGTAGCCGTTGGAGCTATGTCTATTTTACTTTTTATCTAATACTTGGATTTGTATTATTGTTTTTAAATAATGACATCAACAAAGCAGTTATTACAATGATGAATATTATCATTGTTCTAACTCCTTTGATTGGTACTATTTTTGGAGTTATGTATTATTACAATTCTAAAGAGTTTACAGAACTGCTTTTAGCACAACCTATAGAGAGAAACAACATATTTTTAGGGCAATATATAGGAATTTCACTTTCACTTACGTTGAGCTTAGTGTTAGGCTTAGGAATTCCGTTTGTATTGTATGGCCTGTTTAAATCTGCCGCAATTTTTGATTTTACCTTGTTGGTTGTGGTAGGCTCTTTTTTAAATTTTATTTTTGTTGCCTTGGCTTATAATATTGCATTATCTACAGAAAATAAAATAAAAGGGTTTGGGTACGCCATATTGATGTGGTTGTTTTTAGCGGTTATTTATGATGGAATATTTATGATTTCACTAATGCTTTTTAATGAATATCCACTTGATAATTTTTCTTTGATAGCCACTATGCTTAATCCAATTGATTTATCGAGAATTCTAATTTTATTAAAATTAGATATCTCTGCATTATTAGGATATACAGGAGCCGTCTTTAAAGACTTTTTTGGAACAAATAAAGGAGCAATGCTCTCTTTTTTAGTTCTTTGTTTATGGATATTTGTTCCATTGTTTAGGATGAAAAGAAAACTTAGGAAAAAAGATTTTTAGACAGTTTTATAATTTACAACCCTTCTTTTTTAATAGAACACATGATATAAGTCATATGTTCTATTTTTTTTTTTGGATAGTTTTGCTTCAATTAAAGATAAAATATCTTTTTAACCAAACTTCATTAATATGTTATCAAAAAAACAAGCAAGAGCATTTTTCTTAGGAGGAACTTTAGTGACATTCTTAGTCTTTATTGGGCTAACGATCTATTCTTTTTCTGTAGACAATGATCAAACAAATCATGACCAACTTTCCGATGCTGCAATTAGAGGAAAGTATATTTGGGAAACAAACAATTGTATGGGCTGCCATACGGTATTAGGGGAAGGAGCTTATTACGCCCCGGAATTAACTAAAGTTATTGATAGGCTGAATGTTAAATATAACGGAGCCGGTGAAGCTGTGATTAAAAGCATTTTAATGTCTCCCGTGCCATGGCAGCCTAATGGAAGAAAAATGGTAGCTTATAATATGACAGACCAAGAGGCTGAAGATGTGGTTGCTTTTTTAAAATGGATTGGAAATATAGACTTGAATGGCTTTGGAGAAGTGGTTGGAGTAGATAGAAAAGTTTCACCATTGTCAAAATAATTAAAAATCAACTAAAAAATAGATCATGAAATATAAATCACAAAAAGTAGCTTACTGGTTTTTTGCCTTATCAATGCTACTGTTAATATTACAAATCACCTACGGATTCATTATGGGTTTTGCTCGAATGGGATTCGATAATTTACACGATTTTATCCCTTTTAATACGGCAAGAGCCGTACATACTAATTTACTAGTAGTTTGGCTACTATCTGGTTTTATGGGAGCTGCTTATTATATCATTCCAGAAGAAGCCCAGAGAGAGCTGGTTAGTGTTAAACTTGCTTATGTACAATTAATTAGTTTGGCAGTGGTAGGTGTTGTTGCTGTTGTTGGGTTTCACTTTAATATATGGGAAGGACGTAAGTTTTTGGAAATTCCAAGACCTTTAGATTATTTAGTTGTTGTTAATGTATTGCTATTTTTAGGAATTATTTTAATTACCTTATTTAAAGGAAAGCGAAGAACAACAACTGCATTGGTACTTTCTATGGGGCTCTTATTTGCCGCATTGTTATATTTACCTGGAATGTTACCATTTGATAGTCAAGTAACAGATTCTTTCTTTAGATGGTGGGTAGTTCACCTTTGGGTAGAAGGTGTTTGGGAATTGATTATGGGAGGTATTTTATCTTTCTTATTGATCAAATTAACCGGTGTAGATAGAGAAGTTATTGAAAAATGGCTGTATGTAATTGTTGGATTGACATTTTTATCAGGAGTTTTAGGAACTGGACACCACTATTATTATATAGGTGTTAACGATGTTTGGTTAATTGTTGGTGGTATCTTCTCAGCATTAGAACCCCTTGCATTTTTAGCAATGGCGCTATTTGCTGTTAATATGTACAGAAAAGGAGAGAAGAAGCATCCAAACAAATTAGCTTTATATTGGACTTTAGGTGCAGCAATTTTATCATTTATTGGAGCTGGATTGTTAGGGTTTGCTCATACATTACCACAAGTAAACCTTTACACGCACGGAACTTTAGTTACTGCAATGCATGGTCATTTAGCCTTTTGGGGCGCTTATGCAATGATTGTTTTAGCAATTATAAGTTACAGCTTACCTAATATGACAGGTAGAAAATTGTATGATAGCTCAAGAGGTAGAATCGCATTTTGGTTTTCAAATATTGGAATGATTGGAATGACAGTTGCTTTTGGTGTTGCAGGTATTGCTCAAGTGTATTTAGAACGTAAATTTAAAATGGATTTTATGGAAGTACAAGCCGAAATAAGTGTTCATTTTTTAGTGTTAGTTCTTTGTGCAACTCTTTTCACTACAGGAATCATCTATTATATAGTAGATTTCTATAAGCATGGTAGGCCAACAGACGAAGCTCTTGAAATTAAAGAATAATATCCCCCAAACTCCCCTTCTAATTTTTGTAGTTGAATACATTTAATAAAGAAGGGGTTTTTTATGAATAATTAACTGTCAAATATGGCGCAAGTAGTTGAAAATAATCCAACAAATGCAGAGTTGTTAAGCACAAGACCTTATTACAAGCCAATTGCAAAAGAGATAGAGGTCTTTGAACACTCGTATAAAAATAAAATTCCGTTTTTAATAAAAGGGCCAACAGGAACAGGTAAATCTAGATTTATAGAATTTATGGCTCATAAATTGGAATCAGAAATGATCACAATTTCTTGCCATGAAGAAACTTCATCTACAGATTTGATTGGTCGGTATATTATAAAAGGCGCGGAAACAGTTTGGTTAGATGGTCCACTTACTACTGCCGTAAAATCTGGAGCCATTTTGTATTTAGATGAAATAGCCGAGGCTAGACCCGATGTAATTGTTGCCATTCATTCATTGACAGACCACAGACGTGAATTGTTTATTGATAAACTTGGAGTCACTGTAAAAGCACACCCAAATTTTATGTTGGTAGCTTCTTTTAACCCAGGATATCAAAAAGGGTTTAAAGAACTAAAGCCCTCAACGAGACAACGGTTTATAGCTATTTCATTTAGCTATCCAAAGACAAAAGATGAGATTGCAATTTTGGTAAATGAAACAGAAGTGAATGAAGATGCTGCTAAAAAATTGGTAAACATCGCAAATAAGATTCGAAATTTGACAGAATTGGGATTGACAGAAACTGTTTCCACTCGTTTATTGATTGATGCAGGGAAGTTAATCCATACCGGATTGCCAAAACGACTATCAGTACATGTTGCTGTTGTAGAACCACTTACAGATGATGTAGAGATTGTTGAAGCGTTAAAAGATTTGTGTGATTTAATGATTTAACAAGGAGTTTAAGTAAACAGTATGTTTGAACCGGATGAATATATATTTACCCAATTTGCCCACTATTTTAAGCGTAGGAGGAAGAAAAGAGAGGCGGCTATTGCCAACGCAGTAAATTTGAATGATATCAAGTCAAGACTTACAATTTTTGCGCGCGCAATAACAGGAAAACCTATCGAGGTTTTTGATGCAGAGAGAGAAGGTGGTTATAAAAATAACAACTTCTTTTTACCTGCTACTTTTTCAGTATTTCCTTCAATAGAAGAAAATACGTCATTTTATTTGTTTCGCATTTTATACCTGTCCATTCAAAGCAATTTGAATTTAAATTGGAACGATGACCAAGAACATGAATTAAAGGAATCACAACAAAAAGCAAAAGAGACATCACATAAAGTCTTGAAAGAGTTGTTTTTACAATTCCCCATTGCTAAAGTGCATTATCAAAAAATTACTGAACGTTGTATAGAGTCAACAAAAGAAGGAACTTCTGTTGATACTTCTTATATTTATGGAAAATGGATGCGAAATCATCCAGAAGAAATAAATTCTGATCGCTTAAAGAACTTTACAGATAAAGTAAAAAAAGGGGCAGCTGAAGATATTAAAACAATTATCAAGGCAAATGCCGTAGAAGAAATTATTTCTGTGCAAATAGATCAAAAGCAGCAGGAAGATGCTGTTTTACAACATCAATTTGAAAAGGTAGAAACCGCAGATGAGTTTGGAGGAAATTGGAGAGATGTAGATGGTGATGATGAGTTAGAGGATCATGCAAATGCCTTGGAAGATTTACATATGAAATATACCGTTCGTGTTGATGATACGGCACATTCTGTATACGAAGCAGAGTTTATTGAAAACACGACAGTTTCTGAAAGTGTTGCACAATATGAAAACACACACTTTATACCCTATGATGAATGGGATTACTCAAAACATAAGTACAAAGTAGATTATTGTAAAGTATATCCGCAAACAATTCAAAAAACCAATGTTAGCTATTATAAAAAAACCATTGCAGAAAACAGCTCTACCTTATTAGGACTTCGAAAAATGCTAAGCTCTGTTGATCAAAAATATCAACAACAAAGAAGACAAATACAGGGGGAAGAATTTGATATTGATGCCATCACAGATTTATTTGTTGATGCAAAATCAGGACATACACCATCTGAAAAAATTTATATATCAAAAAGAAAAAAAGAAAAGGACATTTCAATTTTATTACTGTTGGACGTAAGCTTGTCTAGCGATGGCTACGCTGCAGGAAATAAGGTGATTGATGTAGAAAAGCAAGTGTCTATTTTATTTGGAGAAATTCTAAATGAATATCAGATTGATTTTTCTATCAATTGCTTCTAT
>JAQWOR010000024.1 GCA_029245785.1 Polaribacter sp.
TTTCGACCAATTTGTACAAAGTAGCATAAGCGAAGGAAGATTTAAAAACGTTAGCGAAGTTATTCGTGCAGGATTAAGACTTTTAGAAGAAGAAGAAAGTAAAGTGACTGCGTTGAAAAATGCAATTCAAGAAGGGATTGACAGCGGAATTGCTCACGATTTTGATCCAAAAAAACATCTTGAATCACTGAAAGCGAAAAAGCACTCAAATGCCTAATTACAAGTTAACGAACAAGGCTGTTGCAGATTTATCAAAAATATGGGAGTACACATTTGAGATTTGGTCGGAAAAACAAGCCGACAAATATTATGATGATTTAATTTCAAATTGTTTAGAAATAGCTGAAAATCCAAATTTAGGAAAAAGATACGAGGGAATTTCAAAGCAACTTCTCGGAATTAAAGCAAACCGACACATAATATTTTATCGAACATTAAGTAAAAATTATGTTGAAATAACAAGAATCTTACACGAAAGAATGGATTTAAAAAAAAGAATAGCTGAATAAAAACTACGTAGAACACCGTGCATAATTCATTGCTTTGGCAAGTGATTATTTACTAAATTAGTCGCTTAATCAACGCTAAAAACCAGAGAATTATGAATAAAACATTACGAAATATTTTAGCCATCAGCATTGCAATTTTACCAATCAATAGTATAATGATTTGGTACAGACTGACACAAACAGAAGATTTTTCGACAATTGACATGACTGTTTACCCTTTGGTTGTTGGTGGCGGAATAAGTCTTTTAATTTTGTACCTCAATAAACACTTGATAAAAAACACATTTAAAGAAACATTCAATTCAGGTAAGGGAATTTGGTATTGGGATATCTTAATTGGTATAGGATTGACCGCCGTCTATTTTACAATGTTTTTTATAGAAAGAGCAACCCTTTATCAATGGATTCCTAATCACAATCCGCCAAATACCGAATTGATCAATACAATGGTTGATTTGGCAAACAGCCCGCTGTTAATGCTTCTGTGGTTTGGACCTGTTTTATGGATTGGTATTGCACTTTTTGAAGAATTATCAAGAGTATTTTTACTAAAATGTTTGTGGAATATAAACGAAAATAAAAATTGGCATATTGTGGTAATTTTTTTGGCTTCTACACTAATCGGCGTAGCACATTTATACCAAGGAACCGCTGGAATAATTTCTATAGGGCTTAAAAGTGTAATTATTAGTTTTTACTTTTATAAGTACCGTAGATTGTTACCGTTAATCATATCTCACGCTCTTTATGACGGAATACAATTCGCTTTTTTTGTAGTACAATTTCAAAATTAAAAGAAAAATTATATGAATAAAAAAAACCATTACACATATTTTGAAGAAGCCTCAAATTTACTAAATTAGTGGCTTAAAAACACCTCGTTAACCGTATACAAACCTGCAACCATTAATCAATGATTAACAAGCCGTCCTTTTATAAAATACTCTTTTTAATTGGACTTACATTAGAACTAAGTGGCCAAATTCTTCTTGCTCAAGGAAATGAGTTTGTATACAATCTAACACCTATTGATTTTGCTCATTGGTCTTTGCTATTAGGTGTCACTTTTTTAATTCCACAAGTTGTGTCATTTCCTAATAAAGTATTTAGCTACTTAGGGATTCCAATAGCTATTATTGGAATTGTTTGCATCATTGGAATGTGTGTATTAGATTTTATCTGGTGGAGTCAACCAAACCAAGAAATAAGAAATGAATTTGCTAGCCATTTATCAAAATTTCCTTCTATTTGGAAACCTTTTATTACCATTGGTCCCAAATTTTTAAACATCGGTATATTTCTCTTGAGTTTAAACTATTTTAAACAACACAAACTGGGAGTTTTAGCAATTACCATAGCAACGCTTATCTTTTTAAACCTAATTCCAGTTCCTTTTAAATTGGTTTTTGGCTATTCAATAACCCTAATTGGTTTTGGTTTTATTTTTCTAAAAAAAAATAAAAACGTACTAAAACAACGTACGTAGCTCACTGCCACCTAAGAATGAGCTAGAAACAGCTCCTAAAAAATCTTAAATGTTAAAAAAATGTTAAATATAGTACTATGTTTTGCATAGTACCTTCTAATAAACATATATTTGTATACCAAAGTAGTATATAAAAAATAGATTATGAGTAAAAACAACGAAAACACCAATGCTTTTTTAATCCATATTTCGGCCTTTTCAGGCTTTCTAATTCCTTTTGGAAGTATCATCGTTCCGTTAATATTATGGCAAACACTAAAAGAAAAAAGCCGGTTTTTAGACGAACAAGGAAAAGAAGCGGTCAATTTTAACATCAGTTATGCCTTGTACACGTTTATCATAGGTCTTTCTATAATTCCGTTTGCATTGGGTTCTTTTTTAAGTCATCTGAGCGACTTTAATCATTTCGATTTTAATTTTTCGAGTGGTGGTTTTTTCGGAATCTTCGGAATTGCATCCATCGCAGGAATTATTGGAATCATCAAATTTTCATTGATCATTATTGCGGCCTTAAAAAGTAATCAAGGAGAGGATTACAGATATCCTTTCACGATAAAATTCATTAAATAACACGTATAAAATTCTTTATATGAAGATAGAAAATACAAAAGCACAAATGCGAAAAGGCATTTTAGAATATTGCATCCTTTCCATATTACACCATGGAGATGCGTATACTTCTGAAATCTTATCGACACTAAAAAGTGCTGAAATAATTGTAGTAGAGGGCACTATTTACCCTTTATTAACGCGCTTAAAAAATGCCGGTTTGTTAACATATCGTTGGGAAGAATCTACTTCTGGCCCACCAAGAAAATACTATGTATTAACAGAAAACGGAGCCCTGTTTTCTAAAGAACTAGACAAAACCTGGGGAAACCTAGTCACAGCAGTAAACCAAATAACAAGTAAAAAACAACATAATGAATAAGACAATAAACATAAATTTAGGAGGATTATTTTTCCATATAGATGAAATTGCTTTTCAAAAACTAAGAAGATACCTAGATGCTATCTCAAGATCATTAAGCGATGATCCACAAGGAAAAAACGAAATTATAAAAGATATTGAAGCGAGAATTAGCGAGCTTCTATCTGAAAAAATAAAAGATACCCGTCAGGTGGTCAATGAAGGAGATATTGATGAAATCATCAAAACAATGGGACAACCAGAAGATTATGCAGATGCAGAAGAAGGATACACTCATGAAGAATATCAATACAAAAGAAAAAGAGCATCAGGAAAAAAACTATTTAGAGATGGCGATGATAAATTTTTAGGAGGAGTTGCTTCTGGTATTTCGCATTATTTTGATGTAGATACGGTTTGGATTCGACTGGCATTTATTCTATTGGCTTTTAGTGGATTTAGCATCATTACCTATGTCATTCTTTGGATTGTAATTCCAGAAGCAGAAACAACGGCAGAAAAATTACAAATGGAAGGTGAACCAGTGAATATTGACAACATTGAAAAAAAAATTCGTGAAGAATTTAGCCATGTTTCAGACAACATAAAAACCAGTGCTGATAAAATTTCAGGGAAAATAAAAGATGGAGCATCAGAACTCACAAAAAAAGTAAACGACGGTTTTAAAAAAAAACACGGTAAAAAAACGTCCTCTGGATTTCAAGATTTTTTAGACACGTTGGGCACAATAATACTTACTTGCTTTAAGATTATTGGGAAGTTTATTGGAGTAATTCTAATGATCGTTGCCGCACTCACGTTAATAAGTCTTATTATCGGAGCCTTCTCTATTGGAAGCTTAGAAATTATAGGCTTAGATAATGATTTTGTAAGCTACCCTCCTTTCTTTTATGATTCTATGATTCCGATGTGGTTGTTAACAATTTGCCTATTTCTTGTGATTGGACTACCTTTTTTAATCTTGTTTGTACTAGGGTTGCGAATCTTATCTAGCAATGTAAAACAGTTTAGCAAAGCTACTTCTTTAACCTTATTAGGCGTTTGGCTTGTTGCGTTATTGGCATTGATATTTACAGGTATTGAGTTCAGTACCACAAAAGCCTATAACGGTTACGCTATTGAAAAGAACGAACTGACCTTTACAGCAAACGATACACTGAAAATTAAAATGCTAAAAAATGACGACTTGTTCTATCAAAGCAATTATGACCAATACAACAATCATGCAATTGTGTATCAAGACGAGGTAAAAAAATTATACTCTTCTAACATAAAAGTTGATGTAGAAAAAAGTGAAACAGGCAGCACCTACATTCAAATAAAAAAACGGTCTGAAGGAAGAAATAGACTAAAAGCAAACAAAATAGCTGCTGAGATCGCCTACAATTTCAATGTACTACACGATGAGATTTTATTAGACAGCTATTTTTTAAGTAACTATAAAAGCATGGCAAAAGACGAAGCAGTCTCTATAGTACTATTTGTTCCAGAAGGCGTTAGCGTTTATTTTGACCACAGCTCAAAAAGGTATTTGAACCAAATTGACAATACTACAAATACCTATGATCGTGACATGGTAGAGCATTATTTTTTAATGACTAAAAATGGCCTGGATAGTGAAAAATTACGAACATTAAAAGATTTAGAAACTGATGATTAATAACATTTCATCATCATAAATCAACAATTGGGTAACCATTAGTGCATAAAATGCGTCTATTTAAAGACATTTGTACACACTAAAAACAAGCAATATGAAAACAACAATCTTACAACTAATTGTAGTCTTTTTTACCACAACACTCATCTCTTCTTGCGGAGTAGACATCTTTAATCGCATTGATGGAAACAGACATGTTGTGAGAGAAAACAGAAAATTAAATGACAACTTTACTGCTGTAAAAGTAAGCACTGGAATTGACCTCTATATTACACAAGGAAACAACGTTTCTTTAAGCGTAGAAGCGGATGAAAACTTACACGATATTATTAAAACGGAAGTAGAAGATGGAGAATTAAAAATTTACTCAGAAAAAAATATCTGGAGAGCAAAAGCGCGAAAAGTACACCTAACCATACGTACTTTAAATGAATTAAAAGCGACTAGCGGAAGTGATATCTATACTGAAAACACCATTAAAACAGACAATTTTAAAATAAACGTAAGCAGTGGTGCTGATGCAAGAATTACCGTAATAGCAGAGAACCTAACATCAAGCGCAAACAGTGGTGCTGGCTTAAGAATTAGCGGAAAAACAATAAGCCATACCTCAAGAGCAACCAGCGGAAGTTCTATACGTGCCTACGCATTAAAAAGCGAAACAACTACTGTAAAAGCAAGTAGCGGCGCAAACATCGATGTCTATGCTTCAAAAGAAATTGATGCAAAAGCAAGTAGCGGAGGAGATATTGATTATAGAGGGAATCCTAAACGCATCAATAAGAAAACATCTTCTGGAGGAAGTGTTTCTAAGCATTAAAATATAAACCCATAATTAAGAGCTCTTCACTCTTAATTATAAACACTAATACTTGGTTTTATTAGTTTACTTTGTAAAAGTCATATTGTTTGTTCAGTATGACTTTTACTTTTTTCTCATAGCTCGATAACTACAAAGATTTTTTGTATTTTTGGATCACATGAAAAGAACAGCATTCATAGCTTTTGTATTGATTTCTACAGCACTCCTTTCACAAAAACTACCAAAAGGTTTTGTCTATTTAGCTGATATCGATACTACAATTACATCAGAATTAAGATACATTACCCATCGTAATTTTATAGGAAAACCGATAAATGGCTATCTTAAAAACACTGTCATTGTATCAACAGAGACTGCAACAGCTTTGCGCAAGATCCAACAGCAGTTACAGCCGCTTAATCTACGTTTAAAAATTTACGATGCTTACAGACCTCAACAAGCGGTAAATCATTTTGTACGATGGGCAAAAGTGCTAAAAGATACTTTGATGAAACGTGAATACTATCCAGATGTTCCAAAAAGCAACTTGTTCAAACTCGGCTATATTGCTGCAAAATCTGGCCATACTAGAGGAAGCACAGTCGACTTAACACTTGTCAATACCAAAACCAATAAAGAATTGGATATGGGAAGTCCCTATGATTTTTTTGGAGAGGAGTCACATCCGCACTATAAAAGCATCACTGATTTACAAAAAAAGAACCGCCTGTTTCTTCGAAAAATAATGCTAAACAATGGTTTTACACCTTATGATAGTGAATGGTGGCATTTTACCTTAAAAAACGAGCCTTTTCCTAAAACCTATTTTAATTTTCCGATACGCTAGCAAGTTTTAACAATTCTTAAGGAAAATTTTTAACAAACGGCACTATATTTGCGTAGATAAAAATATATTTTCATTATCCATGAAGCATCAAAAAATTGTCTTTTTACTAGGTACTTTCCTATTTTTAGGAAGTCCATTTCTTGTTGCGCAAATAGACAATAAGAAAAAAGGGACAAGCATTGCAATCAAAGCAACTACAGCTATTAAAAAACCCCAATCATTAACTATTGATACAACTAAAGGATTTAAAAATACTCAAAAAAATACTCAAAAAACAACAGCACAAATAGAAAACGAGCTCAAAAACAAGGGAATTAAATCACAAGCCAAACTAAACGAAGAACGTTTTTTAAAATCATTTCAAAAAATAAACGGCCAGTATCAATATCCAAAAATTGATCAAAATTTAGGAAACTTCCGAAGCAATTCAAAATATGTCAGCATATTGTGTAGAGATTACCAACATCCAGATGGAGATCGGGTTACTATTTATATCAATGACATTCCTGTAATCTATAATATTGTTTTAAGACAAGCCTATCAAAAATTCAAAATTCCACTTGTAACTGGAGTCAATAAAATAGCCTTTAAAGCATTAAATCAAGGAACATCAGGTCCTAATACAGCCGGCTTTAAAGTGTATGATGATACTGGAAGCATAATCTCTTCTAATGAATGGAATCTTGCCACTGGAGCAATCGCCACCCTTTTAATTGTAAAAGACAAATAATCTTTCGCTGTTTTCCTACTCAAAAAACTTCTTTACATTTTATTCAAAAGCCCTTTTTTTAATTGTAAAAAACAACTATTTTTGCGGTTAGCATTGTTTTTACATTAGCGTAAAATACATCAAAAATTAATAACGAGTACAATGAAGAAAATCACAAAAGAAACCTATATCAATTGGTATAAAGACATGCTCTTTTGGAGAAAGTTTGAAGACAAATTAGCAGCTGTTTATATTCAACAAAAAGTAAGAGGTTTTTTACACTTATACAATGGCCAAGAAGCTGTTTTAGCAGGTTCATTACACGCAATGGAATTGGGAAAAGACAAAATGATTACCGCCTACCGTAATCACGTTCAGCCAATTGGAATGGGTGTAGATCCCAAAAAAGTGATGGCAGAATTGTATGGTAAAGTTACTGGAACCTCTAAAGGAATGGGAGGATCTATGCATATTTTCTCTAAAGAAAAAGGGTTTTATGGTGGCCACGGAATTGTTGGTGGTCAGATTCCTTTAGGTGCTGGAATTGCTTTTGGAGACAAGTACAAAGGAAACGATGGTGTAACATTGACTTATTTTGGTGATGGTGCTGCAAGACAAGGATCACTACATGAATCTTTTAACATGGCTATGTTGTGGAAACTACCTGTAGTTTTTATTGTTGAAAATAACGGATATGCAATGGGAACTTCTGTTGAAAGAACCGCAAACCATACCGATATCTGGAAACTTGGCTTGGGCTACGAAATGCCTTGTGGACCTGTAGACGGAATGAACCCTATTAAAGTAGCAGAAGCTGTAGATGAAGCCATACAAAGAGCTCGTCGTGGAGATGGACCTACTTTCTTAGAAATGAAAACCTATCGCTATCGTGGACATTCGATGTCTGACGCACAACACTACAGAACAAAAGATGAAGTTGAAGAATACAAAAAAATAGATCCTATTACGCAAGTATTGAACATCATCAAAGAAAAAAACTATTTGACGGATGATGAAATTAAAACTATCAATAAAGAAGTAAAAGACCAAGTAAGTGAATGTGAAAAATTTGCTGAAGAATCTCCATATCCAGAAATTAATCAATTACACGATATGGTATATGAACAAGAAGAGTATCCTTTTATAAAATAGAGCAACAGATTTAATACACTAGAAAATTATGGCAATAGTAGTAAATATGCCCCGTTTAAGCGACACTATGGAAGAAGGTGTTGTAGCAAAATGGTTGATAAATATTGGAGACAGTATTGAAGAAGGAGATATTTTAGCTGAAATTGAAACCGATAAAGCAACCATGGAGTTCGAATCGTTTAACGAAGGAACTTTATTATATATTGGAGTTCAAGAAGGAGAAACAGCTCCTGTAGATACTTTATTGGCTATTATTGGTAACAAAGGAGAAGATATTTCTGAATTACTAAAAGGAAAACCTGAACCTGTAGCTGAGTCTGTAAAAGAAGACATCAAAAAAGAAACTCCACCAACTGAAAGCAAAGCTCCTGAAGTAACTGAAACGATTACTGAACCTGTAGCAGCAACTTCTGGTGGACGAATTTTCGCATCGCCTTTAGCGAAGAAAATAGCCAAAGACAAAGGAATCAATTTAGCTGACATTAAAGGCTCTGGAGAAAATAGCAGAATCATTAAAAAAGATGTAGAAAACTACACGCCTATTGCTGCTACTCAAGAAGCAACAAGTCAAGCTCCTGTTATTGCTTTTACTCCTGCGGGAGAAGAGCATATTGAAGAGGTTAAAAACTCTCAAATGCGTAAAGCAATTGCAAAATCCTTAGGAAATTCTAAGTTCTCAGCACCACATTATTACTTAACCATTGAGGTTGATATGGACACAGCGATGGCTTCTCGTAAAACCATCAATGCAATTCCAGACACCAAAGTATCATTTAATGATATGGTTGTAAAAGCATGTGCTATGGCTTTGAAAAAGCATCCACAGGTAAATACTTCATGGAACGAGAATACAACTCGTTACAATAGCCACATTCATATTGGTGTTGCTGTTGCTGTTGAAGATGGATTACTAGTACCTGTACTAAAATTTACCGATCAAATGAGCTTGACACAAATTGGCACAAATGTTCGTGAATTGGCAGGAAAAGCTCGGAATAAAAAGATTACTCCAGATGAAATGCAAGGAAGTACTTTTACCATTTCTAACTTAGGAATGTTCGGCATTCAAGAATTCACATCGATTATCAATCAACCAAACTCTGCCATTTTATCTGTAGGTGCCATTGTTGAAAAACCAGTGGTAAAAGACGGGCAAATTGTGGTTGGAAATACTATGAAAGTAACTCTAGCCTGTGATCACAGAACTGTTGATGGTGCTAGCGGAGCGCAATTTTTACAGACATTGCGTACCTTTTTAGAAAACCCTGTTACTATGTTGGCATAGGTTTCTTACCTGTATAAAATCAAAAAAGCCTTGAGACTTGTGCTGAATTTATTTCAGTAGTCTCAAGGCTTTTTAGTTTTTAATACAACTATACTTTATTGCTTTTTCATCGCTATATTTACTGTTGACTCTACCTCTTGCCCAGAGATTGACATGGTCATATCAATCTTAGATTTTAACGCTATTCCTGAAGCTCTATCAATAGTCATATTTCCTAGAATCGTACCTTCTCCCATTCCTGAAATGTTACCTGAAACAGCTAATAATACCTTGTCTTTTGATATCGATTTTACCGCATATACAAAACCCATTTTCATTCCTTTTTCTTCTTTTACAAGATTCCAAGTACTTCCAACTTTTACAGCTTCTTTAGGATATATAACACCACTAAATTGCTTTGCCATATCACTAGCACCAGGTAAATCTGGTTCAATCTTTAGCTCCAACACTTTTCCTAGGCTATTTCCTTTTGAGAAAAAAACCATTTTTAACATCGGTCCCATTTGAGCTTTCATCATTTTCCCTGTTTCATCCAGCTCATCATCACTTTTGTCAGAATCAAAGCTCATCAGATTACCCCCGCTCAACATGTTCATTGCTATCTTGGTAAATTTCATTTCGCTTGAATACACATCTCCTTCTACATCTGTAACAGCTACATCCGCTAGCATTGTCATGTCCATAGAAGAAAGTGTTCCCATGTTTTGTGTTATGTCCATTGCTACTGTATACGCCTCCCCTTTTTTATAGTTTACCCTAAGTAGTGTTGATTCTTGTGCAGTGCTTATTAACGTAATTGCAAGCAGTGCTAATGTAAAAAATTTCTTCATCGTATTATTTTTTATATGATTATTTTAATAAAGACCAAATATAGATCATTTTTCGTTTTTTTTTGAGATTTAAAAATCATTTATCTGGCAGCAACTTTCTCGTTCTATAAAATAAAAAAGCGCTTGGAATATTTCCGAGCGCTTTATATATATGTAAAAATTTATTTTTCTAAAAATCTTGATCTACATTCCAAGCTTCAATGGTTTCTTTTAGTGTTTTTATAAACATACCACCTAAAGCACCATTAACAACTCTATGGTCATAGGAATGAGACACAAACATTTTTTGTCTGATTCCTATAAAATCTCCTTCCGAAGTTTCAATAACCGCAGGTACTTTTCTAATAGCTCCTAAGGCTAAAATTGCCACTTGTGGCTGATTGATAATTGGAGTTCCCATCACACTTCCAAAACTTCCAACATTGGTAACAGTATATGTTCCTCCTTGAATTTCGTCTGGTTTCAATTGATTTGCTCTTGCTCTGGTTGCTAAATCATTGACCGATTTGGTCATTCCAACCAAGTTCAATTGATCGGCGTTTTTAATGACTGGAACAATTAAGTTTCCATCAGGTAAGGCAGCCGCCATTCCAAGATTTATATTTTTCTTTTTAATAATTGTATCGCCATCTACGGCAATATTAATCATCGGGTATTTTTTAAGCGTAGAAGCTACAGCATGCATCAAGATAGGTGTAAAAGTCAACTTCTCTCCTTCTCTTTGTAAGAAAGCATCTTTCACTTTTGCTCTCCACTTTACAATATTGGTTACATCAATTTCTATAAACGATTGTACATGTGCAGACGTTTGTACAGAATCTACCATGTATTTTGAAATCAATTTCCCCATGCGAGTCATCTCAATCACTTCGTCGCCTCCATTCACAGAAACTGGAGCTGTTTTTGAGGGCTTACTTTGAACTTGTTGTTGCTGTACTTTCTTTTCTTGAACAACAACTGACTGAGGAACACCTCCTTTATTCTCTACATAAGTGAGCATATCACTTTTTGTAACTCTTCCGTCTTTTCCGGTTCCAGAAATAGCTTCTAATTCTTGCATAGAAACGCCTTCTTTTTGAGCAATATTACGTACTAAAGGAGAATAAAATTTACCGGAATCTGATATTTTTTCTAAAGGAGCAGCTACAAGGTCTACTGCTTTTTCAACTGTTTTTTCTATAGCAACAACTTCTGCTGGTTGTGCTGCCACATTTGATACAACTGCTGAAGCATCTCCTCCATCAGTTTCTATAATTGCAATGGTGTCTCCCACAGCAACAAGAGCATCTTTTTCAAACAAAACTTCAACAAGCGTACCTTCAACCTCACTTGGCACTTCAGAATCTACTTTATCCGTTGCAATTTCTACCACTGCTTCGTCTAATTCAACCGTATCTCCAACCTCTTTTAACCAAGATATAATGGTTGCTTCTGCAACACTCTCGCCCATTTTAGGTAGTTTCAATTCAAATCTAGCCATTGTTTACTTGTTTTGTGGATTGCGAAAGTACTAAAAATCGATGATTTTTTAGCACTTTCAGCCATTAAAAATTTGAACCATGAAGAAGTTATAATTACATTATTCGTAATAAAATAACTGTATTTTCGTTTATTTTATTTCAATTTTACAAATAATGACATATTTATTAGCATATTAATAAAATTCTAAACCCACTCTTTTGGATTCCTTAAAACTTCTAGCAATCGTACCTCTTCTGAATTTTCCTTAGGATGATGATCATAAACCCATTGAACTGCAGGTGGCAAGCTCATTAAAATACTTTCAATACGTCCGTTGGTTTTCAATCCAAAAAGCGTCCCCCTATCATGTACCAAGTTGAACTCCACATAACGTCCTCTGCGAATTTCTTGCCAATCTTTATGTGCCTTGGTAAACGAAACTCCTCTTCTTCTCTCTACAATGGGCACATAGCTCTCTAAAAAGCTATCTCCAACTTCTGTCACAAAATCAAAACGATCTTGCATTGAAAAAGTCTCTGTTTCTTTTAAATAATCAAAAAACAAGCCGCCAATTCCACGAGCTTCATCTCTATGTGCATTCCAAAAATACGTATCACACGTTTCTTTAAACCTTTTGTAAAATGTGTTATTATGCGCATCGCAAGCTGATTTACAAACCGAATGAAAGTGAGTAGCATCTTCATCAAACAGATAATACGGCGTTAAATCTTGACCGCCTCCAAACCATTGTGTTACAATATCGCCCGAAGCATTGTACATTTCAAAATATCGCCAATTTGCGTGCACCGTTGGTACAAAAGGATTTTTTGGATGCAACACCAAACTCAATCCACAAGCATAAAAATTTCCTTCTTCTACACCAAATTGTTTGCGTAAGGCTTCCGGCAACTCTCCATGAACCGAAGAAATATTTACGCCTCCTTTTTCAAAAATAGCGCCATTTTCAATCACGCGAGTTCTTCCTCCACCACCTTCTTCACGTTTCCAAAGATCTTCTTTAAACTTCACTTCACCGTCTACTGTTTCTAACTTAGCAGTAATGGTATCTTGCAAGTTTTGTATGTACTGATAAAATTGTTCTTTCATTAGTTTTTGATATTGACCTGCAAGGTTTTAAAAACCTTGTAGGTCTGTTTGGTGATCATTTTTATGTGTAAAAATAAAGTTGTCTAAATTCTCAAATACCGAAACAACTTGAGAAACATCAATCAAAGTAGCATTCTCCGATACGACATCCTTATAAGAAGAAAAATCATACTTTGAAAAATCTTTCGATATCTTGTGATGCTCTGGATTTTTATGAATATAAAGTATTGTATTTCTTAAATATTCCTCACTTTTAACCCTCTTCCGTTTAAAATGTTTTTCAAACAAACTACCCGTTCTGTGGTTTCTTTTATTAAAAGCCTTTGCGTACGCATTAAAAAGGTTTGAAAAAGCCTGTATAATCTCTTTATTATCTACATTAACTTTAAGCAAAAAGTGATAATGATTTTGCAATAGGCAATAAGACAGTAGTGTTGCTTTTCCTTTTAAATACTTTAAAACAAGTGATAAAAAATAACGCATATTTTCTTTATCTTCAAAAATCGCACACCCATTTATTCCCCTGTTGTAAATATGATAGTAATTGTCTTTTTCTAGCGTTTCTAGTTTCATATGTATGTATTATACCTACAAGGTTTCAAAAACCTTGCAGGACGTTTCAAAAACCCTTCAAGGTATTAAAAATAATGAAACCTTATTAAAAAACAAAGAACCGCATGTATCTATCAACTTTACTCCATCGTTTTATTACAATATGATTCTTTTGTAAAGTCTCTACTATTCATAGAAATAATCGGAACCTCTGGAAACAACTCATTCAACTTAGCAACAATTGCCTTTGATAAATTTGCTTTTTGCTCCCCATTTCTACCTTCCTTAATATTTCCAAATACGTGAATAAAATCATCGTCTGATCCTTGAACCAACGAATGCACAAAAGGATTCAAACGAACCTTAATGTCATTTCTAGCAAACAATCCTGTTGAGAAAGCAGTTTCAAACACAGCTTCTAACACCACTCGTGGTTCTTGTATTTTCAATACATTCTCGGTACAATCAATAATAAAATGTGGCATATATATAAAATTTTAATTAATGTATCGCGCTTCCCTTTGATAAAAAATTACGACGGAACTTTATATTCTTTTACAGCATCAACAAATGCTTTTGCATTGTCTAACGGAATGTTTGGCAAAATACCATGACCAAGGTTTACTATGTACTTGTCTTTACCAAATTCATTGATCATCTGCTGCACCATTTTTTTAATTTCAGCTGGCGGTGATAACAACCTCGAAGGATCAAAATTTCCTTGTAAGGTAATATTTCCTCCAGATAAATAACGAGCATTACGAGCAGAGCATGTCCAATCTACACCCAAAGCAGAAGCCCCAGATTTCGCCATTTCTCCCAACGCAAACCAACACCCTTTTCCGAATGCAATTACTGGCGCATCTTCTTTTAATGCATCAATTATTTGCTGTATGTATTGCCATGAAAACTCCTGATAATCCACTGGAGATAGCATTCCTCCCCAAGAATCAAAAACCTGAACAGCATCAACTCCAGCGGCTACTTTTGCTTTTAAATACGCAATTGTAGTGTCTGTAATTTTTTGCAATAACTGATGTGCAGCTATCGGATTTGTAAAACAAAACTCTTTGGCTTTGTCAAAATTCTTAGATCCTTGTCCCTGCACACAATAACACAAAATGGTCCACGGAGAACCTGCAAAACCAATTAAAGGAACTTCTTCATTTAGCAATTCTTTGGTAGCCTTTACTCCTTCCATTACATAGCCCAATGTTTCTTGTATTTCTGGAACAAGTACATGGTCTACATCTTTCTGGGTACGAATTGGATTAGGCAAATAAGGTCCGAAATTAGGTTTCATTTCCACTTCAATATTCATAGCTTGTGGAATTACCAAAATATCAGAAAACAAAATAGCTGTATCCATTCCAAATCTACGAATGGGTTGTACGGTAATTTCTGATGCCAATTCTGGAGTTCTACAACGTGTAAAGAAATCATACTTATCACGAATTGCTCTAAACTCTGGCAAAAATCTTCCTGCTTGTCGCATCATCCAAACTGGTGGACGCTCTACGGTTTCTCCTTTTAAGGCTCTTAAAAATAAATCGTTTTTTATCATTTTCTTATTTGTCATTCCTGCGAAAGCAGGAATCTTTTTATTACTATCAGAATTTGATCTATGAGATTCCTGCTTTCGCAGGAATGACAGATCTAATTATTACATTTTATATAATGAATAGCTGAAATAAATCTGCCTTCCGCAGGTAGATTCAGCGCTACAAAAGCTACATCTTCGACACCTTCCTCATAGCCATATCTATTGCTTTACTCGTTTTCTTTAAATCATTATCTGTTAGTGCAGATGACAAAAACCATGCTTCAAATTGCGATGGTGGCAAAAACACACCATTTTTAATCATTTCCCAAAAGAACACTGCAAACTTCTTCGTGTCTGATTTTTGTGCTGCTTCAAAATTGATAACTGGTGTACTGGTAAAAAAAGGATTGATCATAGAACCAAAACGATTCACCACAATAGCTACTCCATATTTCTTTGCTTTTTCTAACAAAATCACCTCTAAAATACGTGCTGTTTCATTGAATTGCTCGTACGGATTTTGTTTTTTCAAGGTTGATAACGTTGCGATTCCTGCCGCCATTGCAATCGGATTACCACTCAACGTTCCTGCTTGATACATCGCTCCCAAAGGCGAAACCATTTCCATAATTTCATTTCTTGCTCCATAGGCACCCACCGGAAAACCTCCTCCAATCACCTTTCCTAAACAAGTAATATCTGCTTCAACACCCTGTAATTCTTGTGCTCCACCAAACTTAGAACGGAAGCCTGTCATTACTTCATCTGCAATTAACAATGCTCCTTTAGATTCTAAATAGGTTTTTAATTCTTTTAAAAAGTGTTCTTGCGGAAGTACAACTCCCATGTTTCCTGCAATAGGCTCAATAATTACAGCCGCAATATCATCGTGATTTTCGAAATGTGCTTTTACACTTTCAAGATCATTGTAATTTGCTATCAATGTATTTTTTACAGCTCCTTCAGGAACCCCTTTACTTCCTGGCAAACTCAATGTTGCCAATCCAGAACCTGCAGCAACCAATAAAGCATCAGAATGCCCATGATAACACCCTGAAAACTTGATGATTTTATCTTTCCCTGTAAATGCTCTTGCCAAGCGCAATGCACTTAACACAGCTTCTGTTCCAGAGTTTACAAAACGAACTTTATCCATTCTCGGAAAAGCGTCACAAACGATCTTTGCCAATTTGATTTCGTTTTCTGTAGAAGCTCCAAATGTATAGCCGTTTTTCAAGGCTTTCTCAATTGTTTTTTGCACTTTTTTATGACGATGCCCTAAGATCATTGGGCCATATGACAATACAAAATCTACATAGTTGTTTCCATCAACATCCGTAATTGTGCTTCCTTTGGCTTTTTTAATAAATAACGGATTTCCTCCTACAGATGCAAAGGCTCTTACAGGTGAATTTACCGCACCTACTAAATGCTTAAGTCCTTTATTGTATAGTTCTTTTGATTTTTCAAAGCTCATACTTCGCTAGTAATTAGTTGTTAGTCTTTAATTGTTAGTTTCTTTTTTATTGAACCGTTTCTGGAATCACCTTTTTTAAGTTGTCATTCCTACGAAGCTTGTGCTCAACTTGATTGGCTAGCAGGAATTTTATACTTATAATTTCACATGAGATTCCTGCCTACGCAGGAATGACAATCGGGTATTAATCAATTTGTTTTTTCAACAATACTTTTGCTGCTTCTTTTGCAAAATAGGTAATGATAATATCTGCGCCTGCTCTTTTCATTGAGAGCAAACTCTCCATCATCACTTTTTCTCCATCAATCCAACCTTTTTCTGCGGCGGCTTTTACCATCGCATATTCACCACTTACATTATAGCAAGCGATGGGTCTGTCGAAATTATTTTTCAGATCTCTGATAATGTCTAAGTACGACAATGCTGGTTTTACCATTAAAATATCCGCTCCTTCTTCATCATCAAATGTAGCTTCACGTCGTGCTTCATCTCTATTGGAAGGATCCATTTGATAGGTTTTTCGATCACCAAATGTTGGTGCAGAATCTGCTGCATCACGAAAAGGTCCATAAAAAGCAGAAGCATATTTTACTGAATAGGCCATAATTGGCAAATTAGAAAAGCCTGTATTATCTAAAGTTTCTCTAACCATTGCAATGGTTCCATCCATCATTCCAGAAGGCGCAACCATATCTACACCTGCTTTTGCGTGCGAAAGCACCTGTTTGGCAAGGTTTACTAAGGTTGCATCATTGTCTACATCATTATCATGTAAAACTCCGCAATGTCCATGAGACGTGTATTCGCAAAAACACACATCCGTAATTACATATAAATCTGGGTAGTTCTTTTTGATAAAGCGAATGGCTTGTTGCATAATTCCATCATCATTCCAAGTTTCTGTTCCTTGATCATCTTTTTTTGACGGAATTCCAAACAGTAAAACTGCCGGAATTTTTAAGGCAACAACCTCGTCTAACTCCTTAGAAATCCGATCTAATGAAAAACGTTTGATTCCTGGCATAGAAACAATTTCTGTTTCGATACCTGTACCTTCTTCAATAAAGAGTGGATACACAAAGTCATCTACAGATACTTTGGTCTCCCTTACCAATCTTCGAATATTTGCTGTTTTTCTAAGTCTTCTTGTTCTGAACATCGTCTTCAATTGTGTTATCCTTTTACGCTATCATCCTTTTATACTATCATTCCTACCCCTGTCTGCCGATAGGCAGGTTCGCAGGAATGACAGACTTTATTGTTTGTTGTTTTTCTAAGCCTTCTTGTTCTGAACATACTTTATCCATTTCTCCTGCAAGGTTTATTTTTTTACAAAATGCAAATTCACCATTTCAATCACACTTTCTACCGTTGGCAAATTAGCAACTTCTACCTTGTCAAAATGCTTTCTTGCTTCTTTGGCGGTACTTTCTCCAATACAAAAAGCAACAGGTTCTGTCGTGTTTTTTTGTAAATAGCTTTCTACAGTTGATGGGCTGTAAAACAGAACACCACTTACTTTTTCAGCTACCTTAACAGGGCTGTACATTGTTTTATACGCTTCTACTTCATGTACTACAATTTCTTTTTCGGTCAACACTTTCGGTAAGGTATCTAAGCGTAAGTCACTACAAAAATATGTTACTTCTTGCCCTTTAATTTCTTCGGATAAAAATTCAGCTAATTTCACTGCATTCTTTTCGGTATGTGCTACCGGCCCTATTTTTCGTTCTATCAAGCGTTTTGTTCTTCTTCCTACACAATATATGTTTTTGAATTTCAGTTCATCTGAAGTAAAATTATGCAAAAGTGCTTCTACGCCGTTTTTACTTGTAAGAATCACATGTTCTATTTCATTTTTTAGTGCTTTTGGTGCAATTCTATTAAAACGGATTTTAATAAAATCACTATCTTCAACAGACATGGTTTCTGGCAATAATTTCTTCTGTACAATTGATAGTTTTTTGGTAGAATAGATGGCAAACTCTTTTTCATTTGTTTCATCTGCTTCCATCAGTTCTTTACCTCCTCTACTCAAAACAAAATCAGCACATTCTTTGGCAATATAATTATGACGTCCTACTTTTTCTTTAGAAGAAACTTCTATTTTCTTAGATCCGTCTCTACTTAATAAAACACCTTTAAAATACACTTCCTCTTCTTTAACATATGCTAAGGCGCCAATTGGCGCAGTACAACCTCCTTCTAAAAAGCTCAAGAAATCACGTTCAACAGTTGTTAACATGGCGGTTTCTTTGTCATTTAATTCTTTGCAAATTTCAAGGGTTGTTTCGTCTTCTGAAAGTGCGGTAATTACAACAGCTCCTTGTGCGGGTGCAGGCACCATCCAAGTCATACTAATTGCATTGGGTGGTTTTATCTTCAATCGTTCCAATCCGGCTGATGCAAAAATAGCTGCATTCCAATCGTTATCATCTAATTTTTGAAGTCGTGTATTCACATTTCCACGTAAATCAACTACGGTATGTGTTGGATATCTATTGAGCCATTGCGCTTTTCTTCGTAGGCTTCCTGTAGCAATTACTGCATTTTTTTGTGCCATGAACTCTTCATTGTTTTTAAAGACCAATAAATCGTTCGAATTCCCTCTTTTTAAAACGGCAGCCTGTACAATTCCTGAAGGCAAAGCAGTAGGTACATCTTTTAAAGAATGTACTGCGATATCAATCTCGCCATTCAACAATGCGATGTCTAAATTTTTAGTAAAAATTCCTGTAATCCCTAATTCGTACAAAGGTTTATCCAACACCAAATCGCCTGTAGCTTTTACAAGAACCAGTGTTGTTTTGTGTCCTAAATACTCTAATTGTTGTTGTACTGTTTTAGCTTGCCAAAGGGCCAACTCACTATCTCTAGTCCCAATTCTAATAATCTTCTGCATGTGTTTTATCTAAATTAGCCCCAAACATTTTAGCAACAACATTGATACTTTCTGGTATCGATGTATTTTCATCTTTTAAGTGCTTTACAAACTGAGTGGTTATTTTTTGTATAAATCTTGACGTAATTACAGCTGCCTGCTCTTCGTCAAAGTCTTTTATTTTTTTACGATGAAAAGCAATCTCATCTTGCTGTATTGCTTCTAGAGATTGTTTTAAAGCACTGATTGCTGGTGTAAATCTACGATGATTTAACCATTGATTAAACTCTTCTTTATGTATTTCTATAATTTTCTCTGCAACGGGTATCTCTTGCTGACGAATCGCTAGTGTTTCGTCTGTGACTTTTGATAAGTCGTCTACATTTACCACAGTAATATTTTCGAAACCATAGACTTCTTTTGAAACATTTGCTGGCATTGACAAATCTAAAATTAGCAATTTTTTAGTAAATGAAACATGTTTTTTTGTAATGGTAGGTATATCGGCTCCTGTAGAAACAATTAAAACATCTGTGTTTTCAATCTCACTAGATAAATCTGAGAATGTTGCTTTTCTAATAGAGGTATGCTCTTTTACAAACGCTGCTGCCTTCTCTTCTGTTCTATTGATCAAACACACCGATTTATTTTGAGTGTATTCAGCTAGGTTTTTACAGGTGTGTTTCCCCATTTTCCCCAAGCCAAAGACCAAGATATTTTTTGAATTATAGTCTGGTAAGTTTTTGATAATGTACTGCACTGCAGCATACGAAACAGAAGTAGTTCCAGAACTCAACTTTGTCTCATTCTTTACACGCTTACTCGCCTGCATTACATTGTTGAGCAGTCTTTCAAAATAAGCATTGGTTGTTTTGTGTTCTTTTGCTTGTTTAAAAGCTTTTCTTAACTGACCTACAATTTCATAATCGCCCAAAATCTGACTGTCCAATCCTGTGCCCATTCGAAACAGATGCAAAATAGCTTCTTGATTTTTATGTACATTAGACACTTTAACAAACTCTTCTACTGAGCCATTTGAATATTTACACAACAGGCTTATTAACTGAAAAGGGTGTTCTGCGAAACCAGTAACCTCAGTTCTGTTACATGTAGACAATACAAAAATGCCTTCAATACCATTTTCTTTAGCGTCTTGTAAAAGTGCTATTTGATTTTCTTCTGATAAAGAAAAACTTCCTCGGGTTTGTGCATCCGCTTTTTTATAGCTAACGCCGATGTTGTACAAATTTTCTTGATGACCTTCTAGTGGCATGTAATGTTTTTCAAAAGTTCGTCAAAAATAACCTCTTTGTTTTGATAAAAATGTCGCTTAAAGAACTTTTAATGTCGTTTTGGGTTTTTTCTGTTTTTTTTCTATTAGATACTTGTATAAATGTGTATTTTCGCAATAAAAATAGGTGATTCAATCTGTTTTACATAGAATCATTCTAAATAGCATATTTTTAAACCATCGAAGGTATCATGTCAAAAAGTATCGCAGAAAGTCCATTTCAAGAAATCAACTTAGATAACGACTTCCATCTCTTGCATTTTCAGAACAATAGCAATGAAAGTCAGCGTTTTGAACGAGACATCGACAGCACATACATTCAGCTACATTTTTGTCTTAAGGGAGATTCTAAATTTCACTTTAATAACGGGACCTATATTTTTGATGTACTAGACAAACATTCTATTTTATTATACAATCCGCAACAAAAATTACCCATCAATTTAGAAATAAGGCCAAAAACAACCTTGGTTTCTTTACTTATCTCTATTGAAAAATTCCACTCCTTATTCTCTAAAGAGTCAGGGTATATTCCTTTTTTGAGCGCTGACAATGCCAATAAAAAATATTATGATGACAGCGTTATAAAACCTACTGTTTTGGTGGTTTTACAGCAAATCATTAATTCTAACATCAACAGCTCTATCAAAGACTTATATATTAAAGGAAAAATATATGAACTCTTAAGTTTGTATTTTCAAAAAGACGAAGCCTCTACTGGAGAATATTGCCCGTTTTTAATAGACGAACAGCATGTGTTAAAAATCAGAAAAGCAAAAGACATTATCATTTCTAACATGATTGATCCGCCAAGTTTACAAGAACTTGCCAATGCCGTTGGACTGAGCTTAAAGAAACTTAAAGAAGGGTTCAAACAAATTTACGGAGATACCGTTTACAGCTTTCTCTTTGAGTACAAAATGGAACACGCACGCAAATTATTAGAAAGCAATCAACACAATGTAAACGAAGTAGGTTTGCGAGTTGGATATAGTACGGCAAGTCATTTTATTGCAGCCTTTAAAAAGAAATTTGGAACCACCCCAAAAAAATATATTATAGGAGCTAAGAATTAGGAAAATAAAGAGGAAAGCTCATCCAAATAAACAAAAAAACGCATAGACAAGCCTTTTATAGATTGCTAAAAAACCATGAACTAACAATAGTGAAACAATTACATCATACAGAAATAGAGAACAAGCAACAGCAATTTCCAATTACCATTGTTTGTGATGCCATTCGCACTCCAGAGAATATTGGAATGTGCTTTCGTATTTCTGAAAGTTTTGGTGTAGAAAAAATCTATTTACATGAAAGTTCTCCATCCAAAGAAAATAGAATTGTACAGAAAACAGCACGAAACACCATACAACAGGTTCCGCATGAAACCTATACCGACTTTGAGCAACTTATAAGCGATTTAAAAACAGCAGGAAACGCTATTGTTGGCATTGAAATTACCGACAAAAGTATTGCTATTCAAGAGTTTGATTTTACAAGGCATCAGAAAATGGTTTTGTTATTAGGAAGTGAGCGAAACGGAATACAAAACATCAATTTAATAGACACAGCGGTAGCCATTCCTATGTTTGGAAAAAATTCATCTATGAATGTAATTCACAGTTTGGCGATTGCACTGTATGAAGTTACAAATCAATTGAAAAACATATAAAACGTCATTACAAACGAAGGACACCAATTAAAAAAGAACATATCAGTATCGATGAAAGGTATTTTATTAATCAACTTAGGATCACCAGATAGCGCATCAGTTAAAGATGTTCGCAATTATTTAGATGAATTTTTAATGGATGAGCGTGTTATTGACATTCCTTATTGGAAACGTTTTTTACTCATCAAAGGAATTATTTTACGATCACGTCCAAAAAAATCTGCCAAGGCGTATCAAAAAATTTGGTGGAAAGAAGGCTCTCCGTTGGTCGTTATTTCTGAACGATTTGCTAAAAAAGTAGCCAACAACACTCAACCCCCTGTTGCTTTAGCGATGCGCTATGGATCAATGCCTATTGAAAAAGGGTTTCAAGAATTGGCAAACAAAGGTGTTGATGAAATATTGATTGTTCCGCTGTACCCGCATCATGCAATGTCTTCTACAGAAACCGTAACAGTAAAGGCAGAGGAAATTCGCAAGAAAAATCACCCGAACATCAAAACAACTGTAGTGCCTGCTTTCTATAACAATTCAGACTACATCAAAGCAATGAGCAACAACATCAAAACTCATTTAACTGGCTTTGATTACGATCATATTTTGTTTTCTTACCACGGATTGCCAGAACGGCATATTCTTAATACAGACCCAACAAAAAAACATTGTAAGTTAAACAAATCTTGCTGCGAAACTACATCAGTAGCGCATAAAACCTGTTACCGTCATCAATGTTTTGAAACCACCAAAGAGATTGCAAAAACCTTGAATTTAAAACCAGGAACTTATAGCAATTCCTTTCAATCTAGAATGTTAAAAGATCCATGGATAAAGCCTTATACTGATTTTGAATTTGACCGACTACACAATGAAGAAGGGAAAAAGAAACTCGCAGTGATTACGCCTGCTTTTGTTGCTGATTGCTTGGAAACACTCGAGGAAATTGCCATAGAAGGAAAAAAACAATTTTTAGAAACTGGCGGAGAAAGCTATATGCACATTCCGTGTATGAATGACAACGACGATTGGGTTGCCGTAATGAATAAGTGGATTGATGATTGGGCGAGTAATAATGAATGAAGCACTCATTGATAATTGCTCACTGATAACTGACAACTGTTCACTGATAATTGATAACTGATAACTGATAAAACCATGGATTTTTTATACGTAAAAGCATTACACATCATTTTTGTCATCACTTGGTTTGCAGGACTGTTCTATATTATTCGCTTATTTATTTACCATGTAGAAGCGGAAGACAAAGAAGAACCTGCGAGAGAAATTTTACAAACACAGTACAAACTCATGAGTAAACGACTGTGGTATATCATTACATGGCCATCGGCTATTTTGGCTAGTTTCTTTGCATTTTGGATGCTGTATAAAGAACCTGCATACCTTCAAATGACTTGGATGCTCGTTAAATTATCTTTTGTAGGAATCTTATATGTGTATCATGGAATCTGCCACAGCATCTTCAAAGAATTACAAAACGACATCGTCAAGTATTCTTCTTTTAAATTACGTGTTTGGAATGAAGTGGCTACCATTATTCTATTTGCCATTGTGTTTTTAGTAACACTTAAAAGTGCCATCAACTGGATTTGGGGTGTTGTTGGAATTATCTTATTTGGAATCTTATTAATGCTTGGCATAAAACTGTACAAACGCATTAGAAAGAATAATGAAGAAATGAGTTAATAGCAACTAAACTATCCCTTTATCGATTGTTCAAACGGAATTCGGTTTAAAATACTTCTTCCTAAAGTTACTTCATCTGCATATTCTAGTTCGTCACCAACAGAAATTCCACGTGCAATGGTTGATGTTATTACCTCGTATTTTTCTATTTGTTTGTAGATATAGAAATTGGTTGTATCTCCTTCCATGGTAGAGCTTAATGCAAAAATCAATTCCTTAACTTCACCTTGTTTTACTTTTTCTACCAACGATTCTATTTGCAAATTATGAGGACCAATACCTTCAATTGGAGAAATTTTTCCACCCAACACATGGTACAAGCCTCTATACTGTGCAGTACTTTCAATAGCCATCACATCTCTAATGTCTTCTACCACACAAATAATTTCTGGATTTCTTTTTGGATTGTCGCAAATCTCACACAAAGTAGTATCAGAAATATTATGACACTTCTCACAAGATTTTACATCGTTTCTAAAATGCAATAAGGCTTCTGCTAAATATCCTGTATGCTCAGTAGGTTGCTTTAACAAATGCAACACCAAACGCAAAGCTGTTCGTTTCCCTATTCCGGGTAATCGAGAGACTTCGTTTACAGCATTTTCTAATAATTTCGATGAAAAATCCATAGTTGCAAATGTAAGTTTTTTGACTTTAATATAAATGTCACTTCGAGTGAATTTTCTTCTTGTAAAAAGAAATTTTGTATCGAGAAGACCTCTAAAGTTCTCGATACAAAATTGTTGTTGGCTTCAACTACGATCAGTCAACAACAATTTCACTCGAACTGACATTTAGATGCATTATAAAACCTATATTCGTAATTCATAATTTGTAATTCATATTAACAATGCAGCCATTTCATATCCTACTTCTTATTGTCGCTTATTTTAGTTTACTGATCTTTATTTCATACATCACCAGTAAATCTGCCAATAACGAGACCTTTTTTAAAGCCAACAATTCATCACCTTGGTATGTGGTTGCTTTTGGCATGATTGGCGCGTCTTTATCTGGCGTTACTTTTATTTCAGTTCCTGGCTGGGTATAAGACCAATCAATGTCATACATGCAAATGGTGCTTGGGTATGTAGTTGGTTATGCAATTATTGGCTTGGTATTATTACCGCTTTATTATCGATTAAACCTCACCTCTATATACACCTATTTAGAAAACAGATTTGGAAGAAACGCTTACAAAACAGGAGCTTCTTTCTTTTTATTATCAAGAGTCATTGGCGCCTCTTTTCGGTTATTTTTGGTAGCAAATGTCTTGCAAATTATTTTGTTTGACGCTTATGGAATTCCGTTTTGGGTAACGGTTACCATCACCATTTTATTAATTTGGTTATACACTTTTAAAGGCGGAATTAAAACCATTGTTTGGACAGACACCTTGCAAACCTTATTTATGCTTATTGCCGTTGGCGTTTGTATTTATACCATTTCTGATGAATTACAAATCTCGAATCTATTCAGTTATGTTGCCGATAACGAGCTCTCTAAAACCTTCTTTTTTGACGATGTAAAAGCCGGAAATTATTTCTGGAAACAGTTTTTAGCAGGGGCTTTTATTGCCGTTGTAATGACTGGACTAGATCAAGATATGATGCAAAAAAACTTGACCTGCAGAAATTTAAAAGACGCACAAAAAAACATGTTTTGGTTTACCATTATCTTGGTAATTGTTAACTTTTTCTTTTTAGCACTGGGTATTTTATTAACCGATTATGCAAGTGCAAATGGAATTGATGCACATAAAGATCAGCTATTTCCAATCATAGCTACACAAGGAACTTTAGGATTGGCAACTGCGCTATTCTTTTTATTAGGCTTAATTGCTGCCGCTTACTCGAGTGCAGATTCTGCATTGACCTCTTTAACAACGTCTTTTAGTATTGACATTTTGGAAGTAGAAAAAAGAAAAGACAAAACAGCACAAGAAAAGATTAGAAAAAAAATTCACATCATATTCTCTTTTATCTTAATAGCAACCATTCTTATTTTTAAATATTTTATTGCGGATGCAAGTGTCATTGCAAAAATATTTACGTTTGCTGGCTATACCTACGGACCTCTATTAGGTTTGTATGGCTTTGGTATGTTTACCAAATACGCAGTAAAAGACAAAATTGTTCCATATATCTGTTTGATCGCTCCCGTGCTAACTTATGTTATTAGCCATTACAGCCAATTAAAACTTGAGTTTGACTTTGGTTTCTTTATACTGGTATTAAATGGTGCATTGAGCTTTTTAGGACTGTGGTTGATACGGAAGAAAGAATAGCTCATTTATTTTTAATAGCGTATCTTTAACAACAGACAATAAACCCCTGCCTGCGGCAGGCAGGCGCACAAAACCTCCTGTTATCCGAACATTTACAGTGATAAACGATGCAATATAAACGCATATACCAACCGTTGTAAACAAGCTGAACCCAGCCGCACAAATTGCACATTAATTGCACAATTGACAAACTGAATGAAGAAATAGCCAACGCATAAAGCCATACACATTTGCAATCGCTACAACCAATGCTCAAGCCAAAATTGCAAAAGAGTATGTCTTTGCCAACGCTATCAGCAGAACGGAAAAGAAAGCCCAGACAGCTAACAAAGTATATAAAAAATAGCGGTTTTGGTGCTTTAACGAAATATAATTCATAAATTTAAGGTCAGTAATAAACTGAAAAATTAGTGTTATAAAATTCGCTACTTTTCATATACAAGACCGTTAGCAAAAATGTAAAAACGAACATTAACCATTAAAACAAAATTATTGAAAAAGAAAGCTTATGGTTTTTAATAATACCCTGATTGGAGTATTGATTTATTCTTATCAAAATGACGATGACTTTTTAGGGAAGGCTACACGGAGACTTTATAGAAACTTCAAAGTCTGGTGACGGTGGAATTTGTAGCCTTCCCTAAAAATCGAGTAACTTCGGAATAGTAACCGAGGCAAATCTCAAACCTAATTCCAGTTATTTAACTCACCCAGCACTACTTTTCTTAAAAAAAATTCAGCTTAATAAATCAAATGAAATAATTGAGAAAATCAAAAACGATACAATTACAATAATGATTGATTCTCAAAAGTTTGAATTTATAAATCCTGAATTTGATTAAAAGACAATACAACACCTCATAAAACCTACCTATCGTACGTAGGTTAATTGCTTAACACAAGCCTACAGACAAAAATAAGAAGAGTAATTTTAACAATTTCAGCCCTTAAAAAACAGGTGTTTAGAAGGCTTTATTCAACCTTTTATCCGTAAATTTGTAAACTTTTACAAGACATATATTACTGATGAAAAAAATCTTAGACACCCTATACTCAACACGCCTAACAGCCATTCTATTTTTCTTATTTGCAACCGCAATGGGAATTGCTACCTTTATAGAAAACGACTACGGAACACAAACATCAAAAGCATTGGTGTATAACACGTGGTGGTTTGAAGGAATCATGCTCTTTTTTGTGGTTAATTTTTTTGGTAACATCTTTCGATACCGTTTATATAAAAAAGAAAAATGGGCCGTATTATTATTTCATGCCTCTTTTTTATTGATTTTAATTGGCGCTGGCGTTACTCGTTATATTGGATATGAAGGTATTATGGTGATCCAAGAAGGAGAATCTACCAATAAATTTTTAACAGAAACGGTCTATGTAAATGCTGTTATCGATGACAGCAAAGAACAAAAATCGTATAGCAAAGAAATACTACTCTCTGCTTGGGGAAAAAATAGTTGGAACTTCTCTACAGAATTCAAAGGGCAACCTATCGATTTTAAATTGGTTGACTATATTCCGTGGGCAGAAAAAAAATTGATTGCAGATGAAAATGGAGAAGAGCATTTATTTTTTGTAGAATCTAGTAGTGGATCACGACACGAGCATTATATCAAAAAAGGTACTGTACAAAACATCCACAATGTGTTGGTTGGCTTTGACGCTCCCAATAAGGCAACCATCAACTTTACCAGTGTAGAGGGAAGCCTAAAAATGGAAGCGAGTGCTGATGGAGATTGGTTTAGAATGGCAGATCAACAACGTGGAAACATTGTAAAAGATTCTGTTCAGAACTTTCAATACTTAACCTTACACAACATTGCTGGCTTGCAATTTGTAATTCCGAAACCTGCAGAAAAAGGAATTCTAAAAATGATTCGCGGGCCTAAAAATGATAAAATTTTAGACCTCATTATTTTAGACATTACCACGCAAGGAAAAACAGCACGTGTTGAATTGCTTGGAGGGAAATTCAATTCTTTAAATTCTGAACAAACCAAGGTTGGCAATTTAAACTTCAGAGTATTATACGGTTCCGAAACCTTAGTAACACCTTTCCATATCAAACTCAAAGATTTTCAATTAGAAAAATATCCTGGATCAGAAAGTGCCGCTTCTTATGCAAGTGAAGTGGTGGTGATTTCTCCAGAAAAAACCTTCGACTTTAAAATTTACATGAATCATATTTTAGAATACAAGGGCTATAAGTTCTTCCAATCTAGCTATGATATTTCAAAAGAATATGAAGAAACACACCTGTCTGTAAACCATGATTATTGGGGAACTTTAATTACCTATATTGGGTATTTCTTGTTGTTTTTTGGAATGATTTGCATTCTCTTTGTAAAAAATACTCGTTTTCATTCTTTAAAGAAATCATTGGAAAAAGTTCGTAAAAAAAGAGCTGCCTTGTCTTTACTTGCGTTGCTATTTATTTCTGTTTCTATTTCTGCACAACATCAAGAACACTCTATTAGCAACCAACAAGTAGATTCTATTTTAAAAGCCAACACCGTTCATTCAAAACATGCTGAAGCATTTAGCAACTTGGTAATTCAAGACGCCGGAGGAAGAATGAAACCAGCCCATACATTTGCTTCTCAATTGGTTCGAAAAGTAAGTCGCCAAGAAACCTTTAATGGCATGACACCGAGTCAAGTACTCATTTCTATTATTGAAAATCCTCGGTTTTGGTATGAAGTACCCATGATTTATTTAGAAGAAGGAAACACGAAAATCAGAACACTTATAGGGGTTTCAAAAACCACAACACACGCACGCTTGTCAGACTTCTTAACAAATAAAGGGGCTTACAAAATAGAGCAAAAAGTTACTGAAGCTCAGAAAAAAAACATCAAAAACAAATTTGAAAAAGACCTGATCAAAATTGATCAAAGAGTAGGCTTATTATACAATGCTATTTATGGAGGTATTTTTAAAATTTTTCCAATACCTAATGACCCAAATAACAAATGGGTTTCACAACCCGAAACATTAACCGCAGGGTTTAAAGGAACCGATTCTGTATTTGTTCGTCAAGTACTGCCTGTGTACATTCAAATGCTTCAAAAAGCAAAAGAAACAAACGACTATACTCAAGTTGACAAAGTGTTAAAGGGCATTAAAAACTATCAAAAGAAACATGGAGCTGCAGTAATTCCAGCTGAAAATAAAATCAAAACAGAAATCATCTACAACAAAGTTCAAATCTTCAAACAATTGGCCAAATACTTAGGCTATGCGAGCTTTTTAATGCTCTTATTTGTAATGATTCAGATCTTTACAAACCAAAAATGGGTGCGCCATGTTGTAAAAGTATTGATTGCCTTTATTGTAGTCCTTTTTGCACTGCACACACTAGGACTAGGCGCTCGATGGTTTATCAGTGGAAACGCTCCTTGGAGCAATGCCTATGAATCTATTATTTTTGTAGCTTGGGCAACCATGCTATTTGGACTAATCTTTGGAAAAAAATCTTTCTTAACCATTACAGCAACCACCTTTTTAACGGCAATTATTTTAGCCTTTGCACACCAAAGCTGGTTAGATCCAGAAATTGCCAATTTACAACCCGTACTCAACTCGTGGTGGCTAATGGTACATGTATCTATTATTGTTGCAAGTTATGGACCGTTTTCTTTAGGAATGATTTTAGGACTCTTTTCTTTGGTTTTAATGGTATTTACTACAAAGAAAAACAAAAAGAAACTCAATTTAATCATTAAAGAATTAACCATCATCAATGAAATGGCTTTAACCGTTGGGTTGATTATGCTTACCATTGGAAACTTTCTTGGCGGAATGTGGGCCAATGAAAGCTGGGGTCGTTATTGGGGATGGGATCCAAAAGAAACATGGGCCTTAATCTCTATCATGGTGTATGCCTTTGTACTACACATGCGTTTAATTCCGGGACTAAAAAGTAGGGTATCTTTTAATGCTGCAACTGCTTTTGCTTACTTATCTATTATGATGACCTATTTTGGAGTAAACTTCTACTTATCTGGTTTACATTCATATGCCAGTGGCGATCAAAGTGTGACCCCAAAAGAGGCCTACATCTATATCGGATTTTTAGTGGTTCTTACATTTTTTGCCTGGAAAAAACACAAAAAATATTATAAAAAGTAAAAGGCAGATTCGTATAAAAACGTACTTTTGCTCATCCATTAAAATTTAAACAATATCTATGTTTCATAAAAACATCAAATTAGTACTAGCAGCAATGATTACCGCTTGGTCTGTTTACGAATTTTCTCAAGTTCATATTATGAATGGTATTTCCATTTTATTTTTAGCAGGAATGTTTATACTTCTTTATTTTAAAAACGAATTCATTTTATTGGCGTTTTTACAATTGCGTAAACAAAATTTTGACGGTGCTAAAAAATGGCTCACATATATTAAAAACCCAAGTGCTGCACTAACGAAGAAGCAAGAAGGCTACTATAATTTTTTACACGGAATTATGCTGTCTCAAACCAACATAACCCAAGCAGAAAAATTCTTAAAAAAAGCCATAAAACTAGGCTTGTCTATGAATCATGATTTGGCCATGGCAAAACTACAGTTGGCAGGAATTTCAATGACCAAAAGACGTAAACGTGAAGCTACACTATTGCTAAACGAAGCTAAAAAATTAGACAAACAAGGCATGTTAAATGATCAGATTAAAATGATGAAACAACAACTAAAGAAAATTTAATTTCTTTGTGGTATCCATAAAAAAAAAGGCTTCTGATTTTCAGAAGCCTTTTTTTTATGATGTCAACCAGCATCACTTCAATCTTTTCAAACTCAAATCTGAATTGTATTCCAATAAAAACAATCCGTTATTTTCTGTAATACTGAACTGTCTTTTTTGAAAATCAAATTTACTTTCTAATCGATACGAAGTACCTTCTTTATACGTATCATACAAGTCTTTTCCTGATGCCAATCGCGCAACAACATCGTACATCACATCAAAACCTCTTGTTGCATCATAAGATGGCAACGCCTTATTCTTTGCAAGGTATTGTTTGTTAAATGTATTTGCAGCTATAGAAGCTTCATCAACAAAAGTGTCTGTTACATACACAAAACCTAATTGCGCTAATTTATTATTATCTACCTTGGCAAAGGTCTTTCCTTTTTCAAAAGCAAAAACTTTTACCTGATAATTGATTTTTTCTTTTTGTTCTTCACCTTCCTCAGCTTCTTCTGGTTCTGGAAAGCTAATCAAACTATTCAATGCATTTGAGGCAATTACACTATTTTTTGTGGCTATAATCACCCAATTGTTTATTGCTGTTGTATCTGATTTTAGAAGCTGTAAAAATCGCTCTTGAGCAATATAACCATGATGCGGAATTATAGAATGCACAGTATCAATCGAGTCATGCTGTTTTAAGACAGAAGATACTTGTTTAATTTCTGCCATCGACACCTCTGTAGAATCGCCAACAATAATAATATTTTGATTGGTATAGCTTTTAAAAATATGAGAAAGCAACGCTTCTTTGTATCGTTTTTTATCTGGAGAAGTTTTTACAATTCTTGGAGAAGTAAAAGAAGTTTGTACCTTAGAAAAAATAGGCAGCACAACAGGCATGCTCACACTATTCGCTATTTTTTTTGCCTCTTCACGGTACAATGGACCTACAATGGCATCCATTTCTTCGAGAGAATTCTCATAAATAAGCTCGTTGATCTTTGTGTTTCTATCTTCGGTATCAAAAACAGTTAGCTGAACTTGAACTCCTTGTTTTCTTAAAGAATCTATAGCAAGCGTTGCTCCTAAATACAAATCAGTTACAATATTTGTAAGCCTATCATTTTTAAAAATTTCTTGTGGTGCAATCGTATCAAACAATTGGGCTCTAAAAGGCAACAATAAGCCTATTTTTATAAACCTATTGTCTGCAATGGTATCCTTATAGATCAGGTTTAATCCTTCTCCCGCAAAACGTTCTTTAATTTTAATAACAGCTCCCAATTTTAATCCATCTATTAGGCTAGGATTCAATGTGAGCAAATCAGCTTTTAAGACATTGTAATACCTTGTCAACCCATAAAAAGTATCTCCTTTATGTAGGGTATGTAATACATACTTGTCTTTTAAATCCGCAATACTATCTAGCGCTAACGTCTCTTCCTCAATTGGATTGGTAACAATTTCAGCAACCTCCTTTTTAGTAACATTTGTAAGTGTTGCTGTTTTCGGAACAATAATTTCTGTATCTGCTTGGGGTTTTCTACCAACATCTGGATTTAAGCGTAACAAATCTCTTGTTCGCATGTCTAATTTTTTAGCAATACTCCGTATCGTCTCTCCTTGCTTTACCGTATAGCTAACATATTTTTTTTGTTGCCCACAAGAAACTGTAAACGTAAGAACAAAAAGAATAATAAGTGTTTTAAGATGCTTCATTCAACTTCTTTTATGGTATCAAATACCTATATCAATCTAGGTGTGTTTTTTAAATTTTAAAATGTATTCCTTTATTATAACAGTAAAAACCAATGCTTAGTATGCAGCATAACTACTCCCATTCAATAGTTGCTGGTGGCTTTGAGCTAATATCATATACTACTCTATTTACACCTTTCACTTTGTTGATAATATCATTAGATGTCTTTTGCAAAAATGCATACGGTAAATTTACCCAATCTGCAGTCATTCCGTCTGTACTTTCAACAGCTCTAAGTGCTACCACTTTTTCATAGGTTCGTTCATCTCCCATCACTCCAACAGAGTTTAGAGGCAACAATATCGCACCTGCTTGCCAAACACTATCGTACAAACCGCTTTCTTTTAATCCGTTGATAAATATCGCATCTACCTCTTGTAAAATATTTACTTTTTCTGGTGTAACATCTCCTAAAATTCGAATGGCCAATCCAGGACCTGGAAAAGGGTGCCTTCCTAATAGTTCTTTATCAATTCCCATAGAAGCTCCTACTCTTCTCACTTCATCTTTAAAAATCATACGCAAAGGCTCTACAATTTTCAACTTCATAAAATCTGGTAATCCTCCTACATTGTGATGACTTTTAATAGTTGCTGATGGACCTCCACTTACAGATACTGATTCTATCACATCTGGGTAAATGGTTCCTTGAGCGAGCCATTTTGCATCTTCAATTTGATTTGCTTCATGGTCAAACACTTCAATAAAAGCATTTCCTATGGCTTTTCTTTTTGCTTCAGGATCACTAAGTCCAGCAAGAGCATCCATAAACCGTTGAGAAGCATCAACTCCTTTTACGTTTAAGCCCATACCTTCGTACTGTTTTAGCACAGCTGTAAATTCATTTTTACTAAGCAATCCATTGTTTACAAAAATACAATGTAAATTAGCGCCAATCGCTTTGTGCAACAATATGGCAGCAACGGTAGAATCTACTCCTCCAGAAAGCCCTAACACCACTTTATCGCTTCCTACTTTTTCTTGAATCTCTTTTACCGTACTTTCTACAAAAGAATCTGGGGTCCAAGTCTGAGCAACACCTGCTATTTTTACTAAAAAATTTTCTAGTAATTGTTTTCCATCTGTTGTATGGTATACCTCTGGATGAAATTGAATGGCGTATGTTTGTTCTCCTTCAATTTTATAGGCCGCATTTTCTACATCATGTGTACTTGCTAATCGGGTTCCGTTTGTTGGCAATTCTTTTATGGTATCTGAATGACTCATCCAAACTTGGCTTCCTTCTGAAATGTTTTCTAAGAAAAGCTCTCCTTCTTGTACAAATGATAAATTTGCCCTACCGTATTCTCTTGTGTTTGATTGCCCTACTTTTCCTCCAGAAAAGTGTGCTAAATATTGTGCACCATAACAAACTGCCAATAATGGTTTTTTTCCTCTAATTTCTGATAATTCTGGATGTGGAGGATTTTCTGAACGTACAGAAAATGGGCTTCCAGATAAAATTACAGCTTTGAAATTGTCACTATCTTTTGGTGGATTATTGAAGGGATGAATTTCACAATAAATGTTCAATTCTCGAACTCTTCGCGCAATTAATTGAGTGTATTGCGATCCGAAATCTAATATAAGTACGTTCTGTTCTTGCATGCGCAAAAATACTATAAGATTTTAGATTTTTCTACCTCTAAACTCATTTTTTTTACTATCTGAAAATAATGGGGAAATCTGTGCGAATACAGCTGCAATTTTAGAATTTATAAACCACCGCATTGATGTTCATTCCTGCACCTACAGAAGCAAAAATAACAACATCTCCTTTTGCAACTTCTTGGTCTTCAATCTGACCGTTCAACACTAAATCTAGCAAGGTTGGTATGGTTGCTACAGAACTATTGCCTAGTTTATGAATATTCATAGGCATTACTCCCTCTGGAGCTTCTTTATCAAACAGTTTATAAAATCGTTTTACGATGGCTTCATCCATTTTTTCATTGGCTTGATGGATAAAAATCTTTTTAAGCTCATTAATAGGAACGCCACTTTTATCTAAAGCTATTTTCATGGCCAACGGAACATTGGTCAATGAAAATTCATAAATTTTACGACCCAACATTTTGATATACACCTTTTCTGGGTCTGAGCTTGTGTCATATGATTTTCCAGAAAACAAATAATACGCCTCTTCTTTAGCGAAGGTTTGTGTTGCATGACTCAAAACACCCGAGCCTTGCCTCTCTGTTGCTTCTACAATACAAGCGCCTGCTCCGTCACTAAAAATCATCGAATCTCGATCTCGGTCATCTACCACTCTAGAGAGGGTTTCTGCACCAATTACCAATGCTTTTTTTGCAATGCCGGCTTTGATAAATGCTTGTGCCTGTATCACACCTTCAACCCATCCTGGGCAACCAAAAAGGATATCATACGCCACACAATTCGGGTTTTCAATTTGCAATCTATGTTTTACTCTGGTGGCAATACTTGGTAGCATATCACCTTGAGTTCCTGGTCTTTTAACATCTCCAAAATTATGTGCTAAAATAATATAATCGATTTCTTCTGGATTTACATTGGCATCTGCAATGGCTTTTTCTGCGGCAAAAAAGGCCAAGTCAGATGCAGAAAGATCTTTCGTAGCATACCTTCTTTCTTCGATGCCTGTGATCGATTTAAATTTTTCAATAATACGATCATTTGTAGAAGGAAAAGGAGTTCCATCTTCATTTAAAAACTGATGATCAGAGAATTTAGTATTCTCTTGAACTATTGTAGGAATATAGCACCCTGTTCCTGTAATTACCGAATTCTTCATCTAAATCAATCCTTTTAAAATATACATCTGTAGCAAAATAACACTTTTTTAACCTGTAAACCTCTCTATTTCAACTATTTTTAGCATTTTTACCGGATTCTTAATTTTAACACCCTCTTTTTAAGATATTTTCATTTTACAACAACGTGTTTTTACGAATTGTAAAGACTCATTTTTAGCTGCATGACTGTGGCTACTGATTTCGCTCTGTTTTTCATTCTTTCAGCAACTTGCCCTTCAAAAAAAGTGTTGATTGTACTTGATAAATACGCCAACCATTTTTCGAAATGCGTTGTTTTAAAGGCTATTTTTTTATCAAAATCAAGATGTTTTTGCAAAACATTGTTTCTATACGATGTGGTATCTAATAAAATATCTTGCCAAAAATCTGTAATAACTTCTAAGTGAGCTTCTAGCTGATTCTTTTTAACAATCTCTTCAAAAAAAGGCAGCATTTCTACATCAGTAACTAGCTTTTTGTAAAACTCTGTAATAATTAGTTTGATGTCTTTTCTTGACAAAATATCTTGTTTCATCTGGATAGATTAATTGTTTTGAACAAGCAATAAAGGATTACTTACAAGTAACTACTATCAAAAGAAAAAGGAAGCAACGACAATAAAGAATCTGTCCTTACAACCTCTCCTACTTCTCCCATAAAATAGACTTCAATGGGTTCTTTTTGATTGATTTCATATTCAGAAAGTGTTTGCCTACATGCGCCACACGGCCCCACAGGTTTGCTTACTTTATTGTGTTGAGAACTTGCTGTTATCACCAATTGCTTTACAACAACTCCGGGGTGTTCTGAGCTTGCTTTCCAAATGGCAACTCGCTCTGCACACATGCCTGAAGGATAGGCTGCGCTTTCTTGATTATTTCCTAAAATTACTTGATTATTTGCTAGCAATACCGCTACTCCAACACAAAACTTAGAATAAGGAGCGTATGCTTTTTTACGCGCTTCTACCGCCTTATTCATTAACTGTTGCACACTTGAAGGAAGTTCAGATACATCGCTAAAAACGACAGCGGAAGTTCCTGTATTAATTGTTCTCATAAAAATTTCTAACTCTTGTAAAAGCTAAGATACTAATAATCTTCATATATCTCTCCTAAATCAAAAGAGAGTGAAAAACGCAAGGTGTTTTCTAAAGGATGGTTTACATCTTAGGAGTTTACCAAGTACGATAAATCGATCGAAAAGGCACGTGCCTTAAAACCACCTCCCATAGTAAGGTACTGACGATTTCCTTTCATTTCACTTTCATGATAATATCCTGCTCTTAAAGCAAAAGCATTGTTGTAAAGGTATTCTGCACCTAAGGCATAGGTAAATTCTTTTATTTCTTCACTAAAACCATCTGGTGCATCACCAAAAGAGCTAAACATTCCAGCTAAAAATCCAGTATCTTTATCTGAACCATCTGGTTGCGGTGTTGGCACCAATAATTTGGTTGTTTCAAGATTAATTCCAATGATATTATAATCGTCTAAAATAAAATCGAACCCTGCTCCTAGCTTTAAGTTTGTAGGAATAAAATCTTCGTTACCAGGAACATACGAAACTTTTGGTCCAATATTAGCAAGATTGAATCCCGCTCGATAACGCCCATTGAAATTTCCATAATTTTCTTCTGAAGATTGGTAATACCCAGAAACATCTACTGCAAATGAATTGATTGCTTCTATGTCTGGATTTTGCACATTTAGCTTGTAATTTGAATGCAAAAACCGCAATGCAACACCCATAGAAAATGTTTCACTCAACTTTAAGGCATATGTACCTGCAATTGCCAATTCGTTTGGATTTTCTGTACCTATCGTTGTTCCCCCATCATCTGTCAATGTTATTTCTCCTAAAGAAAAGTATTTAAAATCTACGCCCCACGCAGCATTTTCGCTAAAACGTTTTACATACGAAATTCCTCCAACAAAAATATCATCTACTAAATTACGTAACCAAGGCGTATAATTTACACCTATGCTTATTTGATTTGTGTTAAATGCTATTTTAGAGGGGTTATGAAACAATGAAAAAGCATCTGATGAAGTAGCAACTCCAACATCTCCCATTCCTCCTGCTCTTGCATCTGGCACAATCAATAAAAAAGGTGCAGCGGTTGTAATAGTATTTGATTGGCCCTGAACAGTTGTTTTTACAACCATACAGATTAGCATTAAAATTAGTAATGATGTTTTTTTCATGTTATTTGTTTACTTAGACTGACAAATATCTAACTTTTATCTAGAGTATTACTAACTTTTCATACTTTTTAGACGTTAAATTACTTGTTGTTGCGGTTACTTTTAATGTATATATATAGACTCCTTTTCCTATTTTATTTCCAAAATCATCCAAACCATCCCAAGAGATACTACGTGATAAATTCCCTGTAGTTTGCTCTGTTTTACGAATTGTTTTGACCAATTTTCCTGAAATTGTAAAAATTTGAACTTGCACTTCTAAAGGCTCATTTGGCTTGTTATGACTGAACCAAAACTCTGTGTAATTTACAAAGGGGTTTGGATAATTCAATACATGGTCTAAAACCAAGTTGCTATCACTAACAACCAAAAAATTTAACGTTGCTGCTGACGAATTATTATATGTATCCCAAGCTTTTATTTTCAAGGTATGTAAACCTACGGATAAATCTCGCAACTGATACATTACTTTGCCTTTGGTAAAATCATTCAATTCGGTTTCATAATAATCGTTTAGCACTATTGGATTTGCTTGATCTCCATCTAAAATAGCAACAATATCATGATCTACAGATGTAATGGATGTATTGATGCCGCTTATATCAGACAAAGCAACTATTAAATTTGGGGACGCATTGGTGTTTCCTCCATCAATAAAAGAGGCATCATTTAGAAATAATTTTATTTCTGGCCCTACTACATCACTTGCTGCATTGGTATTAATACCTCCTACAACAACCTCAAAGTTAGCGCCAGATTTATCAAAAACAGCATTCTCTGCATACATACTTAACTTTCCTTTTCCGTAAGAAATTTTAATATCTTTTGGCACTATAAAATCGAATACAAAAACCCCGTTTTCTACGGTTGATTTTCCTCTAAACAATTTACTTTCTCTAGAATCGAACGTCATTTTAATACCAAAACCATCGTTATCTAGCGTAGTTTTATCAATCGGTTTATCAAAAACAGTGGTAGACAACACCCCATTAAAATCTGTTAATGGCTCGTTGTTTTTATCGGTAACAACACCTTCAAAACGAACCTTAGACAAGGCTTTTAAAGTATCTAATGATTTTGATACCGCTATTCCATTCATCTTTGTAATGCGAATATTTGGTGTTGGAATTGCCAATTTCATTGCAGGATCTCCTAGGTAATAAATAAAAAACTTTTGGCTGCTTGAAAACCCGTTTTTTGTTTTCATTAAAGATTCTGCAATAGACAAATCTTCATCATTGAACTCTAACAAAACGTTTATCAATCGTTCGTTAAAAAGTTGTCCAGTACTGATAAAAACCTCTCTTGTGGTGGTAATTAAACTTGCCGCTCCTCCATTTTTATTCCAAAAAATCAATTCCCCCGCAGTAGTTCTTAAAGGGTTGTCAAATCTAGAAAACTCACAGGTAACGGTGATGAATAATGGCAATGTTTTAGGGTTGTGAAACGATTGTATTTGAGGAACTTCTAAAATGCGCTCACTTGCAAATCCATCTTCTCCTCCATGTCCAAAATAATCAAACAATAAGGTTCCTTTTTCTATGGCATTTGTAATGGCAGTATTTACCTGCGGATAGCGTTCTCCTCCTGAAGAAGTTTCTTGCTTAAAAGCATCGGCATAAATTTTATTGACATTAAAAACAGGTTTCGATTTTTTGATAGAATCTGCAATCCGCTCTAAGCCTTTCTGTAGCGTTTCTTCTCCAGTAGCGTCAATATCATCTGCTAGTAACGTAATGGTGTTTCTCCAATCGCCAAATGAATCCGTTGTATAGTAGCTCAATATCTTATCTACAACTGCTGTTGCTTGTTGTACCGTTGATACGGGTATTCTTCCGGTAGCAACATCTACAGTATCAGTAGGTAACATGCTTCCTTCAGCAGTATCCAACATCACAAAATAATCATCGGTAACATACGAGGTTGCTAAATTAAAACTTTCAAAAGATTCAAATACAGGAACCACATTATTGTTATTCAGCAATCGGTCTTTGTAATCATAAGAGCCATCACCAAAAAAACAAACATACCTCAATTTTTTTTCTGCGGATGAATTACGCGCATATACATGTTTTATAAAATCTCTAATGGCCGTAATATCAGGAGATCCTGAGCCAAACTCGTTATAGATGTCTGACAACTGTATTACTTGACTTGTAATTCCAGAATTGTTTTGATGGTATGTTGCCAATCGGTTTGCTTGACCTGAAAGCTCTTGGTTGGTGATCACTAAGTAGTTGATGTCTTTGATTGCATGTAGGTTTTGATTTTGAATCTGTGAGTTGTTTTCAACTATTGGTGTGTAAAAATCTGAAGAGCTCAACACCACATATTCTTTTAACGAACCTCCCATTGCTTTAAAACTAAAATCGGTACCACTAGATTGATTGGTAATTTTTTTGGGAGTGCCATTTTCAGAAACCTCCCAAACTTGAAAAATAGCAGATGCATTTTTAATTTCATAAGCTACAGTAGCAAGGGTATTGTTTGCCTCAAAACTTCGAAAAGAAAATTGATTTTCGCCTGCAACCAATTGTTTTTTTCCAAGTACCTCAATATAATCTAGATAGGCTTTTGCCGCAGGATTCCCTCCATTATTATAGGAAATAGAAATTGCTATTTTTTCTGTTGAGTTATTGATTGTCTCAGTTTTATGTGAAGCATAGCCCAATGTTAAAGCGCCTGTGTTTACACGTGGAAAATGAATGGCGTAGCTATTTTGAGCGTTTACAGACACTTCCATTGAAGAGGGTAATGAAGAAATAGCAGCACCTCTTACTTTTACCGAAATAGGCGTGTTTGGTACTGCATTTTTAAAATCAATTGTAAAAGATTGTGTGTTTTCTATCGCAAAATCTTCTCCAAACCACTGGGTTCCAACAGCAAATAAATTTCTAGTTTCTTTTTCATAAAATACATAGTCATCAAAAGTAGTCAGTGTTTTTGTAGGGGAAAGCGCAATAGGCGCTGCTTCTGAAATTCTTTTTCCTACGCCTTCTGTGACAGTAAGAAAATAGTAGGCCTTTTCTGAGTAGATATTTTGTCTATGATTTGCCGTTCCTGCAACTGGGTTCACAATCCAATCATGTGCCCCTTTTGCATAAAACAAGATATAATCATCGTCATTAAAAACACCATCCTCTTCTCCACTTACAAAAAGTGCATTTTCTTGTAAATCATCTGTTCTAAGGTGCTCATTTTTCTGTGGCAACATTGCGCCTCCATTTCCAAAAATCCGAATGCTCTTCGGATGTAGCGTTGTTGTATTAATTCCCATCTTTTGCAACAAAGAAGCATCTAACTTAAAAACACCTGTAGTATCTACAGCAAACTTATACCAATCTCCTTTAGACAATACGGAATTGGAAGTTTGGGCATGTCCTTTTGTTGTAAAAAAGACAGCAATCATACATAGTAAAAAAATTCTTTTCATCTGTTCATCAAATAACGTCTAAATTATTGTGTTATTTTAGCACAATACAAGATTAGTTATAATAAAGACAAAAAACAATCGTTCTATTTTAAATATACACAACAATCCGTGTAAAAAGACACAATTCACTTGTCTAAAAGCATTATTATTGTAAATTGCATGGCTTAATTAGAACCCTTAGTATTTATTATAAAATACATGAAAAACGTATTAAAATCAGTTGTAATCGTCATTATTGGAATCACTTTTACACACTGTAAAACAAACAGTAATTCTACATCCTCTTTAACAGGATGGAAATTTAACGACCCTAGTTATGGGAATTATCTAAAAGGAAAGTCTTCCAAAAAAGCAACCATTCCTATGGGAATGGTTGCTATAGAAGGTGGTACTTTTACAATGGGACAAGTACAAGATGACGTGATGTTTGATTGGAATACTACTCCAAAAAAAATGCACATTCGTTCTTTCTATATGGACGAAGCAGAGGTAACCAATGCGGAGTATTCTATGTTTTTACAATACACCAAAAGCGTTTTTCCTCCTGAAGACCCCAAATACAAACATATTTATCCCTCTGTGCTACCAGACACTTTGGTTTGGAGAAAAGCACTAGGAAATACAGAATTACTATCAGAAAATTATTTACGCCATCCTGCCTATTCAGATTATCCTGTGGTTGGCATTAGCTGGGTACAAGCAAATCAATATTGTAAATGGCGTACCAATGCTGTTAATTTATCAATTTTAATGGACAAAGGTGTGATTGAAAATATCTTTGAATCAGATTCTCTGAGTTTTAGAGGTAAGAATAATTTTGATACCGATGCCTATTTAAGCAATCCCTATACCTTATTTGAAGGAGATTCTACAATTTATAAAAAGGGACTTGCTGTTCCAAGAAGAAAGGGACAAGCAAAACCTAGTAAAGGTGATTTTACCGGAAGACATATAACAGCTTCTGATGGAATTTTAGCTCAAAAATTTAGACTGCCAACAGAGGCAGAATGGGAATATGCAGCAAAATCTCTTATTGAAAATAGAGAGTATAACAATATCAGAGGAAGAAAAAAATACGCTTGGAGTGGTAAATACACAAGAAGTAAATCTAAAAAATATCGAGGAGATCAATTGGCCAACTACAAACAATCTAAAGGAAATTATAGTGGTATTTCTGGATGGAGTAGTGATGGCTCAGACATTCCAATCAAAATAAAATCATACCCACCAAATGCATTCGGACTCTATGATATGTCTGGAAATGTAGCAGAATGGGTTGCGGATGTATACAGACCTTCTATAGACGCAAACGCAAACGACCTTAATTACTTTAGAGGAACTGATTTTACCAAAAAAATGATCAATGAAAAAGGGCAAGTGGTAATTATTGACGAGAATTCAATGGAATATGACACGCTTGGAAACGGTAAAATTACACCAAAAAACTTGCCTGGTAGCGTGAAATTCACCTCTGTAACAAAGGATGACACCTATATGAGGAATAACTATTCTAGAGCAGACAACTCGAACTTAAATGATGGAGATCAAAACTCTTCTCGTTTTTATAACTCTGATGCATTTGATTTCTCTAAAGATCCTGCCATGTACAACTCTCCTAAAACGCCTAAAAATGAACTAGACCAGGCTAAAGACGGTTCTTCAAAAGAATATGACCCAAGGAAAAGAACAACGTTAATTAGCGACAACACACGTGTATACAAAGGAGGTTCTTGGACTGATAGAGCGTATTGGTTAGACCCCGCACAAAGAAGGTATTTACCAGAATTCATGTCTACAAATTATATTGGTTTTAGATGTGCTACAGACAATGTTGGTCCTATGACCAGCCAGAAAAAAAGACCTCGAAGTAAAAAAAGATAATACTTAAAAAAATCGTAAAAAAACCTCATTGTCGTCAAATTGCAATGAGGTTTTTTTTATATATTTAATACATGAATATTGAAACACTATATACACGTTATTCAGAAAACTACTTGGTTGATACTGATACGAGAAAGATCAGAAAAGGCGCCATCTATTTTGCCTTAAAAGGAGCCAATTTTAATGGAAATACATTTGCAGAAGAAGCCTTAAACAAAGGAGCGTCTTATTGTGTTGTTGATGAGAAGAAATACGCGAATTCAGAAAATATTCTGTTGGTTGACGATGTGCTAACAACCTTACAGCAATTAGCAACATACCACAGAAGTGAATTGAACATTCCAATTATTGCACTAACAGGAAGCAATGGAAAAACAACCACCAAAGAGCTGATCCATGCTATATTGTGCAAAAAATACAACACTACGGCAACTGTTGGTAATTTAAACAACCATATTGGTGTTCCGCTAACGCTGCTCTCTATGACTCCAACAACAGAAATCGGAATCGTAGAAATGGGGGCAAATCATCTAAAAGAGATTGAATTTTTATGTGCAATTGCGAATCCAGATTATGGCTATATTACCAACTTTGGCAAAGCACACTTAGAAGGATTTGGCTCTATTGAAGGAGTAATTGAAGCAAAATCAGAGTTGTATGCATACTTAAAGAAGCATCAGAAAACTGCTTTTATAAATCCGAATGATGCCATCCAATTAGAAAAATCAGCAGGAATCACACAGGTACTATTCAATACCCAACAAGTACATTTTCTAGAAGCAAACCCACTTGTAAAAATTTCGTACCGCACAAAAATTATCCAAAGTAATTTAATTGGAGATTACAATTTTAGCAACCTTTCTGCAGCAATTACTATTGGAAACCACTTCAATGTTTCTGATGAAAATATAAAAGAAGCCTTAGAAAACTATGTTGCTACAAACAACCGATCACAGGTCGTAAAAACCAATAACAACACCTTGCTGTTAGACGCCTATAATGCCAATCCGACCAGTACAAAGGCTGCTTTAGAAAATTTTAACGCACTAGAGTCTCCGCGTAAAACAGTTATTTTAGGAGATATGTTTGAATTGGGGGAAAACAGCGCTGAAGAACATCAAAATATCGTAGATCTTGCAGCGTCTCTTCATTTTACCAACTGCTATTTTGTGGGAGAATTGTTCTCTAAAACACACAGCAACAAACTGACGTTTAAAACTTTTGAAGCACTGTCAACACACTTATCAGCACATGAAATAGCGAATCATTTTATCCTTATCAAGGGTTCTAGAGGTATGGCTTTAGAGCGATTGGAGAAACTTTTGTAATTGAGGGATTGTGAAACAGTAAGGCAGTGATGCCGTGATGCAGTGATGCCGTGATGCCGTGATGCGGTGATGCAGTGATGCAGTGATGCAGTGAAACAGAAGTTAAAAACTAAAAGTTTAAAAAAAAAGAGACAACAAGACCGCAAGACAGAAACTGGGAGTCAGGAGACGGGAGTTAAAAGTTAAAAACGAAAAGCTAAAAAGAAACAAGAAGACAACTATCTCTGCATACCTTTGAAAAAAGTGTGGCAGTCTGTTGATAGGTAGTAATAGGAAAATCGCCACGTAGTTACACCCCTAGCGATGATAGTTAGATTTTGCCTCACTCAAAACCTAGAACTCATAACCAATCACTTTCACCGCATCACCGTTTCACTGCTTCACCATTTCACTTCGTCACCGTATAACGGTATCACCCCTTTACCACTTCACTGCATAACTGCTTCACCGTTTCACCGCTTCACTGCATCACCACATCACTTCCTTCTATGAAAATCCACTAAATTATCTATGGGTCTTTGAATGATTCCCGTAATTTTTAATTGATGCTTGGCGGCAACTTTTTCTAAGATTTCTTTAAAGTAAAACGCGATAGATCCAATAAAATAAATTGGCGTTTCTGCTGTTTTCTGGTAAGGTAAAATTCGGTAGTCAAAGAATTTTTGAAATTCTTTTTTAATGATTTTTTTGATGTATTTCTCCTCTTTAAAATCGAACATAAACTTGGCAAACGTAGCCAAATACATATTAGGATTGGGCTGCCTGTATAAATTGAACTTTACAATATCAATGTCCAACTCAAACTGCTCTTGAAACTTTTTTGCAATTTGTGTTGGCATTTTTTCATAATAAAAATCTGTCAATAATTTTTTACCAAAAGCATTACCACTAGCTTCATCCATTAAGGTATAGCCCAAAGAAGCTGTTTTCATATGCACCTTTTCACCATCAAAATAACAACTATTAGAACCCGTTCCTAAAATACAAACCAATGCAGGATCTAATCCTGTAGCCGCATATACCGCTGCCAACATATCTTCTGCTATGGAAACTTTGGCATTGACAAAAATAGATTCCAAAATATTTTTTAATATTTCAATGGGTTTTGGAGTACCGCAACCAGCACCATAAAAATGAATCGCCGTGACTTCATCTTTGACACTCATCAATTGAAACATATTGACAATCCGATTCCGCAACTCCGCTGTATCCACTACTGCCGGATTCAATCCAAGAGTTCGTGCTCTAAAAGCTTCATTATTGTCTGAATCTAAGGCTATCCAATCTGCTTTTGTAGAACCTCCATCTGCAATTAAAATCATACAATCTATTTAATTTTTACCAAATATATCATATCAATTGGACATAAACAACCTTCTAGAAAACTACATCGTTTTCGGTACTGGAAATTTTGTTTTTTGAGATGTAAATGATCCTGGCACCGTGAAGACAGGAGGCAGTAGGCAGGATTCAGGAGTTAGGAGTTAGGAGTTAGGAGTCAGAAGTCAGGAGTCAGGAGTCAGGAGTCAGGAGTCAGGAGTCAGAAGTTAAAAACTAAAAATTCCAAAACTCAAAATCTAGAACCTATATATAACTCTTCACCACATCACCGTATCACCGCATAACCGCATCACCGATTCACCACATTACGGCTTCACCTCTTTTACCGCTTCACTGCATAACCGCTTCACTCAAAACCTAGAACTCAAAACCCAGAACCCATAACTCTTCACCACATCACCGTATCACCGCATAACCGCATCACCGATTCACCACATTACGGCTTCACCACATAACTGTTTCACTGGAACAGACAGCATGCCCTATTAGCTTTTAGCCATTGGCTACTATAGCCTTGTTATAAATTCATGATAATTAGCTGGTGTTATAATCTTTGTTTTTGTATCGGGGTAGGCATTCATAAACGAATTGGGGATTTTTACTTTTTTATGAGTATTCCATTTGAACTCGTACGCAAACAGCTTGCCTTCTCTCTCTTCTATATAGTCTATTTCTTGTTGGTATCTTGTTCGCCAAAAATAACGATTGGCATAAATTTGATGATGATCTGTGTATTTAATTCGTTCACTAATAATATAGTTTTCCCATAAAGCGCCTACATCATTTCTTAATTCAATAGGGTTAAAATTATTAATTAATGCATTCCTAATTCCGTTATCATAAAAGTATATTTTTTTTGATTTTTTTAATTCGTTTCTTAAATTTCTACTAAAGCTATGTAATCGGAAAATCACAAAAGACTTTTCTAACAAATCTATATAATTCTCAACTGTTTCTTTATTAATACCTACTATTCTACTCAGTTCGGTATAGGATACTTGACTGCCTATTTGAAATGCTATTGCTTGTAAGAGTTTTAAAATTTTAGCTGATTTTTTAATTTTACCCCATTCTAATATATCTTTATAAAGATATGAATTGGCCAAATTTTCTAAAACCTCTCTCTGATTACCTTCATGGAGCACCACATCTGGATAACTCCCAAAAAGTAATCTATTTGGCAATTGCTTATACTCTTCAAAGGTATTACTATGTTGTGCTAATTCATCAAAAGAAAAAGGATAAAGCTTATATTCATACTTTCTCCCTGTCATAGGTTCCTGAATTTTATTTGCCAAATCAAAAGAAGAAGAACCTGTAGCCACTATTTGAATAGGGGTTTCATCAAAAATAATTTTAAGTTTTAAGCCTATGTCCTCTATTCTTTGCGCCTCATCTATAATAATCATTTTCTTACCTGATAAAAAAGAAAGCAATCTAGTAGATGATGCGTTTTCTAACAAAGCACGATCCTCCACTCTGTCTCCATTTAACCAGTAAATTTCTTTTGAATCTTTTTTAAATATTTTTTTTAGCAGGGTTGTTTTCCCAACTTGTCTTGCTCCATAAATTATTATGGCTTTACCTTTATTCAGTTTTGACTGAATTATTTTTTCCATGTGCCTTTTTATCATAGACATATCTGTTTTAAAAGACAAAAGTAATCAAATAAATTACACAAACAGCTAAATGTCGCGATTATTTTACGACTTGATAGCTAAATGTCGTGATTTATTTCTGGTGCAATAGAAAAAAATAGTGTTGTTTTTCGATTATAAATTCGAAAAGAAAAAAGTTAGAAGTTAAAAACGAAAAAGAAACAAGGAGACAGGAGACGGAAGACGGAAGACGGAAGTTAAAAACACTAAACTCGTTTGATTGAAATCAAGAATACAATAACACTCTATTAAAGTATTTTAACGATAATTAGCAATTCATTTAAAAAATAAAATTTACAAACTTAATAATACGTTTAAAGCTATTTTTAGACTTAATGTTCTTTTTCAATTGACTAAACACTACTAAAAACGACAGAAAAAATATCGAAAAGAAACTTACCATCTGATAACTGTTAAAATAAAAAGAAAGAGCTGTAAATAACATAATAACAATAATATTTAACAACGTTAAGAATAAACTAACTTTATAATGTGCTAATTTAGAATCTATTAACACATGATGTATGTGACTCCTGTCTGGGTAAAAGGGATTTTTATTATTCAACAATCGGACACCAATAACTCTTAAGGTATCAAATAAAGGAATACATAAAACAGAAAAGGCTACGATTATTTTGTTTTCTACCTTAAAATTAATTGCATCAAAAGATAAAGCATCAGCAGAAATAAATTTTACTGTTAAAAAGGCAATACAAAAACCAATAATCAGTGATCCTGTATCTCCCATAAATATTTTTTTAGACGAAGAAAAATTAAACCGAAGATACGCAGCTAACACCCCTATAAAACCTAAGCTTAATAAAAAGTAAAAGAACGCGCCTATAAAAAAGAAAAAGACAGCGTAGGCAGCGAATATAACAATTCCAATCATAGATGCCAAACCATCAATACCATCTATCAAATTATATGAATTTATGATGACCAACATAAGACCTCCCATAAAGATATAGGAAAGCGCATAATGGATTGAATCAATCCCTAAAAAACCTTGCAAAGAAAGCATTTCGATACAACTACAAAATAACACAAAAGAAATTGCCAATAGCTGCCCCATCACTTTTGCTCTTGGTGATGACAATACTAAGTCATCCTTTAGGCCTATGGCAAAAACGACTGTAACTCCAGCAACAAAATTGATTCCTACAGCATCTGCATCCCAATTTTTCAATACAAACACAAGCATGACACATACTAAAAAAAAGGAAAATCCAGCCATGGTTGGCGTAGATTTTTGATGAGAACTTCTATGATCAGGCTGGTCAATAAGATTCCGACTATTTACAATCCAAATGATTTTCGGAATGATAAAATAGGTTAGTAAAAAAGTTCCTATAAGTACCATAGGACCCACTAAGCGGATATCGTTAATCATAATTCAAGCTATTTTTAATTTCTTTTCAAAACAAATTTAACCTTTTTTTTTATAACATACAGCTATTTAATTCTCTTTTCTAAACAATTTGGCTATTGAAACACCTCTGAAATTACAATGCACAAAGTTTTTGAAATATGCTCACAATTTGATTTGTAGCCTTCCCCTACAATCAAATGAGTAACGGCATCAATTTTATCTTTGATAAAAAATTAATTAGACATTTTAATAATTTTGTTGATTATTTTTTCGCTAGCAGTTCCACTTCCGTACAAATCAATTTCAAAATTATTACTAAATTCAAAATTATTATAGGCTTCAATTATTTTATTCTTATCTGCACCAACTAATACATTAAACTTGTTTTCAATTAATTCTCCCCACTCAGTATCATCTCTTAAGGTAATACAATGTCTTTTAAAAAAGAAAGCCTCCTTTTGCAAACCTCCACTATCTGTCATTATAATATCACAATGATCTATCAACCAAATCATTTCTAAATACCCAATTGGATCAATCACCTTAAAATTAATTTGAATTCCATTCTTTTGAATTATTTTTTTGGTTCGGGGGTGTAATGGAACAATTACTTGTTTTTCCTTATGAATTTCGTTTAAAGCTGAAATAATAGAAGTTAAACGTTCTAAGCTGTCTGTATTATCTGCTCTGTGAATTGTAGAGAGTACAAAATTATTTTCAATTTTAAATGTTGGTTTTACAGCCAGTTTTCTATAATATAAAGCTCCATCTTGCATCACATCTCCAGATTTTACAATTGTGCAATTTATATGTTCATAACCTTCTCTATTAAGATTTTCCACAGCTAAATCTGTAGGGCAGAACAAAACAGTACTTACTCTATCTGTAAGAATTCTATTAACCTCTTCAGGCATTCCCATATTAAAACTCCTCAACCCGGCTTCTACATGTGCTAACTTTATCCGTAATTTACTAGCTACAATGGCTCCTGCTAAGGTTGAATTCGTATCCCCATATACCAAAATCCAATCAGGTTTTTCCTTTACCACCACTTCTTCAATTTTCTCAATCATTTGGCCAGTCATTGCTCCATGAGATTTACCTCCAATCCCTAAGAAATAATTTGGTTTAGGTATCCTCATCTCATCAAAAAACACATCACTCATGTTGGTGTCGTAATGCTGTCCTGTATGTATTATTACCTCTTCTATAATTGGGTGTCTTACAATCTCTCTGCTAACAGTCCCTGCCTTAACAAACTGTGGCCTAGCTCCTAAAATTGTTACTATTTTCATATACTTTTTATTTTTATTTTCTCTATAATCAACCTACCTAGAAATATCGGAAGAATAAGTTGTCTTTTAAATCGAAAGGGTTCTTTTGCTAATCGATAAAACCACTCTAAGTGATTGTCTTGAAAAAATCTTGGAGCTCTCTTAACTTCGCCTGTGAGAATATTCAAAGCTCCACCACAACCAATTAACAATGCTGATGGAATCAACATATGTAACCTTACAGCCAATTCCTCTTGTTTCGGGGAACCCAATGCAATCATGACAATTTGAGGTTTCAATAATTTTATTTGCTTAAATAAAATAGATTCGTCTTCAAAATACCCATTCTGCCTTCCTACTACATTAATGCCTGAATATTTTTGATTTATTACCATTTCTGCATTTTTATTTACTTTTTCTTCAGCGCCAAGAATAAAAAAAGAAAAATTATTTTCATTAGCACATTCAAATATTATTTTCGGAAAATCAAGCTTTAAACTATTTACACTATGAAGTATTTTCATTCCTATAGTAGCTCCAGACCCGTCAGGTATTGGTAAAACTGAGTTGTCTAAAATTGTTTTAAATTTAGCATCCTCTGAATACATCATTATTTTTTCTGCATTAATTGCCACACTGTAACCACCTTTACCTGAATTGATTAAGCCCTTTATAAAACCCTTAACAACTTTTACAGAATTGACTTGATAACAGGGAGCTCCTAAAATATAATATTTCTTCATCTAAAACTGATTTAACTTAGAAATGATAGCATTATTAACATCTATAAATATTGCAATTAATATGATATAAATTCATTTATTTTTTTGTTTAAACTTAATTTAACAGTGGATTGCTTGAATTTAAGAACTGATTTTCTAGAATTCAACTTAAGAATATTTAAAATAACTGGGTTATTAATAAGATATTCTATTTTATTCATTAACTCAAAAGTGTTTTCGGATTCAAATAACAAACCATTATAACTGTCTTTAATATAAGATTTAATTGGCGGAATATCAGAGGCAATTACAGGAAGACCACATGCTAAAGATTCAACACCAATAAGGCCTAAGGACTCTTTCTTTGTTGGAAAAATTAAAACGTCAAAATTTATGAAAATATTTGGAAGCAGATTATTATCAGCTAATCCCATAAATTTAGTGTTCTTAAGTCCTATTATTTTTTTTTCTAATATCTCGACTTCCCCTGCGCCAAAAATAGTTAGATCGACTTCTAGATTCTTATTTAATGATAGTTGTTTAATAGATTTTATTAGGCTGAATATTCCTTTTTCTTCAGAAATGGTAGAGACATATAAAAATCGTGTGTTTTTATTTTTTACTTTATTTTTTAAAATAGTGTTATTGTAAAAAAAATCAGGAATTCCTCCAGAAGGGCTAATAAATATATTTTTAAAATATATTTTTTTTTCAAGTTCCTTTTGAAGATAACTAGATGGAACTACAATTAACTTCACATAAGGTTTTATTAAATAAAAATATTTAATAAAAAAAGATGAAGGTTTATTCTTTAAAATAATATCTGAACCATGAAAGTTTAAAATTAGATTTTTATTTTTTAAAAAAAACGAAAAAATATAAGGAGGTAAAGAAAAAGGGGGGTAATGAATATATATTGCATCAAATTTAACAAAACATAGATTAAATAAAATTTTATAATAAAAACAAAAATATTTTAAAATTTTATTAAAAAAAATAGATGTTCTTCCTTTTATTAAGATTTCATGTACCCGGAAATCCTGTTTTAAATTTTCATTAATTCTCTTAACGAAGACACCAAAATAATCATCCTTCCCTGAAGGATACATATTAGATATTACTAACATTTTAGATTTGATCATTTAAAAAAAGTTAACCTAGGGATAAATCCGGAAATAAAAATCAGAAACAAAAACCCTTTAAGGAAATTATTTAATGATGCTGCTATTTCCATTTGAAAACCTGAAAATATAAATATAAACAACATTATCAGTAACAATTTAGATGAATCATATGAAAAACTTGACTTTTTAAAGAAGTAACCGATTAGAAAAGAAAAAACAACTCCTCCAAAAACAACACCTATTAATCCATAATTATAATAACTTTCACCTATCCATCCAGGGTTTATTCCAGTTGTAACATTATTAATATTAATCAACCCTAATTCTTTTCCAAATTCATTTCCTATTGATAAATTAGGTTTGTCTTCTAAAAATACTGACGGGATTAGCCCAATTAAGGAAAGGAGAAAACTATCAAACCCTGTCTTATAACCATAATCAATAACATTATTAAGAATTATATATGAATTTGATACACGAGTGAAAATTGCTTCAAAAATCATATTTTTAATTATTGTTGAATCTAAAGAACTAGCTATTAAAGCCAACCTATAGTATGTTGTAGAGATTACTAATCCTAATAATATAATTACCGGAATTATAATTTTCCTAATTTTTATTTTAAAATAAAAGCTATATGATAAAATGAAAATAACTATTGGCAATATTGCTCCCGTTCTTCTTCCTTGAAAAATTGAAAACCCCACTAAAAAAATAATTTCAAGAAAATAGAATAATTTTATTTTAAAATATTTCTTACAGAATAAGTGTTTAGAAGTTAAAATTGATAAATAAAAAAACCCCCACAAATCTAAATTTCTTATAAATAACAAATATCTAGGAATTTCTTTATAATCCTCATTAAAAGTATCTTCCAATGAGTACAATCCTTTATTTAAAAGGTGAAGTTTAGTTAAATTACCAATTAAAATTAAAATTACGGAAATAAATATAACTTTAGTATTATTGAAATTAAAGTTAAGGTATGATTTTTTTGAGCTTTTCAAAAAGTTAAAAGTTAAAAATGTAACAATTACAAATAGAAATATGATAAAATTTTGATAAGCTAGTAAAGATCTATTAATACTAAAAAATAAGCCTTCAAATGGAAACAAGCCTAATATTATTGAAGGCAATGTGTAAAACAAGCCTAAAGCGCAGGAAAACATTTTAATTGGAGACCTAGAGAATGATTTCTTAGAGTGTTTGAAAAGAAAAACATTTGAAAACACTAAAATAAATATTGATAAATATAAAATCATTCTAAAAGGAATCAAATAGATTAATTAATAAAATAAGTCCTGACATTCTTGAATATTCGTCATTATTTTTTTGTTGTGGATTAATCTTATAACTTTTAGACTCAAAGTAAAAAGAATTAGAATAAGATTCCATTATTTTAGGAATACTACCTTGTCTATTTTTATTGGAAGAATAAACAATAATAGGTTTATTTAAACCTATATAATCAAATAATTTTGTTGATGATTCAAATGGATAACCCGCGTATAATAACAATGTATATTCGCAACTGGATATAATTTCTAAATTTTCCTTGTAGGACAACAAGCCATATGATCTAACTAAATCTTTATTTTTAATTTTTGAAAAGTCGGGGCCTATATATAAAAATTTGTATTTTTTTAATATTGGTGATTTTTTCATTTTCGTTAAAAACTCATTCAAGTCTCTACCCTGTGATATTTTACCAGAATAACATATTGTTTTTTCTACTATATTCTTTCTGTTTATTTCTTTTAAAACTCTTTCATCAAAACCATTTTCAATAAGTTCAATTTTATTATAATTACAATTAATTAACTTACTACATTCATTATTAATAGTTATAATTTTATTTGCAGGAAGACATACTAGAAATTCATAAATGTTTTTGAATGTTTTTTTAAAAAAATTTATTTTATGAATTGGATTATTAGCATATGGATCCCTAAAATCAAGAATAACTTTTTTATTAAATAATCTAAATAAATAAGTAAGCCAAAATGTACCAAAAGGCCCTCCAGTAATTACTATAATAGACTTATCACTTAAAGACTTTATTAATGTTGGTATAATTTTGATAGACCAAAAAAAAGAATTGGATAGTGGAGACTTAATCCGTGTAATATTACTACTTGTAGTGTCCTCATAAGTTGAAGTTATAATTGCTGGATTATACCTCCCCTTAGAAACACTTTTTATCTGATTAGCCCAGTAACTAATTCTTTTTACGCCAACAACTTCATAAGGGTCAAAATAATAAGCAATAAATAATATGTTTTTACTTCTCATTTATAAAATGAATTTTAGTTATATAAAAAGAATATAAAACCTTAACTAGTGATTGCGCACTAAATAATATTGAAAGATTAATTATTAAACTATAAACATTAAAATTAAAATTAAAAATTAAAAAAACTACACACAAAGTAATTATGTTGATTAATAGGTTAATCTTTTGTCTTTGTTTAACTAAAATCACATAACTAATAGGGTAAGAAATGAATCTAAAAAAAAGACTAGGAACTAAAATTTTGGCAAACTTAGCGCTCACAACCCATTTTTCTCCCAGGTAAAAAATAATAAAATCATCAATAAAATAAAATAAAATAGTGAAAGGAATAATAGCAACTGAAATAATTATAAAAAGAGTATCAAACATGATTTTTCTAGATTCTAAATCAGTTTTTGAACTAGAAATACGTTCTTTAAAAACCTCTAATATTGAATGTGAAATTAATGTTATCGGTACCTGTAAAATTCTTTGTGCCATAAAATAGTAGCCACTAATAGCAGCAGAATAATTAGTTGCCAAAAATATTATTGGTAATTGTAGCCCTAAATTATTAATTAACATTGTGGGCAAGTCAAATAATGGAAAATTTTTATACTTTTTTAAAACAAAAATTTCTTTTTTATTTAATTTTGGATTAAGAAAATAGAATTTAATCAACTTTGATTTTAAATAAGGAATGATCTTACTAATCAAAGGGGCTAAAATTAAACCAAAGTAATTAAACCCTAATATGCCAAACCCTAATTGAAATAATCCAGAAATTGAACTTTGATATATTTTTATTTTGGCAATATTATTAAAGTTTTTAATTCTATTATTAAAAACAATTAACAATTCATAAGAAGAATTTACATAAACTATGAATGGAATTATTAGAAGCAAATAAGACTCTTCAGGTAAATTAAAATATTTAGTCAATGATTTTTCTGAAACAAACAAAAATAACATTAGTACAACAGATGTTATTAGTGTTATTTTTTTGACAGTGAAGAAATTTTTTATAGGATTAAGGGCTCTATCAATTATAATAATATTTTCATAACGAAGAGTATTAATAAAAAAACAGAAACCAACAATAGTAAATATAATCCCCTGAACTCCAAAATCTTCAACACTATATAAACGAGATATTATTGGACTTATAAATACGGGAATTAATTGTGCAATAATAGCAGATCCAAATAATTTTGAAAAATTTTTTATAAAACTATTATTAGATTTTAAAAAAAAAGAAATTTGTTTAATCAATTTGAGATTATTATTTTCAATTACTTATTGCTACTTGTAAAAGGATGTTTTACCAACTCTTTTTTTGCAAACGGATGATAGTCTCCTTTTAAGCCAATTGGCGTTGCATTTCTAATATTATGAACAATTTCAATTGCTTGTCTAGCATCTTCTAAACCATATCCTTTACCGTCAAGCACACCCTTATAAACTTTTGTATGCAAATCAGTAAAACCACCACTAAATTCTAACTCTTCCCCTTCTATTGTTATAGATCTATATGTTCTTTGACCTTTTGCTTTAATTTCTTCTGGTAAAACATCGTAGTTAATTGATAAAAACCAACGTACCCTCGCTCTTTCAAATTCTAAATATCCTGAAGACCTATCATGTGTTTGCACATGAACTACATTTTCTTTAACATCTCCAAAAATCCAAGAAAGCATGTCATAAAAATGGACTCCTATATTTGTTGCAATACCTCCGGACTTATCAAAATCTCCTTTACAAGATGTATAATACCAATTGCCTCTTGATGTTAAATACGTAAGATCAATATCAAATATTTTATCTTTTGGTGCTGCATCAACCTTTGCTTTTAATTCAATAATACTCTTATGCAACCTTAATTGCAGAATATTCCAAACTCGTTGACCTGTTTCTTTCTCCATTTTTTGTAATGCATCTAAATTCCATGGATTTAACACCAATGGTTTCTCACAAATAGCATCAGCGCCTCTACGAAGCGCCATTCTTATATGAGCATCGTGCAGATAATTAGGTGTACATATACTTATGTAATCTAATTCAATTCCTTTGTCATATTTTAATTTCTCAATATGTCTATCAAATCTTTCTGGTTCAACAAAAAAATCGGCATCTGGAAAATAACTATCCATTATTCCCACACTATCAAACCTATCTAATGCTGCAACTAAGTTATTATTAGTGTCTCTTATTGCCTGTAGATGCCTAGGCGCAATGTATCCAGAGGCTCCTATTAGTGCAAAATTTTTATTCATCTATTTTATGTACTAAATTATTATTAAGTCTATATCTTGATCCAGTTGTATCACAAATTGAAATTCCGTCTTCATTAAATATTAAACGCTCTCCAAATTCACTCATCCAACCAATATTTTCTGATGGATTACCAACCATTAAGGCATAATCTGGCACTTCTTTTGTGACTACTGCTCCAGCCCCAATAAATGCGTATTTTCCAATATTGTTACCACACACGATCGTTGCATTAGCTCCAATAGAGGCTCCTTTTTTAACAATAGTCTTCATATACTCCTCTTTTCGAATAACGCCACTTCTTGGGTTTATCACGTTGGTAAAAACCATAGAGGGGCCCAAAAACACGTCATCTTCACAAACTACTCCAGTATACACCGATACGTTGTTTTGAATTTTAACATTATTTCCCAATTGAACATCTGGTGAAACCACAACATTTTGACCAATATTACAATTTTCTCCAATCACTGAATTTTTCATAACATGAGAAAAGTGCCAAATTTTTGTTCCCTTTCCTATTTGGCAGGGTAAATCCACATAGGAACTTTCGTGAACGAAATAATCTTTTTCTTCCATTTAATTTACTTGTTATTAAAAAAATTCTCTTTTTGAATAATAAAATTAGCGGATTCTATCGTTTGTTTAAATTACTGTAGTATCAATCTCTTTTTTAATCTTGTTGTATTGACCTTTAAGGTCAACCATTTGTATAGTATTCATACGGCTTATAATCTTGAATTTACTTGGTTTCTAGGGAGAAATCCTTTTAAATCAAACACAACACTTTCTGAATCTTTCTTTAAAGACTCAATATTTATCATTGAAAATTTATTATGAGATACCGCCAATAATATTCCATCATATTTTTCTTTAATCTGATCAATAAGATCTATACCATACTCTTCTTTTACCTCCGCAGGATCAGCTTCGTAATCATAAGCATCAACTTCTAAACCAAACTCTTTTAATTCATTATCTACATCTGCCACTTTTGAATTTCGAATATCTGGACAGTTTTCTTTAAAAGTAACTCCTAAAATTAAAACTTTAGAGCCCATTATTTGTTTACCTGCTTTGATAAGCATCTTGATCATTTTATTAGCTACAAATGTGCTCATGTTATCATTTACACGCCTTCCACTTAGGATCACTTCTGGATGATAGCCAAGGTTTTCTGCTTTATATGCTAAGTAATATGGATCTACACTGATACAGTGTCCACCAACAAGACCTGGTTTGTATTTAAGAAAATTCCACTTAGTCCCCGCAGCGTCAAGAACATCTTGAGTGTCTATACCCACTCTGTCAAATATTAAAGCCAATTCATTTACAAATGAAATATTTAAATCACGCTGCGCATTTTCGATTGCTTTACTTGCTTCTGCGACTTTCATACTTGCTGCCTTGTAGGTACCTGCTGTAATAATTGAGCTGTATAAATCGTCTACAAAGTTAGCAATCTCTAGAGTAGAACCTGATGTTACTTTTTTGATAGTGGTTAAGGTGTTTATTTTGTCTCCTGGAACAATTCTCTCTGGAGAATATCCACAGGAAAAGTCTTGATTAAAAACTAAACCACTACCAGATTCTAAAAGAGGCACACAAACCTCTTCCGTACAACCTGGATACACGGTGCTCTCATAAATAACAGTATCTCCTTTTTTAAGGATCTCTCCAAGCATTTTAGTGGCACCTCTTAATGGGCTTAAGTCTGGAGTTTTGAATTCATCTATTGGAGTAGGAACTGTGACTACATATACGTTACAGCTAGTAATATCATTAATATCTGAACTAAAGTTTAATTGATCCGCACTTCTTAGTTGCTCTTGTGAAGCCTCATTTGTGTGGTCAATATAATTTTTTAAATCATCAATTCTGTTGACGTTGATATCAAAACCAATCGTTGGATATTTTTTTCCAAATTCTATGGCCAATGGGAGCCCTACGTACCCTTGACCAATAACAGCAATGTTTACTTTTTCAATATTCATCTGAACAATATTAATTTATTTTTTTCTCGAGACTACCACCGGAAGTCATTTGTAAATCTCTTTGTTTCACACCTACGGTACTTGTGTGTTTTAGTGCACAACCTCTGTATCCTTACCGACTGTATACTAGTCTTTTGTGCCCTCAGCACTCCATTTCTTTTTCAAATCTGCTATAAACATTTTTCCAAAAACAAATCCGATTCCTAAAACAATCCCTAAAAACACCCAAACCATCAAAATCAGCGGGCGTTTAGGCGCTGATTTTTCCACAGGCACACTTACGGGTTCTAGTATCGTAAACACGGGAGTGTCTTCTTTAACTTGTATTTTTTGGGTTTCTACCTGTTTTGCTAGTTCTGTGAGTACTGAAAATGCCAAATCGCTATTGGCTTGTAATTGTTGTAATCGGGTTTGTGCGGCTGCAGTACTTAAACCTCTATTGCTGTCTTGAAAGTTAGCTAAAGCTGTTTGTTTTTCTCTAAAATCAGTTGCTTTTTCGTGATACCGTGCTGCTATAAATTCCAATTGACTTGCTGCTTTTTGTACTTTAAAATCTGTAATCGCAATTTGCAACAATCTCTGAGCCTCTTGTGCCATTTGTGCTGCTGATATAGCAGTAGGCATGATGAAATTTAATTTCACATAACCGTCTTTATCGTTATAATCAAGCTCCAATTGAACTTGTAATGCTTCGAACAATTTTTTTTCTTCTTTAAAAATACGAACAAGTGATGTCCGGCCTGTAACTTGTGGTAAAGTACCTTCTCCTTTAATCGCTTTAATGAGTACTCCTGGTAAGCCAATGGTATATTTTTTAAGAAAGGTAAGTAGGTTGAATTTTTGATGATTTTTATAATATTCCTGATACGTGATTTGTGTATCTAGCCCCTCAATAGTCAGTGGGGTTTTAATCAACGCTTTTTGAAAAGGAATGCTTTGTACAATTTGTGGATACAGACTCGGTGGAATCCCTTCTCCGCTTGAGCCTCCTAAATTGATTCCTGCCATGGCAGCAAGCCCTCCTAAGCTACCACTCATTTTAGACTCTGATGTTTGCGGCACCATGATGGTTTTTGCGGTGTATTCCTTTGGAGAAAACACAGCTACAAACACCCCTATTATCATAAAAACAAGGGTTACTTTGAGTGCCGTCTTACGTCCGTTCCAAAGGGTTTTTGCGAGAGCGATTACATCAATCTCGTCTTCGTGTGCTGTTGGGTGTTGTGGTTGGTTATAGTGATTGGTTTCCATAATATTATTTTAAAGTAGTCGGAAGTCTGGAGTCTGGAGTCGGAACTTTTACTACCGGCTACTTACTACTGGCTACTTACTGCTGATTTATTTTAAAGTAGTCGGAAGCCTGGAGTGTGGAGTCGGAAGTTTTACTACCGGCCACTTACTACTGGCTACTTACTACTGACTACTGACTACTGACTACTGATTTTATATTTAAGGAGTCGGAAGTCTGGAGTCAGAAGTCGGAAGTTTTTCTACCGGCTACTTACTACTGGCTACTTACTGCTAATTTTATTTTTTATCGTTTTTATATACGATGTAAGCATTTTACTTACTATTTCTAAATCCGCTGTTAATTTCGTATTCCCACCATAATCTAAATCATTACTTAGTATCAAATAATAACGACATTCTTCTAATGATCCTTGTGCTATATTGTAAAAGCGAACTTTATCCTTCAAGCCATACTTCGCATACCCTTCAGCAATATTAGCTGGTATAGACACCGCTGATCTTCTGAATTGAGAAACCAATCCGTAACGTTCTTCTTTAGGGAAATTAGTAGTGTACTTATAGGCTCCAAGCACAAATTGATGTGCCTTCTTCCACACTTCTAACTCCTGAAATTGTGTTGTCTTTTTCATCTACTTAACTACTGACTACTGACTACTGACTACTGTCTCCTGTCTCCTGACTCCTGACTACTGACTACTCTTTTCATCCATTTTTCAATTTCTTCATTAGCTCTTGCACATCCAATTTAATTTTAGAAAATGCAAACCATCTCTTGCCAAGATCTTTGAGTGATGCTCCAATATGATATACAATAGTTCCATCGATAATTAAAAACCGATCATGAGATTTTGTAAATTTATGAATATCAATACTTGGATATTGTGTGTTATGCTTTGCAATATCTAACTTCAACTCTTTATTTATTGTTTGTGTGTAAATACTTGCTGAGCAATCTTTTTCTCGTTTTGACAGCATCATCAACACACTTTCATCAATATAGTTATCTATTAATATGATAGACCTTTTGGCTGATTTGATAACATCTGACGCAAATTGATACGCATCAAACATCTGATCATCATAAAAAATACCTTCAGTTGGTTTTAGATTGGTTTTGATAAACATCTCAAATTTTTGATCATGTTCAATTAATTTACTTTCAATCCTGTCTACCCGTTTATTGAGAACATATCCTTTGAGTAAATAATCCTTTAGGACCCTATTTGCCCATATACGAAATTGCGTACCTCGCTGAGACTTCACCCTGTAACCAACAGATATTATTACATCAAGATTATAAAAACGTAATTTCCGATTCACTTTTCTTTTTCCTTCTAACCGAACTGTCAAGTTTTCCTTGACTGTTAAATCAAATTCTAATTCACCTTCTTTATAAATATTATTTATATGCAGGCTAATATTCTGTTTCGTTGAAGTGAAAAGTTCAACCATCTGATTTTGTGTCAACCAAACTGTTTCTTCTTCAAGTCGTACCTCAAGGTGCAGAGACTTATTACCGGGTCTATATAGAATTATTTCATTATCCATTTATTTGCTTATTCGAAACCGGAAGCCTAAACCCAGGAGAATACTTCTAAGTCCTGAAATTGTGTTTTCTTTTTCATCTACTTAACTACTGTCTCCTGACTACTGACTACTGACTACTGACTACTTGCTACTGTCTCCTTACTTCACAGCATCACCGTTTCACCACATCACTCTTTTAACTCCCATCTCAAAACCTAGCTTATCGGTTTTACCTACCGCAAGGTAGGAGGCAAGTTCACAACTATCAAAACATCATAGGGTTTGTGCTCATATTTATTTTATTTACTTTTCGTAAAGTGTGACGCGTAATTCGTGACGTGTGACTTGTTATTTTTTCTTTAAATAAGCTATTAGCCCTAAAAGCATTCGTCGAACATCTGTGATTTTTCTTTCAAAAATACTATCGTCTTTCAAATATTTTAATCTTCTAGATATTTCAACCTGTGTTTCGACTTCTGACAAAGAACCTAAAGCAATATAAAGAAATTGAATATATTCTTTTATTGATTTACGAGCTGCTCCTTCTGCAATATTACTTGGTACTGAAACACCCGCTCGTTGTAATTGTGAACTTAAACCATACTTCTCTTCTTTAGGAAAAGATCGTGTTAACGTATAAATATCTTCAACTAAATCTAATGATTTCTTATAAAGATCTAAATCTTTGTGTGATTTCATTTTTACCGTGTTAAGTGTTTTACGTAACTTGTTACGTGTGACATGTAACTCGTTACTCTTTCTCTGCATCCATTCGTTACAGCACACAAGCACATACCTACTTCGTCAGCGACTGTATCAGCACGCCTAAAGTTGCTAAACTAGTAGTGATGCCCATAATTTCTTGTGTGGACATGCTATTGTTGACTTCTTCTTTTGAGGGGACAAAAATCACAGCTCCGGGTGCTAACCTCGGATAAATTTTAAAAAACCAATAACTCTGTACCGTTTTAATATCTCCGTTGCTATAAATCACATATACTTTACTCTTCTTCGCTTCATCTGAAAACCCTCCTGAACTACGAATGTATTTTTTTAAGGAGTTTCCTTTTTCAAATCGTACCAAAGAGGGCGATAGTACTTCTCCTTGTACTTCTACCGTTTGCTGTACTTCCGGAATCATTAACACATCGCCTTCTTCTAAAATCAAATCGATGTCTGCTTTTTCTCCTGCCGATTTCATAATTTCTTCTAAATTGATTCCGATTGAAAAACTTGTTTTCAATACCAGCTCTTTTGTGCCAACCAACGAATCTTTTTCCACCAAGTCTTTTATCGATTCCTGTTGTTGTTGTTGTTGTCGGATTAGAGTTGCTCCTTTTACATAAGCAAATTTGTTCAAGCCTCCTGCTTGTAGGATCAAATCAGAAATGCGTTCATTTTTATTGATGAGAACATAATTCCCCGGAAAATTCACTTCTCCTTTGATCGTTACCTTTTTTTGTACCGTATAGCCTTTTAAATACCGTACGGATACAATATCAAAAGGTTTTAAATAAAAAGGATTTGCTGAAATTTTTAAATTAGCCCTACTTGACAATGCAAAATTTTCACTCAAGGTTTCAAAGCTGCCATCTTTTAAACGGCGGGATACATGAATGGTATGAACATCGGCACCTTCTTGCAAACCGCTTGCCATTGCAATGACATCTTCAATTTGTAGTTTTTCTACAAAATCAAAGTCTTGAGGTTTGTTCACTGCTCCATCAATGGTGATGAATTTCTTTTCTTGTAAACTGTCTTTATGAAAAATCTGAATCGCATCTTCTTTTTGAAGTGTAATATTGGTTTCTTTTTTCAAAACAGCACGTACCGAAAAAGCAATGGCTTCTTTTTTTGTTTCATCATGTGTTCTCAATAACAAACCGCGATCTAAAAAGGCCTCTTTTCGTACACCATCTGCTTTTTCAATCAAATCGTACAAGGTCATATCGGCTGTCAACTCATAGTTTCCTGGGCGATAGACAGCTCCTGAAATACTGGTGCGGTTTTCGTATTTGTCAATGACTTTTTGTACCACAATTTGATCCCCTCCTTGCAACGAAAAGCTACTGGCAGTTGTCAATTGTACTTCTTTTACTTCTTTTTGTTTTCCGTTTACACGTTCTACCAACAAACGATGCGTATAGGCAGCTGGAGTAAAGCCACTAAAATAGCCTACCAAATCCGCCAAGGTTTCGTCCTGTTTCAGTTCATAAACCCCAGGTCGTTTCACTTCTCCAGTTACCGTTACCAATTCTTGATATGGGCTTACCAAAATCACATCCTGGTCTTGGAGTTTTGCATTGCCTTTTTCAGTTCCTGTTATCAAATACTGATAAATATCAAAGTCCGCTTTTTGAACACCATTACGCAGCAATATCACAGAACGAAAAGTTCCATTTTTTGTAGGACCTCCTGCAGCATACAAGGCATTTAATACGGTAGACAATGCATTCAACGAATAAGTTCCCGGAACTTTTACTTCGCCAATGATGTTTACCTGAACGGTACGTACCTTAGACAAAGTGATCTCAGTATGCACTTTTGTATAGCTTGTTTTTGCAGCGCCAATTCCTGCATAAATTCTTTTTAAATAGGAATTGATCTTAGAAGTTGCCTTTTCAAGAGTGAGTCCACTGACTTTGATGAGTCCAATATTTTCAATACGAATAGCACCTTGCTTGTTTACCTTTTTTTGATAGGTATTCTCTGCAGCTCCCCAGATATCAATAAGTATTTCATCACCTGGCCCTAATTGGTAATTTTTAGGAGTTGCCACATTGATACTCGGTGTAAAGGAAATATTCGGATTGTTAAAAAAATCATAGCCAAACAATAGGGTTTTTTTAATGGCTGTTTTGTCTTCATCTCCCGTGAGTCCAAAAATAGCAGTTGTTACCTCTTCTGTAGTTTCTTCTGTAGCAGTAAAGCTACCTTCGTCTTTTTTAGTTAACGACAATTGCTGGATCCGGCTTTTCAATTTAGAAAACTGAAAGGTAGAAACTCCTTTCGCTTTCGCCATCATTTCTAGCTGCTGTAAGCTGAAACCTTCACTTTGGGCTTTGTTCCAATAGTTGCTTATTTGCTCATCAGACATGCTGTCAACATTCAGATTCTTTATCTGATCCATATTTTGAGCCGTTGCCATGGCACTTGCCAAAAAAAACAGGCATACAAAAAGGATTTTGGAGAACTTTTTTATCATCTTTTTTTTATTTTTTATTGCTAATGTAACTTATTTTATTGTCGTACTGTCCTCTTGTCGTGCAGTCCCTGCCTGCGGTAGGCAGGTTGCAGTCAAAAGGTTCTAAGTTCTAAATTTTAGGCTCAATTATTTCCTTAACTCAGCACTCATCACTTACAACTGGATTTCCCACGGCTATGCCACGGTCAGTCACAGTGCTAACTCTTTAATTATATATTTTTCTCTCCTGTCTCCTGTCTCCTGTCTCCTGTCTCCCGAGGACTCGGGATCAGAATCCGCAACAATATAAGAAATAATTAGCTCCTTTACGCATCCTTAATTGTCTCCACAAACGACAAAGGAATATTCACTTCTATCAAATGGGAGAAAGCATCAATCCGAACAATCAATTTTGTGTTGTTTTGCTGCTGTACCACCTCTCCAATAATACCCGACAACTCTCCTTTTACTACCCGTACTGGTGTTCCTTTCGGAATCGCTTCTCCTGACACTAACTGTAAAGAATCGGATTCTTTCAATAAGATTTTTAAGTTTTCAATCTCAAAATCTTTGATACGTGCAGGTTTCCCAAATTCATTCAGTACACCAACCACGCCTATTTCGTTTCGAACAATAGGCAATGCAGTAGCATTGATTTGTATAAAAACATAGGAAGATATTAAAGGGCTTGTTACTTTTTTCTTGCGATCGCTCCATTGCCGAATGCTTGTAGCCAAAGGTAAATACACAGTATACCCAGCGTTTTCTAGGCGTTCATGTACTTTTTTTTCAGCACGAGGAGCAGTATATAAAGCATACCAGTCCTTAACAATATCAAGGTCTTTTTCCAATTGGGGGTCAATTTTTTCAGCTAAAATAATAGCTTCTTTTTCAATATCAAAGATAGTACAATAAATCAATTTTATCTAGTCTTTTGAATATAATAATAAATAAAAAAAAAACCTACTTATAGTGAGTGAATTAGGTGAGTTTGTGATATGGTGATGTGGTTATTCCGTAATTTGGCAATCTACAATTTTTACCGTTTCACGGTATTATTATTTAAAGACGCCATTGCTTCATTCTCTTACCGATTCTCTGTTTCACTTGTATTACCGCGTTTCACCTCTTCACTGTGCCACTTATTACTTCTTTGCTGCTATCCATAAATAAAAATCAATATTTTTATGACAATTCATTTTTTGTACGTAATTTTGTACGTAATTAAATACAAAAAAATGATCACAGCAACCATATCTGATTTTAGAAAAGACATAAAACACTACTTTAGTAAGGTTACCGAAAATTTTGAAACACTAATTATCCATAGAGGGAAAAACTCTGGAGTTGTTGTGATTTCATTAGAAGAATATAACGCGCTGCGTACTACTCAACACGAAATGTCTTCTGACAGAAACATCGCAAGACTTGACTCGGCAATTAAAAAATTTAAAAAAGGAGATTCATTTAGCAAAGAACTTATTGATTTATGAAATATGTTTTTGTAGACGAATCTTGGGATGATTATTTGTATTGGCAGAAAATGGATAAAAAAATGCTAAAACGAATAAATTTATTATTAAAAGATATCTCAAGACAACCATTTGAGGGAATTGGAAAACCAGAACCATTGAAGCATAATTATCGTGGATTTTGGTCAAGAAGAATTAATGAAGAGCACAGATTAATTTACCAGGTAATTGATGATGAAATTAGAGTTGTTAAATGTAGATTTCATTATGATTAATAGTCGTATAACTACAATTACTACAAAAAAATCAATCCTTAAATTTTCAGCGATCAATGCAATTCTTGTCTACTAAAAATGAACTCACTCCTCCTTTCTCTAGCTCTGGTAGATAAATCTGGCAGGCAGGTTGGTTCTTTTCTCCTGACTCCCAACTATTTTACTCCTCTGCTTCACCATTTCACTGTATCACCCCGTCACCACTTCATCACTTCACCCTTTCCCTATCTGAACATATTCAAACCCCTTTTTCTTAAGATTAAAAGCATTGTATTGGTTACGTCCATCAAAAATTACAGGTGTTTTTAACTGGGTTTTTATCTCGTCAAAATCTGGAGATCTAAATTCTTTCCATTCCGTCAATAAGATCAACGCATCAGCCTTTTGTAACACCTCGTATTTAGAAGCACCGTATGTCAGATTCTCTACTCCTTTCAAGTAAAACCCTTTTGCTTCTTCCATAGCTTTGGGGTCGTAGGCTTGTACTTTTGCGCCTCGACGTACCAATTCATTGACAATATACACAGAAGGAGCTTCCCGCATATCGTCTGTTTCGGGCTTAAAAGAAAGTCCCCAAATAGCAAACGTCTTCCCCTCTAAATTCTCACCAAACTTGTTTGTGACTTTATTCAGAAAATGCACTTTTTGATCTCTATTGATCGCATCTACAGAAGAAATTAACCTTGGCATATATCCATGCTCTTCTCCCAATCGTGTCAACGCAGAAATATCTTTCGGAAAACATGTTCCTCCATATCCTATTCCTGGGTACATAAAACTATACCCGATCCTACTATCCGATCCTACTCCTATCCGCACCTGATTGGCGTCTGCTCCTACGAGCTCACAAATATTCGCCATTTCGTTCATAAATGAAATTTTGGTTGCCAACATGGCGTTAGCAGCATATTTGGTCATTTCTGCGGAACGAACATCCATGGTTATAAAGCGATCATGGGTTCTAAAAAACGGGGCGTATAATTGCTTCATTTGAACAAAGGCCTCTTCACTTTCAGCACCAATAATCACACGATCTGGCTTCATAAAATCAGCAACAGCTGCACCTTCCTTTAAAAATTCAGGATTGGAAACCACTTCAAACGCTAACGAAACATCTCTTGCATCTAATGCTACCTGAATGGTTGTTTTCACTTTATCAGCCGTACCTACAGGAACTGTCGATTTATCAACCACCAACAAGCGATGTGTCATTTTTTGTCCAATTTCTTTGGCCACCGCCAATACATATTGCAAATCTGCAGAACCGTCATCACCCATAGGCGTTCCAACGGCAATAAAAACAATGGATACATCCTTAATCGCTGCTGCAAGATCCGTTGTAAATAACAGACTGCCTTTTTGTACATTCTTTAGCACCATCGCATCCAGCCCTGGTTCGTAGATAGGAAGCTTCCCTTCTTGTAGGCGTTGAATCTTTTTCGCATCAATATCCACACAGGTCACCGTATTTCCCATTTCTGAAAAACAGGTTCCCGAAACCAGCCCTACATATCCTGTTCCTATAATTGCGATGTTCATTTTTTTCTTTTTTATTAATTGGTGATACCGTTATTCCGTGACGCGGTTATTCCGTGATTCGGAAATCTACAACGTTCACTAATTGGCAATACCGTTATTCGGTGACGTAGTGATGCGATTTTCTGCAATATGGCAATCACGGCTTCACTGATTTACTGTTTCACTGCTTCACTGATTTACTGTTTCACTGATTCACTGTCTCACTGATTTACTGCTTCACTATCTCACGATCTCACTGTCTCACGGCTTCACTAACTCACGGCTTCACTATCTCACGATCTCACTGTCTCACTATTTCACTGCATTACCACATAACTGCTTCACTATTTTACGGCATCACTATTTTACTAGCATTTTTACGAAAAACGAAAATACAAAAAAAGAAATGCATGACAAGGAAAGGGGGCGTCAAAAAAAACTGCTGTTTTATTTTCGACTTAAAACTTTGGTTCTATACTCTTATAAAACAAAAAAGTCTACACAATATGTGTAGACTTTTATTCATCTGTGGGCAATGAGGGATTCGAACCCCCGACCCCCTCGGTGTAAACGAGGTGCTCTGAACCAACTGAGCTAATTGCCCTAAGCGGATGCAAATATAAAACGGTTTTTAATTACTGCAAAGAAAAATAACACTTATTTTAGATTATTTCTGCAACAGCAAATGTACTTCCTCCAATATAAATTAAATCATTTTCTGAAGCTTCTTCCATCGCAAAAGTAGTGGCCTCATTTACAGAAGAAAAGGCCTCTCCGATTAAAGAAAATTGCGCTGCTTTTTCTTGTAGCTCTTCACTGGGCATTCCTCTTGGAATGTCAGGTTTGCAAAAATAATAACTTGCATCTGCAGGAAACAAACAAAGAATATCCTCCAATTTTTTATCAACCACCACCCCAAGAACAATATGTAGCTTCTGATAGCTTTCTCTTTTAAGCTGCCCTAACGTCAACCGTAAACCTTCTTTATTATGTGCGGTGTCGCAAATTATTTTTGGATGCTCTTGCAAAATCTGCCAACGCCCTACCAAATTAGTATTTTTCACAACATGTAGCAATCCCTCAGAAATATGGATGTCAGAAATTACAAAACTATGTAATTCCCTAACTGTTGCTACAGCTGTTTGTATATTGTGTTTTTGGTAATCGCCCAACAAATCGGTTTTAAAAGAAGTTGCTTCATCTGAGGCAAATAGTATTTTAGAAGTTGTTGCTTCGGCTTTTTTAATAAAAACTTTTTCAACTTCTGCTTGTCGTTCTCCAATAACCACAGGGATTCCCGGTTTAATAATTCCTGCTTTTTCAAAAGCAATTTCAGAAAGTTCTTCTCCCAAAAACTGGGTGTGATCCAATCCTATATTTGTAATGACAGAAACTGCTGGGCAAATAATATTGGTAGAGTCTAACCGCCCACCCAAACCAACTTCTATAATGGCAATATCAACAGCTTCATTTGCAAAATGATCAAAGGCCATTCCTACCGTCATTTCAAAAAAAGACAACTGTTGCTCTTCTAAAAACGACCGTTGCTTCACTATAAAGTCCACCACTTTTTCTCGAGAAATTTCCTTTCCGTTTATCCGAATGCGTTCTGTAAAATTTTTTAAATGTGGCGAAGTGTACAAGCCTACCTTATACCCCGCTTCTTGCAGAATCGAAGCAATCATATGACTTGTAGAGCCTTTTCCGTTGGTACCACCAACATGAACTGATTTGAATTTTCTTTCTGGAAACCTCAATTCTTTTGAAAATGCAAGGCTATTGGTGAGGTCTTTTTTAAATGCTGTTTTGCCTTGTCTTTGATACATTGGTAGTTGAGAAAACATCCAATCTAAAGTTTCTTGATAGGTCATACTGCTATTGTTCTTTTTTACACGATCTCTTTCTTATACTGTCATTCCTGCGAAAGCAGGAATCTCTCTACCTATCAAACCAATCACCTGATAAATCATTCCAATCAGGGTTGTCTTCAATAATTAATTTTATTTTCCAATCTCTTTTCCATTTCTTCATATTCTTTTCTCTTTTTATAGCATCATTGATATACTGATACCTCTCAATATAAACCAACTTATCTAAATTATACGTTGAAGAAAAACCCTCAACTAATTTATTTTTATGCTCAAACATTCTCCTTTCTAAATCATTTGAAACACCAATGTATAACACTCCGTCTTTTTTATTGGTGATGATGTACAAATAGTATTGATGATCTGTTTTATACATTTTTACTATTTTTAGATTCCTGCTTTCGCAGGAATGACAGACTATACTGTTTTCTCTTTTTTAATTTTTCCTCATAGAAACAACAAACTGTAGCTCTAAATATAGTCTTCAATTCTATCACTCTCTTACATTATCAACCTTCTTACACTGTCATTCCTGCGAAAGCAGGAATCTCTCTATTTATCAAACCAGTGAATTGATGCTTCCAAAACCTTGCAGGAATGACAATAATTTTGGCAAATGTAAGAAGTTATTGAGATAAAGAAAATTTGTAAATGATGGTTCCTTTTTGTTTTACCGGAGCATTCCCATCACGATTCCATCTTGTTTTAAGCGCCGCTGCTTTTGCAGGTTTCAACAAACACGATGCCGTATTTGTAGTGCCTTTAACACCTGCTATTGCCTTGATCACTTTCCCTGTTTTATCTACCTCTATACGAACCACTACAATTCCCTCTTCATTACAATCTGGTTTTTCGATAGGCTTTGACAAGGCTTTCCTTCCTGCTAAATTATAATTGCTATCACCTCCACTACCATCATTTCCATAATATTTGGTCGATTTCGGATCTCCTTTTTTAACACCCTTTACACCGGGGTTTTTAGCATCGCCTTCTCCTGCGGGTTTCCCCGTTGTAGCATTCCCTTTCAATAACTTGTTCAACGCGTCTTGTGTTTCTTTAGAGGGCGCTGGCTTTGGTTTCTTTTTAACAACCTCTACTGGTTTTTCTACTTTTTTTGTTGGTAATTTTTCAACTACCGGAGCCTCTTTTGTGTCTTGTGTAATCAGCTTTTCTTTTAGCGTTTCTTTTGGAGTGGCAACTGCTGCTTTCTTTTCTTCAACCTTTTCTACCGGTTGCTTCAGAACTGGCTTTGCCTTGGTTTTTACAACCGGATCTCCACTACCAACATTCGATGTGCCAAAATTAATTGCCAACCCGTATTCTTCTGGCGGATCTAAATAGCGCATTCCGAAGTTCAGAATTCCCAACACCAAAAGCACCATAATAATGGCTGTAATTACGGCTGACTTTTTTTTATGTCTTGTTTCTAAAATTGCCATCCTACTTTCCTTTAACCGCCAAAATCATTTTTAGTTTATTTCGGTTTGCGATATCAATAATTTTCATCACCTTTTTATACGGCACATCTTTATCGCCTCTAATTACGATGGTTTTCTTTTTATCAGCCCCTACTTTTTTTAAGAGTTCATGCTCTATATTGGCCTCAGAAACTCTCTTTTTATCGATATAAAACAATGCCTTACTGGTAATAGTCACTGCTACAGATGTTTTGCTTTCTGTCTTTCCTCCTGCCTTTGGCAATAAAATATCTATTGCACTCACCGTAACCAAGGTTGATGTCAGCATAAAAAATATCAACAGTAAGAAAACAATATCCGTCATAGACGACATATTGAAACTTGGATCTAATTTATTTCTACCTCTTAAATTCATGTATTATTATTTAAAAAATAAAAAATTGAAAAATTGAAAAAGAATAACTTTTCAATCCTTCAATCCTTTAATAAGCTTAAACTGGTTCGTGTAATAAATCTAGAAAATCAACAGAAGTTGCTTCCATTTGATGCACCACTTTATCGGTTCTGACAACCAAATGATTATAGGTAATATACGCGATAATTCCTACAATTAAACCAGCAACCGTAGTGGTCATTGCCGTATACAAACCATCAGATAATAATTTAATATCTATTTGTCCTCCGGCATTTGCAATTTCATGAATGGCAACGATCATACCAATTACAGTTCCTAAAAAACCAATCATGGGCGCAGCTCCTGCAATAGTTGCGAGCACACTTACGTTTTTTTCTAGGGCATACACCTCTAATTTTCCTGAATTCTCAATCGCTTTATTAATGTCTTCCAACGGTTTTCCAATTCTAGAAATTCCTTTACCAATCAATCGTGCCGTTGGCGAATCTGTGCTTTTACACAAGGATCCTGCAGCATCCAGTTTTCCTTCGGATACAAAATCTTTAATTTGATTCATGAAATTCTTGTCTACTTTAGAGGCTGCTTTAATGGCAAAGAAACGCTCAAAATAAATGTACAACGCAATTGTTAAAAGAACAAATAGCAAGCCAATAATAACTTGCCCCCCTACACCACCTTCCATAACTAACTTATAGATTGACAGTGTTTTTTCATCCGATACAGCATCTGTAACTGCGTCACTATTTTCTTGTATAAACAACAACATACTTTTATTTTTGATTTAAAGATTTATCCCTTTTACCTAAAGGTAACGAAATTATTTTTTGAAAATTGTTTCAGAAAAAACCCGAGAAGTTTCTCGGGTTTGATATTATATAAATGCTCTTATTCCTATAAAGGCCAGTGAGCCGACAACAAAGCCGATCAACGCCAACCAAGATATTTTTTTGAAATACCAAAAGAAATCAATTTTCTCCATCCCCATCGCAACCACTCCTGCGGCAGAACCAATAATCAACATACTACCACCGGTTCCTGCAGAAAAAGCGATAAAGTGCCATAATGGATCATTTAATCCTTCTTGAAACATTCCTAAACTTGCTGCAACTAACGGAACATTATCTATTATTGCAGATCCAACTCCTAACAACATCACCACCAAATCTGAAACGTTGTTTGCTGACAATTCAGTTCCCATCAATGGGATTGATTCTTTTAATGTTGTTGCAAACCCAAATAAAACACCTAATGATTCAAGAGCTGCTACAGCCATTAATATCCCTAAGAAAAATAAAATACTAGGCATTTCAATTTTTGACAATGAAGCATGAACTGGACTATGATGCGCATGTTTATCTGAATCTTCACTATCAAAGCTAGTTATAGAAAACTTGGTTCTACTAAATACTTCTGCAAAAGCCGCGACCACTGCTAATGAAAGCATCATACCTACATACGGAGGCAAATGGGTGACTGTTTTAAAAATAGGCACAAAAACAATCGCCCCTAATCCTAAATACAACATGATTGCACTATGTTTTCCTTTCTTGAAATCATCTCCTTCTTCACTCTCAATTTCTCCTTGAAAAGCAGGCAAAAAACTTGCGATAAAAGTAGGCACCACCATACACAATACTGATGGAATAAATAAATAAACAACTGTACGGTACTTACTTTACCTCCAATCCATAACATTGTTGTTGTCACATCTCCAATTGGAGAAAATGCTCCTCCTGCATTTGCCGCAATGATAATCAATCCTGCAAACCAAATCCGGTCTTCTCTTCTTTTAACAATTTTTTGTAAAATAGAAATCAATACAATGGTTGCTGTAAGGTTGTCTATGATTGCAGAAAGTCCAAATGCCAAAAGTCCGAAAATCCACAAAATTTGTTTTCTTTTTTTCGTTCTGATAACGCTTTTAATGGTCGCAAAACCATCAAAGTAATCGATGATCTCTACAATGGTCATTGCCCCTAAAAGAAAGACGATGATCTCTGCGGTCTTTCCTAAATGATGCAACAGTGTTTCTTCAAGCAAATGCACCTTCTCTTCATGTAATAAGGAAGGAAAACCTTCTACGAGAGCAGCCTTTGCAGAATCGAACCAGTTTGGAAATTGATCGATACCCAAGGCAACAATTGCCCAACAAATAGCCATCATTCCTAAGGCTGGTATTAATTTATCTATCTTTAAATTGTGTTCTAAGGTGATGGCTAAATACCCAATCACAAACACTAAAATGATAATCGACTCCATAAGTTTTTTATATTAAATTAATTCTTTTAAGGCTATTTCAAAGGCCGTTTTACAAATTTCTTTTTTACTACTATTCTTTTCATGCGTTTTCATTAAAGCCCTTTTGATGGTCTCAGAAGTATCATTAAAAATAGCATCATCTTGCATTGGCAATGCGACTCTTGCTTCCATAAAATACGCAAACACACGTGCAATCCCACAATTTGAAATAAAATCTGGCAACAAACTTACTTGTGCATCTGTATACTCCATAATAGGACCAAAAAAGATTTCTTTATATGCAAAAGGAACATTTGCGCCAGGAGAAATCACTTCCAATCCTGAGGCGATCATTTGCGTTACCTGATTTTTAGAAACCAATCTTGATGCTGCGGCAGGAACAAAAATTTCTGCAGGCAATGACCATATTTTTTCGTTGATTTCATCAAATGAAATCATGTTTTCAGCTACTAATTTATTTCCATCTTTTCCTATAAACAAATCGGTCATCTCATGCATTGAAAAGCCTTCTTGATTGATAACACCTCCATCTCTATCGATAATTCAAACAACAGTAGCGCCTAATTGTGTCAAATAATATGCTGCTGCAGATCCCACATTTCCAAATCCTTGAACAATCGCTTTCTTACCAACTACAGATCCTCCATAGATATCATAATAATGTTTAACGGCTTCTGCAACTCCATATCCTGTTAACATATCAGCAACCGTGTATTTTCGAGACAAATCTGGAGAATAGATACTGTTCTCTATAATTTTAATAACCCCTTGACGTAGCTGACCGATTCTATTGATTTTATCGGCAACTGTCGGTTTGAAATGGCCATTAAAAATTCCTTCCTGCGGATGCCAAACACCACAGTCTTCCGTAATCGGAATTACATCTTTATCGGCATCTACATTTAAATCGCCTCCGGTTCCGTAATAATATTTTAACAGCGGAGTTACCGCCTTGTACCAACGCTCTAAAACGCCTCGCTTACGCGGATCATTCGGGTCAAAGTTGATTCCAGATTTTGCACCGCCAATGGCAGGTCCAGATACTGTAAATTTCACTTCCATTGTTTTTGCCAACGAAAGCACCTCATTCATATCTAAGCCTTTACGCATTCGTGTTCCGCCTCCTGCAGCACCTCCTCTTAATGAGTTGATAACTGTCCAACCTTCTGCTTCTGTTTCAGAGTCTTTCCAATTAAAAACAATTTCTGGCTGTTTATTTTCGTATTTTTTTAATAAATCTTTCATCTGTGTTTTTTAATAATTCAACATTTAATTTTCTCCTTCTACATTCACCAATCTATTGTGTAACTAAAGCTGATCCATCTTAAAATATAATGTATTATTAAACAATTAACGAGTTGACTACTCGTAGTCACAAACTTACTGTAAAAAAAATGATTTGTAGAAAAAAAAGAAGTCCTTTTAAAAAAAACTAAGGATAAAAAATTACACCAGAACTATGATCCCTTTTAGCACCCGTTACACTCTGCAAGCAATTCACTTGATTATCAGAACGTAAGAGTCCCAAAAAGGCAAAAATCAACGCTTCTTTAAAGTTCACAATCTCTGGGGTTGGTTGTACTATTTCTGTACTGGAATGCTCACGGATTCTATCCAGTAAAAAACAATTAAAAACACCACCTCCAGTAACAAGAACATTCTTTCTATCGTTAATCGAATTTGCAATCTGCATAGCAACATGTTCTACAAAAGTTCTTAAAATTGCTGGAACATCTAACGCAAATGAATCAATCAAAGGAATAATCTCTGACTGCACCCATTCCAACCCTAATGATTTCGGCGCTTCTTTTTTGTAGAAATCCAAGGCGTTTAATTGATCTAGCAAGTCATCATTTAGCGCTCCTTCAGATGCAATTATTCCTTTATCATCATACTCTAAACCTAGCGTATTTACATAGTGGTTCAACACAATATTAACAGGGCAAATATCAAAAGCAATCCGTTGCTCTTTTTTCTTAAAAGAGATGTTTGCAAAACCGCCTAAATTTAAGCACGAGTCATATTCAGCAAACAACAACTCGTCACCAATCGGAACCAAAGGAGCTCCTTGCCCACCCAACATAACATCTTGAGTTCTAAAATCGCACACTACTTTTTGCTTGGTTTGTGCTGCCAAGACCTGACCATTTCCAACTTGCAATGTAATGCCTTGTGCTGGCTTATGAAAAACAGTATGCCCATGAGACGAAATAAAATCAACAGACGGTATCTTGTTTTTTTTAATAAAATCGTTACTCAATTCAGCGAGCAAGACGGCATAATCTGTATCTAACTTTTCTAATTCTTCCTTAGAGAGCGTAATAGCTTCCTGCAATCGCTGCTTCCAAACTTCTGAATAGGCAACGGTTTCTGTATGCAGAATACCAAAATTCCCATACGTCTCTTTATCAAATTTTACACAGACCAGATCCAGTCCATCCAAAGAGGTGCCTGACATCAATCCAATAACAACAACTGACTGTAATTTCATATCGGTAAAAATAGCGAAACTTCACTGATAATCTGCTATTAAAAACATATCTTTGAGGACTTTTATTACGAATATAACAACACCTTTAGACAATGGATTTCAACCTAACCGAAGAACACATAATGATTAGAGACGCTGCTCGCGATTTTGCCCAAACAGAATTGCTGCCTGGAGTGATTGAAAGAGACAACAAACAAGAATTTCCGAATGAATTGGTAAAAAAAATGGGAGATTTAGGGTTTTTAGGAATTATGGTAGATCCAACATATGGCGGAAGCGGCATGGACGCTATTTCGTACGTGCTAATCATGGAAGAGCTTTCTAAAATTGACGCATCTGCATCTGTCATTGTTTCCGTTAACAACTCTTTAGTTTGTTATGGCCTAGAAGCCTATGCTAACGAAGAACAAAAACAAAAATACTTAACCAAATTAGCTACAGGAGAATTTGTTGGCGCTTTTTGCTTATCTGAACCTGAAGCTGGATCTGATGCCACATCACAAAGCACAACAGCCTTAGACAAAGGAGACCACTACCTGCTAAACGGAACAAAAAACTGGATTACTAGTGGCGGCAGAGCCGATGTCTATTTAGTAATAGCTCAGACCGACAAAAGCAAAGGACACAGAGGAATCAATGCTTTTATTCTTGAAAAAGGAATGGAAGGATTTCACGTAGGACCAAAAGAAGACAAGCTAGGAATTCGCGGAAGTGACACACATACATTACAATTTAATGATGTAAAAGTTCCAAAAGAAAATAGAATTGGAGAAGACGGATTCGGATTTAAATTTGCCATGAAAACACTTTCTGGCGGACGTATTGGAATTGCAGCTCAAGCGCTAGGTATTGCTGCCGGAGCCTATGAATTGGCTCTAAAATACTCTAAAGAACGTAAAGCGTTTGGCACAGAAATCTGCAACCATCAAGCCATTGCTTTTAAATTGGCAGACATGTATACAGAAATTACTGCCGCTCGTCATTTGGTAATGAAAGCAGCATGGGACAAAGACCAAGGAAATAATTACGACATGTCTAGTGCAATGGCAAAACTATACGCCTCTAAAGTTGCAATGGAACATACTATTGAAGCTGTACAAATTCACGGTGGCAATGGTTTTGTTAAAGAGTATCATGTAGAACGCTTAATGCGCGATGCTAAAATTACACAGATATACGAAGGAACCAGTGAAATTCAAAAAATTGTAATTTCAAGAACCTTGATAAAAGGGTAATTGTTTAACAAGCCTTACAAAAAGCTCTCTTTTTAAGTGGGCTTTTTTTTTGGGCGTGCCCCTATTTTTAAAAAAATAAGGTCGGGCAGTACATTGCAAGTCCTCACTCATACTTCGTTGTGGGCTTTTCATTACCATCCCTCACGCAAAACTTTCAATAATTAAACTCAACGTCAAACAATTGCAATCCAGAAGATGGAGCAATTTCTCGTAAAAACTTTCGATCATTATCTTCACGCAAAGAACTTTTTATAAATTCTAAATCAATTCTACCAGTACCTAACTCAAACAAAACACCCATCATCAACCGAATCTGATACCTTAAAAAACCACTGCCCTTCACTTTTAACACATAGCTTTTTTCAGGAAAAAAATTGGCCTTTAAAATTGTATTCTCAACAATCTCACAACACTCAATACCCCTTTTAAATACCGTTTTTTCTGAAGGCTTTGTACAATACTTATGAAAATAATGCGCTCCTTCAAAAAGCGCTGCGCCTTTTTTCATCAATTCAATATCTAAATCATCACTCACCCCAACAATAAAAGGAGCCGAAAACGGATGGTTCTTCCCTCCAAAAGAAAAATAATAATGGTACTCCTTTATTTTTGAAGCCTGAATAACATTAAAATGAGTCGGTATTTTTTTCACTGACAAAGCTTTGATATCTGGAGATGAATTCAAATTGAATTTTTTCACAAAGGTAGCTACATCAATTTCATCATGCATGAAAAGCTGAAAAGCATACTTCAAAGCTGATACTTTTGAATCTGTTCTTCCCACACCAAGCGTCTTGTATTTCTTTTCTTGATCTTCAAATACAAAACTCAACGTCTTATCAACCATGTCATGTATCGTCTTGGCATTTGTTTGCTTTTGCCACCCATGAAAACGAAAGCCTAAAAACTGAATGGTAATCAAAAAAGAATATTCATATTTCATATCACTATACGTCGCTGTTTTACAACACCAAACATACAACAAAATCACTTTTTTTTACAAAAAGTGCATTTTTATGATATTCTCAATATTACACTTATATTTTGTACACCCCTATTTTTGATAGGGTACAAAATATTATTTTATGTATTTATCTTATTTTAACTATACTTTTTTTGATAATAAATACAAAAAAACAATCATTTCAAAACCACACCCCTTGTTTTAATATATTTTTTATTCCTACTTTTGACACCTAATTAACACAACTAAAAGCAAACAGTATGAAAAAATTAATCCTAGCACTCGCCTTAACCGGAAACCTAAACGCCATCGCCCAAGAAACAAGCAGCAACTTTAGCTTCGGAGCAAATGTACAATCTCGTTATATCTGGAGGGGCTTACAATTTGGAGGCACCAACCCAAGCATACAACCCGGTATTGAATACACAACAGGAAAATTTACTTTCGGAGCTTGGGGAGCCTACTCATTAGGAACGAACCCTGTTCAAGAAATGGACCTATACCTAACATTTGAAATAAACAACACCCTCTCTCTAACAGTTACAGATTATTACTTCCCAACAGAAGGCGATGTAAACAACTACCTAACACTAGGTGCCAATACAGGTCATGTATACGAAGCCTCTATTGCTTTTACAAGCACAGAAACATTCCCTATCGGGCTAATAATTGCAAGTAATTTTGCTGGAGCATCAACAGGGGCTACCTATATTGAAGCAAGCTACACAAAAACCTCTGGAGCGATCGAGTACACGTTGTTTGCTGGAGGTGTTTTGGGCGATAACAATGGATACTATCTAACAGATGGAGCTGGACTTATCAATTTAGGCATTGACCTGTCTAAAGAAATACAACTAACCAAATCTTTTAGCTTACCTGTAAATACAGCACTTATCATAAATCCAGATGCAGAAAATGTATTCTTAACTTTTGGATTCTCACTTTAAAAACAACCACAATCATGAAGAAAATTGAAGCAATCATTAGAAAATCAAAATTTCGAGCCGTAAAAGAAGCGCTGCACGAAGTTGGAGTTAATTTTTTCTCTTACTGGGATGTAACAGGATTAGGAAACGAAAAAGAAGGACATGTCTATAGAGGCGTAAGCTATAGCACTAGCGATATTCAGAGAAGGTATTTATCAATCGTAGTAAATGATGATTTTGAAGAAGCCACCATCAAAGCCATTCTTAATGCAGCTGCATCTGGTGAAGTAGGAGACGGAAAAATATTCGTATCAGACATCCAAGAATGTTACAGAATACGAACAGGAGAAAAAGGCGGAAAAACCTTGAACTAACAATTAGCCAACTACAAACAACTTATATTATGGAATTACTTAGCATAAACAATGTATGGATGATGCTCTGTACTGCTTTGGTTTTTTTTATGCATCTAGGATTTTCTTTATTAGAAATAGGATTGACGCGACAAAAAAACACCCTCAACATTTTATTTAAAAACATCTTTATCATTACCGTCGGACTCCTCTTGTATTGCCTTATTGGATTCAACTTAATGTATCCAGGATTTAGAGAAGGATCTTTAGGCATCTTCGGATTCGCAGGTTTCGGATTAGACGCCGTTGCTGCTGCTGACCTAGCGTACAATGAAGGGTATACCTACTGGACAGATTTCTTATTTCAAGGAATGTTTGCTGCAACTGCCGCAACCATTGTTTCAGGAGCTGTCGCCGAACGTATCAAATTAGTCCCTTTTATGATTTTCGTAATCATATATATAGGATTTATTTATCCAATTGCAGGTTCATGGAAATGGGGCGGTGGATTTTTAGACACCTTAGCAACCCCTTTTTATGATTTTGCAGGATCAACTCTTGTGCACTCTGTAGGTGGATGGGCAGCCTTAGTAGCCGTATGGTTATTAGGTGCTAGAATTGGAAAATTTAAAAATGGAAAGCCACAAGCACTTCCAGGACACAACATTCCTTTGGCAACTGCCGGAGTTTTAATTCTTTGGCTAGGATGGTTTGGATTCAATGGCGGATCAGTCTTATCTGCAGAACCAGGAGCAACATCATTGGTTTTAGTCACCACTTGCTTAGCAGCTGCCGCAGGAGGAGTTGTTGCCTTTTTAGTATCAACAACACTGTACAAAAATTTTGACCTGACCATGTTTTTAAACGGTATTTTAGGTGGATTGGTCGGTATCACCGCAGGAGCAGACCTAATGAGCCCTACCGATGCTATTTTAATTGGAGGTATTGCAGGAGCAATCATTGTATTTGCTGTAGCAATTATTGACAACATGAAGTTGGACGATCCTGTTGGAGCTATTGCCGTACACTTGGCCTGTGGAATTTGGGGAACCTTAGCCGTTGGAATCTTTGGCGCAAAAGCCGGAGGAGAACAATTCATTTCTCAATTAATTGGAATCGGTGCTTACGCAGTACTTTGCACCGGATCGACATTCATTATATTCTATGTTTTAAAGAAAACAATAGGAATACGAGTTTCTGAAAAAGAAGAGTTAGAAGGGCTAGACAAGCATGAACACGGTATGAATGCATATCCAGATTTTAGGCTAAACGAGCACTAAAAAAACCTCTAACAACTATAAATCACACAGTTTTTAACACTAAAACTGTGTGATTTTTTTTATGAAAAAACGCACTATTTGTCAAAATCGTAATATTTCAATAGCAAATTATCATATTTTGATTTTTTATGCATTTATTTTATTTTTGTTGCATTTATTTCAACATAATTAAGATATCTATGAATTATGTTTATTGTTTTGGTTAATTTTGTAAATATAATTTAACAATATGAAGCAACAAGGTTTATACAGTCCTGAATTTGAGCACGACAATTGTGGTGCAGGATTCATTTGTAATCTTAATGGAAATAAGTCAAATAAGATCATTCATAATGCCCTCGAAATTTTAGTAAAACTAGAACATCGTGGCGCGGTAAGTTCTGACGGAAGAACAGGTGATGGCGCTGGTATCTTAACAGACATCCCTCATGATTTTTTTAAAAGAGTTTGTGAATTTGAAATTCCTGAAGAAAAAGAATATGCTGTTGGGATGGTTTTTTTACCAAAAAAAATCAATCAATACAATTTTTGTATTTCAACTTTTGAAGAAGAGATTAAAAAACAAGGTTTAGAAATTTTAGGTTGGAGAAATGTCCCTGTAGACACTTCTAACTTAGGAAGGATAGCTGCGAAAACAGAGCCAAACATCAAACAGCTTTTTGTTGGAAAGAATGGATTAACACTAACCAAGATTCAGTTCGATGCTAAATTATTTGCTGCCAGAAAAATTGCGGAACACCTTATACAAAATTCCAAAATATCTGAACGTAGTTATTTCTATGTTCCTAGCTTTTCAAGCACTACAATCATCTACAAAGGCTTATTGATTCCAGAAGACATCGGTCGCTATTACGTAGATCTATCAGCTCCCGATTTTGTTACACGCTTGGCATTGGTACATCAACGTTTTTCTACAAACACATTTCCTTCTTGGGATCTTGCTCAACCTTTTCGATACATGTGTCACAATGGAGAGATCAATACATTAAGAGGAAACGTAAGCAGAATGCGAGCACGTGAAGAGTTGATAAAAAGCGACTTGTTTGGAGATGATCTTTCAAAAATATTTCCCACCGTAAGAGCAGGAAAATCTGATTCTGCCTCTATGGATATGGTGGTAGAATTGTTATTGATGACTGGACGATCATTGCCTGAAGTAATGATGATGATGGTACCCGAAGCATGGGAAAAACACCAAACCATGAACGAGGATAAAAAAGCGTTCTACGAATACAATTCATGCATCATGGAACCTTGGGACGGACCTGCTTCCATCCCTTTTACCGATGGAGATTTTATTGGTGCTTTGTTAGACAGAAACGGCTTAAGACCTTCAAGGTATACGGTTACCAAAGACGGATACGTAATCATGTCGTCAGAAATTGGCGTACTGAAAGTAGCCCCAGAAAATGTGGTCAAACACGGTCGTTTGGAACCTGGAAAAATGTTTTTGGTAGACATGAACAAAGGTCGGATTCTTGAAGATGAAGAAATTAAAGAAGCCATTATTTCCAAACACCCTTATAAAAAATGGGTAACCGAGCACACCTTGCCCTTGGCAAAAGTACCCTACACAAATAATAAATGTCCCATAGAAACTGTAGACTACAAAACACGTCTGCGATTATTTGGCTATACTTCTGAAGATATTTCGACAATCATTACTCCTATGGCAACAAATGCCAAAGAAGCCATTGGCTCTATGGGGAATGACACACCTCTGGCTGTCTTGTCTGACAAACCGCAATTATTGTATAATTATTTCAAACAACTTTTCGCTCAGGTTACCAATCCTCCATTAGATGGTATCCGAGAAGAGATTATAACGGACATCAGTTTGGCAATTGGAGGTGATCGAAATATTTTTGATATCATTCCTGAACACGCTAAGAAATTACGAATTCAAAATCCTGTCATTTCAAACGAAGATCTTGATAAGATAAAAAACATTGATCATCCTGATTTTAAAGCCGCTTTAATTTACACCTTATACCCTATCGAAAAAGGAGTAAACGGTTTAGAAAAAGCACTAGACACCATCTTGATACAGGCTGAAAAAGCAGTTGAAGAAGGCGCTAATATCATTATTTTATCGGACAGAGGCGTTAGCAAAAAAGAGGCTCCAATTCCGACGCTTTTAGCATGCTCATACTTACATCACTCCTTAAACAGAAAAGGAAAACGATCTAAATTTGGGATCGTTTTAGAAACTGCAGAAGCGAGAGAACCCCACCATTTTGCAACGTTATTTGGATATGGAGCAAGTGCCATCAATCCGTATTTGGTGAATGAAATCATCAGAACCCAAGTAACAGAAAAAATAATTACAGGAGTTGATGCAGAAGAAGCCGTTCAAAATTTTAATATTGCTATTGGAAAAGGCATCTTGAAAATTATGAATAAAATCGGAATTTCAACACTGCACTCGTATCGAGCTTCACAAATATTTGAAATTCTTGGACTAAAAAAATCTTTTACAGAGAAATATTTTCCATTCACACCTTCTCGTATTGGCGGAATTGGATTGTATGTTTTAGACAAAGACTTAACGAAACGATACGAAAATGCATTTCCGAAAACAGCCATCAAAAGCACATTAGATCTGAATGTTGGTGGAGATTACAGATGGCGTAGAAACGGTGAAAAGCACCTATTCAATCCAACAACGGTTTCTAAACTACAACAAGCTGTTAGAACAAAAAGCAAAGAGAGTTATCAAACATATGCAGATGCCGTTAATAAGCAAAGTAAAAATTTAATGACCTTACGTGGCTTGTTTGAATTTAATAATCTAGACCCTATTCCACTTGAAGAAGTTGAGCCTTGGACAGCAATTGTAACCCGTTTTAAAACAGGCGCCATGTCGTATGGCTCTATCAGTAAAGAAGCGCATGAAAATTTAGCCATCGCGATGAATCAAATTGGAGGAAAAAGTAATTCTGGCGAAGGTGGAGAAGATAAAAATCGCTTTCAAAAAGACACAGATGGCACTTGGAAAAATAGCGCCATTAAACAAGTAGCTTCAGGGAGGTTTGGAGTTTCTAGCAATTATTTAAGCAGCGCAAAAGAAATTCAAATTAAAATGGCACAAGGTGCCAAACCTGGTGAAGGTGGTCAATTGCCTGGCGAAAAAGTATTGCCTTGGATTGCAGAGGTTCGGAATTCAACACCTTATGTTGGACTAATTTCTCCACCTCCACACCATGATATTTATTCTATCGAAGACCTCGCTCAGTTAATTTTCGATTTAAAAAATGCCAATAGAGAAGCAAGAATCAATGTAAAACTAGTTTCAAAAGTGGGTGTTGGAACCATTGCTGCAGGTGTGGCAAAAGCAAAAGCAGATGTGGTCTTAATTTCAGGATTTGATGGCGGAACTGGAGCCTCTCCTTTAACATCACTAAAACATACGGGCTTACCATGGGAATTGGGAATTGCCGAAGCACAACAAACCTTGGTGCTTAATAATTTAAGAGGCAGAATTGTATTAGAATGTGACGGTCAATTAAAAACAGGAAGAGATGTTGCCATTGCTTGTTTGCTGGGTGCTGAAGAATTTGGTTTTGCAACCGCACCGCTAGTAGCATCTGGCTGTATTATGATGAGAGCTTGTCATTTAAACACTTGCCCTGTAGGTATTGCAACGCAAGATCCTGAATTGCGAAAAAACTTTAAAGGAACCCCAGAACACGTTATCAATTTTATGTATTTCGTTGCCGAAGAATTGAGACAAATCATGGCGCAACTCGGATTTAGAACAATCAAAGAAATGGTAGGGCAAACCAAAAAAATTAATGCAAGTTCTGCCATAGATCATTACAAAGCAAAAGGATTGGATCTATCTGCGATATTACATCAACCAGAAATGGAGAGGGAATCTGTGTTATCAAACATAGATAAACAAGACCACAACTTAGAAAACGTCTTAGACATTCAAATTCTAAAAGATGCAAAAGCAGCCATACAACAGCAAACAAAAACAGCCTTAAGCTATCCTATTGAAAATACAGACAGAGCTGTTGGTGCCATTATCAGTAATGAAATCTCAAAATTATATGGAGAGGATGGCTTGCCAGAAAACACCCTAAATTTAACATTCAAAGGATCTGCCGGACAAAGTTTTGGTGCTTTTTCTACCAAAGGAATTACCTTAAAAGTAGCAGGCGAAACCAATGATTATTTAGGAAAGGGATTGTCTGGAGCAAAAATCATCATCAAAAAACCAGCAGAGGCAGATTTTATTGCTGAAGAAAATATCATCATCGGAAATGTATGTTTTTATGGCGCTATTGCTGGAGAAGCGTATATCAATGGTATTGCTGGTGAACGATTTGCTGTCCGAAACTCTGGTGTTACCACCGTGGTAGAAGGCATTGGAGATCACGGCTGTGAATATATGACGGGCGGAAAAGTAGTGGTATTAGGAAAAACAGGACGGAATTTTGCTGCAGGAATGAGTGGCGGAATTGCCTATATATATGACAAAGACGGCGCTTTTAAAAACGATTTGTGCAACCTAGAAATGGTAACATTAGATCCTTTGTCAACTGATGATAAAGAAGAACTGAAGCAATTAATTGTACAACATCAAGAATACACCGAAAGCACATTAGCAACCAAACTTTTAAAAGATTGGGAAACACATTCAAATTATTTTACAAAAGTATTTCCTGTAGACTATAAACGGGCATTGGAACGATTAGAGAAAGAACAAAAAGCAGAACAATTAATAGCATAAGGCATGGGAAAAATTGGAGGTTTTAAACAGTACAACAGACAAGACGAAAACACAATTTCTGTAAAAAAACGTGTACAAAATTATAATGAATTTACCGTTTCATTAGATGAAAAAGCATTGAAAAAACAAGGCTCTAGATGCATGGATTGTGGCATTCCATTTTGCCATAGCGGATGCCCTCTTGGAAATTTAATTCCTGATTTTAATGATTTGGTACATAAAGGAGAATGGGAAAAAGCCTCTAAAATTTTACATGCAACAAATAACTTTCCTGAGTTTACAGGTAGGCTATGCCCTGCTCCGTGTGAAAAAGCATGTGTTTTAGGCATTATTGACGATCCTGTTTCTATAGAAAATATTGAAAAAAATATTGTAGAACGTGCTTTTTCTGAAGGATGGATTGTTCCAGAACCACCCAAAAACAGAACGGACAAAACGGTTGCAATTATAGGATCTGGCCCTGCAGGATTGGCCACCGCACAACAACTAAATCGTGCCGGACATACCGTAACTGTTTTTGAAAGAGACGATGCTATTGGCGGGTTATTGCGTTATGGAATCCCAAATTTTAAACTCGAAAAAGAAATCATAGATCGAAGAATAGCAATTTTAAAAGCAGAAGGAATTCTTTTTAAAACAAACGCCCATGTTGGAGTTAATTATGTCATTTCTAAATTAGATCGTTTTGATGCCATTGTACTTTGTGGAGGCGCAACAATTAGCAGAACGCTTCCTGTAAAAGGCATCGACAGCAAAGGAGTGGTTCAGGCAATGTCTTTTTTAACACAACAAACCAAACAATTGTTTAACAGCCCTTTTAAAGAAGAAAAAATCAGTGCAAAAAACAAACATGTAATTGTTATTGGTGGTGGTGATACAGGATCTGATTGTATAGGAACTTCTAATAGACATGGAGCAGCATCAGTGACCAACTTTGAGATTATGCCAAAACCTCCTGTTGGAAGAAGCGAAAATACGCCTTGGCCTTTTTGGCCTTTGCAGCTAAAAACAAGCTCCTCGCACGAGGAAGGTTGTGATCGAAATTGGCTGATCAATACCAAAGAGTTTATCAGCAATGAACAAGGAGCACTCACCGGATTAAAAACCGTTGAAGTGGAATGGGTTTTAAAACCCGGAGAACGTCCTCAATTGACAGAAAAACCAAACAGTGAAAAAACATGGCCTTGTGACCTGGTGTTGTTGGCCTTAGGATTTACAGGTCCCGAAACCACCATTAGCAGTCAATTGGGCATAGAATTGGATGCGCGTAGTAATTACAAAGCAAGCCAATACCAAACCAATGTACCACATATTTTTACAGCTGGCGATATGCGAAGAGGGCAATCATTAATTGTTTGGGCAATTTCTGAAGGAAGAGAAGCTGCTAGAGAAGTGGATCTTTTTTTAATGGGCGAATCCAATTTACCAACAAAAGGAAAAGGTGATATTCCTTTTTTATAAAAAATCAAATATTTAACCATAAAAGACCTTTTTTAGTGAAATTTTGATGAAAATTACATCGTTTTCGTTAAAAAACACGAATTACAGCATTGTTGTTAAATCTCTTTTATAATTTTAAGCTTTAAATTTTACTGATGTCAAAACTACCGAAATTTCTAAGATTCAAAGAAAATGTTGAAGCAAAATACCATATATACAATAGTATTTTTATGACATTGCCCTTTAGTCGTATCAGTAAAACAGGGGCGCTATTGCCATTGTTTCACGAGACCTGTAAAAAAGGGTTTTCAAATGGAGACGACCCTACAACCATTGTCACTTCTTTTTTTAAAAAATACCAAGCAAGACGCTCTAAAGAAAGTCAAGTTAATTTATTGTTCCGTTTTATTCAATATATAGAGCGACAAGTGGTATTATTTGATGCTATTGAAGATGCTGCATTTCCCATTGTTAACAATATGGATGGTATTGGAACTTTGCGAAGTTTAAAAGAAGCTGCCAACTCTAACAACAAGCTAGAAGATTTAAAACAGTACTTAGAAGAATTTAAGGTTCGGATTGTGTTAACGGCACACCCCACACAATTTTATCCAGGATCTGTATTGGGAATTATTACAGACCTTACCCAAGCAATCAAAGAAAACGATTTACTGCTTATAAATCAACTACTAGCGCAACTTGGAAAAACACCTTTTTTCAAACATACAAAACCAACACCTTATGACGAAGCTGTTAGTTTGATCTGGTATTTAGAAAATGTTTTTTACCATTCTTTTGGAAAGGTTTTTGACTATATCCAACAAAACATATTTGATGACAAGCCGATTGATAACGACATTATCAATATTGGTTTTTGGCCCGGAGGAGATCGAGATGGAAATCCTTTTGTAACGCCAGAAATAACGCTAAAAGTAGCCAATCGTTTAAAAGAAACCATCATTAAAAACTACTATAAAGATGTAAGGGCGCTAAAACGAAAACTTACTTTTGACGGTGTTGAAGATAGAATTACCGCACTTGAAAAGAGTTTGTACAATAGCATTCTTAATCACAATTCTGTAACCGCCATCTCCTTAGACGCGCTTACATCAGAATTAAAAGCAATTAAAGAGGTGCTCATCAAAGAACATCAATCTTTATATCTATCAGAATTAAATAGCCTGATCAACAAAGTACATGTATTTGGGTTTCATTTTGCAACGATAGACATCCGACAAGACAGTAGAGCGCATCACAGTGTGTTTACAACCATGGTAAACGACTTGATAAAAAATGGAAACAGTATATTTCCTAGCAATTACAATACGCTTTCTGAAAAAGAACAAGTACAGCTACTCGCTAAAGTTAGCGGTAAAATAGACCTGTCTTTATTTAAGGATGCTGAAGTGTTGAAAACACTGCAGACCATGAAAGCGATTAAAACCATTCAAGAAAGCAATGGAGAGCAAGCTGCAAACAGGTATATCATTAGCAATAATCAAACCACCTTAAATGTGATGCAATTGTTCGCCATGTTAAAACTAGTCGCATTTCACACCAAGTTAACGGTAGATGTGGCTCCCTTGTTTGAAACCATTACCGATTTAGAGAATGCACACTTGGTAATGGAAGAACTGTATCAAAACCCTGAATACAGTATCCATTTAAAAGAACGCAACAACAAGCAAACCGTAATGCTTGGCTTTAGTGATGGTACCAAAGACGGTGGGTATTTAATGGCCAACTGGGCTATTTTTAAAGCAAAAGAACGCCTTACAAAAATCTCTAGAGACTACGGAATTACAGTCGTCTTTTTCGATGGTCGTGGTGGACCACCAGCAAGAGGCGGGGGAAAAACACATCAATTTTACGCCTCTTTAGGTCCTAAAATAGAAGACAAAGAAGTACAATTAACCATACAAGGACAAACCATTAGTTCTAATTTTGGAACCTTAGATTCCTCTCAATACAACTTAGAGCAACTGATCAGCTCAGGGATTTCGAATCAATTGAATGAAACTGGTTCAGAAATGTCTCTAGACAGCACTCAAGTGATGGATGACTTAGCAGAGACAAGCTACAACAGCTATGTTAATTTTAAAAATCATCCGATGTTTTTACCGTATTTAGAGCGCATCAGTACCTTAAAATACTATGCAAAAACAAATATTGGAAGCAGACCTTCAAAACGCGGAAAAGCAACAGGATTGGTCTTTGATGATTTAAGAGCCATTCCTTTTGTTGGATCTTGGAGCCAATTAAAACAAAATGTTCCTGGGTTTTTTGGAGTAGGAACCGCGTTGAAACAGTATGAAGACAACAATGAGTTTGACAAGGTAATTGCACTATACAAACAATCTAGCTTCTTTAAAACCTTAATCGAAAACAGCATGATGTCCTTATCAAAATCTTTTTTTGATTTGACAAAATACATGGCCAATGATGCTGAATTTGGTGAATTTTGGGCCATCATACACACCGAATACGAAACTACGAAACGATTGATCTTAAAACTAACAGGCTACACAAAATTGATGGAAAATGAACCTTCAGGAAAAGCCTCTATTGATGTTAGAGAAGCTATTGTATTACCATTATTAACCATACAGCAGTATGCGTTGAAAAAGATCCAAGAATTAGAAAAATCGCCTGCCGAAAATAGGGATGAAAAGGAAATTGAAGTCTTTGAAAAAATAGTCACACGCTCTCTATTTGGAAACATCAATGCAAGTAGAAACTCTGCCTAACACATAACTATCAGGATTGATACTTATTTTGACTTAGGAAGTGCTTTTTCTCGTTGGATTTAAAAAACTCTCAAAACTACCGCACCCAGTACCAGATATATGTTGGTTTTTGAACTCCTCCAGTATTCATCCAAGGTGCGGTAACCCAGTTAGAATGGGTAGTTATTAATGCTCCCCACCAGTTTCCACCAGCAAGGTCTGTTGTTAAAAAGGCATTACCTGTACTCGTGTAGTATGGCATTCTAGGAGCTAGATTATTTCCATTATCTTCCTCTGGCCAAGTACCATATTTTATATTTCTGGTAATCGCTCCCGAAGCAATTGTACTTCCGTCTGAATTTGAAGTAAAACTTATGTTATTATTTACCGTCCAAACACCACCGTTAGCTCCTCTTGTCTGTGCATCTAACATATATTGAAACCCACTAGCGCTCTTTTTTATATCATCTGCCCAAGCAACAATAGAGTAATTGGTGCTAATACTTGGGGCGCTTGTATTTCTTTCTATCGCATTTGCATAGGTCCAACCACTATATCCTGAATTGGTCATAATCAAGGTCCAACCACCACCATCGGTAGTCATATCTGCATATATCTGAAAAGGCGTTCCGCTATTGATATTTGAGTTTGCTATCCAATAGAGCCCGTCTGTTGAAGAAGGATAGTCTTGTTTTATTTGGTAGGCACTGGTACTGGCTGTTGCGGAAGTTAGTCCGTCTGCAGCTATGGATGTAGATATCCGTTTTCCATTCGCTGTCAGTCCGCTACTACCCCCTAAAGCCCCCTGTTTATTTACTAGATCGGTGCTAGCAATAGAAAGTTTACCGTGTTTTGTAATATGCTGAGGAGCATCTACCGTAATAGTAGCACCCGATGTTGGTGTTGCTGTTACAACATTACCTGCAGCATCTGTTCCGGTTGCCAGTGCAAATGTTTGAGTACCAGCACCCACTCCCACTGTCCAGCTATAGGTATAAGAGGTTGCACTTACTTTTGTCATGTTGGCAGTACTGATTGTTGCTACACCGCTACCGGATATTTGCATTACAGGACTATCTGCAATAGCTTCATTAAAAGTAGCGGTAATGGTAACCACATCATTTGTTGAGACAGAGGATACGGTAGTGCCGCTTACGGTATAAGCTAAAGAGGCGGTAGGCGCGGTATTATCTACAAATGCATAACCAGTTACCCAGTCGGTACTAGGATCCATACTAACTAAAGTAGCCATATTATCATTTCCACTAGCATCTAACACTGTGGTTCCACGGCCCTCATTCATTTTGTAATAACCCAACAAACCACTTTCAGTTCCTGCCAAACTTACATTCATATTGGCTTGAATCTCGGCTTGAGTACGGGCAACATTCCAAATACGGGTTTCATCTATCTTTCCATTAAGATGACCATGTATAATTGACTCACCACCAATCGTTAAAGGTTCAGTAGAAGAATATGGTGTTCCTGCATATGTTCCACTGGCTATTTCTACACCATCTACATAAATGGCTACGTTGCTACCAGACCTAGTTGCTGCGATATGATGCCAAGTACCTGTAGCTAACACGGTAGTCGGATAGAGATCAAAGCTACTTGAACCGTACATTTGCCAAAGCAAGCGTCCTGTTAAATCAATCCATAAGCCATAAGTTCTATTGCTATAATCTCCTTTACCAATAACCCTAACCCAATCGTTAGTTCTAGAAGAAATATAAACCCAAGTTTCAACCGTAATATCACCTACTATATCTAATGTACTATCACTACCTGCATCAATATAATCATCTATCCCATCAAAATCTAAGGCGTAATTTGAATCAAAACTAGGAGCAGACACCCAGTCTGTACTCCCGTCCATATTGGTTAATGTACCGTCATATGAATTGCTTGAGGAGTCACTTACTGTATTTCCACTGGTTTCATTGAGTTTGTAATACGCCACCAAGCCACTTTCACTACCTATCAATTCCGTATTCATATTGGCTTGAATTTCTGCTTGTGTACGTGCGTCGTCCCAAATTCTTAGCTCATCCATACTTCCTTCAAAATGATCTGTAAAACTACTGTTTGAAAGATTAACCCCAATATTAAAATTAAGATTACTAGTGGTAATTGATCCTGAGCTTTGTGTTGCTTCTACAACACCATTAATATAAATAATTTGGTTTGTACCGTCATATACTGCCGCAATATGTGTCCAAGTATCCTCTGCAATGGTAGTACTTGTGGTCAATTGCCAAGGAGCTACTTCTCTAAGAAAGGTAACTGTGTTATTTGCTAAAATTCCCAAATGATAATCCCCTGCAACAGCCCCATTGAATCGAGAAACAATAGTTGAGACAGCTGTTAAATCCCCAACTTTTACCCAAACTTCAATGGTAAAGGGCGAAGTTCCACCAAAATCTAGGTTATTACCAATGCCACCTACATAATCATTAGTTCCATCAAAATCTAGGGCATTGTTTTGCGCAAAAAGGCTTGTACTTACAAAAAGCAATAGCATTAACAAACCCGGTTGCTTTTTTATTTTTCCCATACCTATATTAAAATTACAAAACGCCATAAAACTTAGTTTAATAATAATAATCAAACTGTATTCTATCACTAGAAGACAAGGCATAACTACCGTTGTTAGCTGCTGTATAGGTTAATGTGGTGCCACTTACGCTATACGCAGTATTGCTAATACGTATTCCGTTTACATACATTTTTACTTTGCTATTCGCAGACGGTGTTTGTGCTAAGGTAAAACTGGTTTGTGCAGCAGTTGCAGTAAATTCATCGGCAACTTCTCTAACAACCGCTGCTCCTGTTGCCCAACTCAAAGTTCCACTACCATTGGTTTGTAGTACTTGGTTGGCAGAGCCATCTGTGTTTGGTATGGTAATAGCACCTGCAGTAATCGTTCCGCTGGTGTTTACATTGGTAATAGAAGTGTTACCTAATTGTACGGTGTTGTCTCCGGCACCCGTTGCACCATACCCAATTACAATTTGGTTAGAAGCCGCAGCTTGAGAGGCTGCTGTATTTGCACACAACAATACATTTTTATCACCGGTGGTAATATCATTGGTGCCTGTATTACCTGCATTATAACCCAATGCTGTGTTGTAGGCATTGGCATCTGCTGTTCTATTAGCGTCATTTAGTGCAGCATACCCTAAAGCGGTATTGTAATTTGCTGTGGTATTATTTCTTAGAGCATTTCCTCCCAGAGCAATATTATAAGAGCCCGTAGAATTAGTATGAATCGTATTTTCACCAAGAGCTATATTACTACTACCTGTGGTTGAATAATACATCGAGAGATAGCCTTGAGCGATATTGTAGCTTCCTGAAACATTAGAATCAAGAGATCGATACCCTTGGGCCATGTTGAAATTCCCTGAAGTGTTTCTTCTTAGGGCCAAATAACCTTGAGCAATATTATGTGATCCTGAAGTATTTGCTTCTAAAGCAGAGGTTCCAAGGGCAATATTAGTGCCTCCTGAGGTGTTAGCCGTTAAAGCACCATGTCCAATAGCGATATTGTTATCACCCGTTGTAACGGCATCCAATGCGGTTGCTCCCACGGCAATATTATATTGTGCCGTACTGGTTGTAGCAGAAGGGTTATTTCCTATATAGATTGAATTGTCTTCTACCAATGCATCAGATAATCCATTTACACTTGTTGCAAGAGCAGTTACGCCATCTAATAAGTTCAGCTCTGTAGCTGTTGCTGTTACACCGTCCAAAATATTCAACTCTGCTGCCGTAGAGGTTACCGATAAATCAGATAATGAACTTACAGATCCTACACCTTTGGCATTCAACTGAGTCTGGATATTTGATGTAACTCCATCTACATAATTAAGCTCTGAGGTTGTAGCAGTTACCCCGTCAAGAAGGTTTAATTCAGCCGCTGTTGAAGTCACAGATAAATCAGATAATGAACTTACAGATCCGGTGGCTGCAGTTGCCCAAGTTAAAGCACCACTTCCTCCTGTTACCAGTACTTGTCCGTTTGTACCGTGCGTTTTTGGATAAGTCACTGCTCCAGCAGTAACAGTACCACTAGTTTTCACATTGGTAATGTTGGTGTCTCCTAATTGTACAGTATTACTTCCACCACCAGTTGCATCGTACCCAATAACAATTTCGTTTTGGGTATTACCCGAAGCTTTGGTAGCACTCCCTAAAAAGACATTGTAATTTCCCGATTGATTTGGAGAAGATCCATTTGCAAGATATGTTCCTGCGTGGTGACCTATTGCAATATTGTAATTTCCAATAGTGTTGCCAGAAAAGGCATGTCTCCCATTTGCAGTATTGAAACTTCCTGTTTGATTACTATACATCGCTTCCACTCCATTTGCTGTATTGTCACTTCCAGTAGTGTTATAATACAGTACAAAAGAACCATTAGCGGTATTGTGAATTCCTGTAGTGTTATATAAAGCACCATGTCCATAAGCGGAATTATAATTTCCCGTAGTGTTGGTATACAAAGCTTTCCACCCCGTTGCAGTATTGCTTTTTGCAGTGGTAATACTCTTTAAAGCACCCCAGCCAATTGCGGTATTTCTAAATCCCGAAGTGTTAGCAGTTAACGCATCATACCCTACTGCAACATTATCATCACCAGTGGTAATGGCATCTAATGCGGTTGCTCCCACGGCAATATTATATTGTGCCGTACTGGTTGTAGCAGAAGGGTTATTTCCTATATAGATTGAATTGTCTTCTACCAACGCATCAGACA
>JAQWOR010000031.1 GCA_029245785.1 Polaribacter sp.
TAATGGCGTCTTCACTATCTGGTAATTTTGCTAAGTAGTGACGTTCTATTTTATTAAACAGTGTCAATTCTACTTTCTTTGGGTCTACCAAAACAAACTTTACTTCTGCAGGATGCTTTTTGTATAACAATGATGTTAGCACAGCGTTTAATCCCACAGATTTTCCTTGCCCCGTTGCACCTGCCATTAATAAATGTGGCATTTTTGCTAAATCGATGACAAAGGTTTCATTTGAAATAGTTTTTCCTAGAGCAATCGGTAATTCCATCTGAGATTTTTGAAACTTGCTTGAAGAAATCACAGAATGCATAGAAACAATTGTTGCTTTTTTATTAGGAACTTCAATTCCGATTGTTCCTTTTCCTGGGATAGGAGCAATGATACGGATTCCTAAGGCAGATAAAGATAGTGCAATATCATCTTCTAAATTTTTAATTTTTGAAATCCGAACACCAGCTTCAGGAACAATTTCATATAAAGTAATTGTAGGCCCTACAGTTGCCTTAATTTTTGAAATTCCAATTTTATAGTTTTGTAATGTTTTTAGAATCTTATTTTTATTGGCTTCTAGTTCTTCAGGATCAATAGAGATTGTTTCATTGTATTCTTTTAACAAATTAAACGTAGGAAATTTAAAGTTTCCCAATTCTAAGGTGGGGTCAAATTCTCCAAAATCTTTTAGAAGTTTGTCCGATAGGTTTTCTTTTACGTGCTTTTCTTCAGAAATGGTGTCAACAGAAATTGTTACATCTTCCTCTTTTTTACCAATATCTTCAGAAGTAGTTGATTCGTCACTTTCTTGCAATACGATGTCTAATAGGGTTTTATCTTCTTCTTGTTCCTCTTCGATTTTTTTTGTAGAAGAAACTTCTGAATGCTTGTCTATGGTAGGTTGTAAATCTTCTACAGACAGTTCAAATTCAGATTTAGCAGAGGTTTCAGTATCAGCAACAATTTCATCTGAGTTCTCTGAAGCAGGTATGTTGAGCTCTGTACTGTTTTCGTTGTCTTCTTTTTTTGATCTAAATGTATTAACAATTCCTTCTGGTGATATTTTAAATCGAATAATCAAATATGTAATAAAAATAAAGCTAAGAGAGATTGTAAGTCCTGTTTTTCCTAAAAATGCTTGTAAATATTCATTGATTTCAAATCCGATAATTCCAGAAAACAGTGTATTAGAAGCAAAACCAAAAGAAATAGAAAACCACAACATAATTAGTAGTCCCCAGTTCCAGTTTTTTACAATTCGTTGTAGTTTAATTTTAAACAAGCCATAAAATCCAGTAATAAATAAGAGCCCTGGAAGTATAAAAGCAGCTACTCCAAAGCCATCAAAAATAAAAAAGTGACTTAATTTTGCTCCCACTTTTCCTAATAAATTTTCACTAATTATAGTTTTGTCTGCAAATTGTGTAAGTGTGCTTTGGTCTTCTTGCCAAGAAAAGAAAAAGGAAAAAAATGCAATGCTTAAGAAGAGAGAGAATAAAATTAAAAAAACACCAAACACCGTTTGTGTTTGCCTATTGTTTACAAAAGCTTTGATGCTTTGAAATTTAGGTTTTTTTGGAGTTGTTGTTTTTTTTGCCATTCAGAATATTGGTAATTTGTAAAATGTAAATATAGGTATTTGCGTAGAAACTGTTAAGAAAAAAGTTGACGGAATTAACGAATTTATTTGTTGACAATTCCTTAGAACATTACCAAGATTTTTGGCACATACATAATACCCACAATTACTAAAGAAATAATGGCAGCAAAGCTGGGAGCTCCGGCAGAAATATCTTTGATAAAGCCTATTTTTTCGTGATAATCAGGATGTACAAAATCTGCCAATTTCTCTACAGCAGTATTTAAAGATTCTGCAACCAATACCAGCCCAATTGCCAATAATTGAAGCATCCACTCGATAGCAGAGAGGTTAAAATAGAATCCTGCTATAATCATCAGTATGGTTAGGAAAATTTGAACTTTGATACTGTCTTCTGTCGTTAATAAAAACCACATACCTTTTAAAGCAAAGCCTAAACTGCGAAGTCTTCCTCTTAAAAAACTATCATTCGGATTTTTCATTACTGCAATGCTTTTAGTGCACTTTGGTAATTTGGTTCTGTAGTAACTTCGGCAACTTGTTCGGTATAGATCACTTCGTTGTTTTTATCAATTATAATAACACAGCGAGAATGTAAGCCTTCTATTGGACCATTGGTTATTTCTAGGCCATAATCTTTTCCAAATTGACCTGAAATAAAGTCAGATAGTACAATAACATTGGCAATTCCTTCTGCACCACAAAAGCGCGCTTGGGCAAACGGTAAATCTCTAGAAATACAAAGCACTTTTGTATTTGCTAAATTAGCAGCTGCTTCGTTAAATTTTCTTACGGATGCTGCGCAAGTTCCTGTATCTATACTTGGAAAAATATTTAAAAGGATGTTTTGCCCAGAAAAATCAGCTAATTTTTTTCGAGACATGTCTGTTGATACTAACGTGAAATTCGGAGCTTTATCTCCTGGTTTGGGTAAATTGCCTATCGTTTCAATAGGAGTTCCTTTTAATGTGATTGTTGCCATAATTGAAATGTGTAAACTAAGAAATCAAAAATACATTATTTTACCGAATAAACAGTATTGTCATTTTCAATTTGTACGTCAATAATAATGAATATCTTCGCAGTCTGAAAAATCAACAACCAATGGTAAACCTATCTTTATATACCTCTGAATTTAAAAAAAATTTGACCATTGCATATCCTGTAATGTTGGGGCAGCTAGGGCATGTTTTAGTGGGTTTGGCAGATAATATTATGGTTGGTCAGCTAGGAGCAGCCCCGCTTGCAGCTGTATCTTTAGCAAACAGTATTATTTTTATAGCACTTTCTTTAGGTATTGGATTTACCTTTGCAATTACACCGCTAATTGCCGAGGCAGATGCAGCAAAAAATATTGAAAATGGAAGAAGTTATTTTCAACATGGAATGCTGCTGTCAACCATTCTAGGAGTGCTTCTTTTTATTGCCTTGATTTTTATTGAGCCAATTTTACATCAAATGGATCAACCAGAAGAGGTGGTAGCTTTGGCAATTCCTTATTTTAATATTGTCGCTTTTTCTATGATTCCTTTGCTTGTTTTTCAAGGATTAAAACAATTTTCTGATGGCTTGTCATTAACAAAGTACGCAATGAAAGCAACTATCATTGCCAATGTTATCAATGTGTTTTTTAATTATGTACTGATTTATGGGATTTGGATTTTTCCAGAACTAGGCATTGAAGGTGCTGCCTACGGAACCTTGTTTTCTCGTTTTGCAATGGTTGCTTTTTTGCTGTATATTATGAAATCAAAAGTTGTTTTTACTCCCTATTTTAAAGGGTTTTCTTTTTCAGAAATCAAGAAAAAAACCTTACAAAGAGTTTTTAATTTAGGATACCCAACGGCCTTGCAAATGCTTTTTGAGGTGAGTATTTTTGCCTCTGGTGTTTTGTTGTCTGGTGTTTTAGGAACCAATGCTCAGGCAGCAAATCAAATTGCCCTAAACCTATCTTCTATGACCTTTATGATAGCTGTTGGATTGGGAGTTACAGCAACCGTTAGAATTGGAAATCAAAAAGGCTTAAAAAATTACAAAGAGTTAAGGAGAATTGCCATTTCTGTTTTTTTATTAATGGTTGTTATTGATTTGTTTTTTGCAGCTGGATTTATAGTGGCAAAAGATTTTTTACCTACCTTATATATTGATAATGTAGAAGTTATTAAAACAGCTTCAATATTGATTATTGTTGCTGGATTTTTTCAACTATCAGACGGAATCCAAGTAGTTGTTTTGGGTGCTTTACGCGGTTTACAAGATGTAAAAATACCCATGCTCATTACTTTTGTTGCTTATTGGATTATCGGATTTCCTATTTGTTACTATTTGGGATTGCATACAAATTTAAAAACTATGGGAATTTGGATAGGATTGTTAATTTCTTTAACCGCATCAGCAATAATGTTGTACATTCGCTTTCATAAGTTAACCAATAAATTAATTCAAGAAAAACAGCATGGCACTTCCTAAATTTTTATTAGCAGACAATAGCAACCATCCAGATGATATTTTTGTATTGCATACAGAATTCCCTCGTTTTTTAATCAATTTAAAAGACGACACTGTAGAATGGTTTGAAGATTTGTCTGGAGAAAATGAAGAGGATATTGCTGTAGAATTGGCCGGCTTAATGGACAAGGCTGGAGCGTTTTATGATACTGAAATGAAGCAGTTTGAATAGTTGGTGAACTTCTGCGAAACCCACCAAACTTAACTTATGCCATGACAGCTGCTTTCTTTGATTTTCTATAGATGAAAGAGTTGAAAATATTTCTTTTACCAAAGTTGTTTATAGATTTTGCGTTTACAAACTTTCCAAAAAGAATACGGTTTACACCAAAATACTCATAGGTATTACCATCTGTAAAAGTTACTTCTAACAACATGCTTTTATGATGCCAATCTGCCACTTGAAACTCTGTGATTGTTGTTTTGTAGGCATCTAAATTTGCTTCTTTTGTTTCTGGAGCAATGCTTACTAAAAAATGATAACCGTCAATAATTTTAGTGCTTTCTATTTCTGCAATAGCCTTCTTTTCTTCATCCTGAAATTTGTCTGGATGCCAGGTCTTAACCAATCCTCTATAAGTGGTTTTTAGCACTTTTAAATCGATAGCGCTTTCTACGTTAAATAGCTTTTTATATTCTTTAATACGTTTCATTTTAAGGATTTCAAATTCGAGTGCAAACGTATTCATTTTTAATGAATTACGAGCGGGTTATTTTTGGTTTTTTTACATGTTATTTTAAGGTGTAAAAGAACACTTGCTAGTCTTCTGTTTTTATGTTGTCATTTCGACAGCGCGAAGTATAAGCGACGAGAAATCTTACAATAAGATTCCTCCTCATAACTTCATTCGGAATGACAATTCGTAATCCGTAATTAAAAATTTATGAAGTCGTTGTAGGTGAAAAACAAAAAACACATCAGGTAGGTGTTGGCAACACTAATAATTTGTCATTTCGACAGCGCGAAGTATAAGCGACGAGAAATCTTACAATAAGATTCCTCCTCATAACTTCATTCGGAATGACAATTCGTAATCCGTAATTAAAAACTCTTAATTGGTTACTTCGCTTTTTCTACCAACTCCAATTGATTTACACTAGCTTTTGTGGTAAAGATCCCATAGTTGATAAACACATTTTTCTTTTCAATTTTATCAATACTTCCAACAGCGTTTCCATCAATTAATCGAACTCTGTCGTTAATTTTAAACACATACGCTGCTTTTTCTTTGGCAATTTTTGTGGCTTCTTTCTTTTTTTCTTTTCGAACTTCCATCACTTTTTGTAGCACTTCTTTTTCTACTTTCAGAATACTTTTTTGCTTCTTTTTCTCTTTGACTTTAGCGGTTTTCTTTGCGGCCTTAGTAGTTGGTTTTACAGGATTTTTCTTAAGATGTTTTGTTTTTTCTGAGGCAATCCATTTTTGCAAACCTGTATTGAGCTCTTTCTTGTTGTTGGTTTGAAAATAATGATGTAGCAATTCATTTACTTTTCTACCAATAGAGAGCATCTTTTGGTTGCTATCATACAATTCTTGAAAACCGGATAATTTATCTTGAATCTTTTGCTCTTTCTCTTGTAAGTTGTCAATATGACCTTTTCCTTTACTATGTTGTTTTTCTAAATTGTCAGATTTTTTTTGCAAGCGATTTCGCTCTTTTTGTAATTTGGAAATGGTTTTGTCTAGTCGAATTTTTTCAGTTTCAACCCGTTTTTTTGCTTGGTTGATAATGCTGTATGGAATTCCGTTTTTCTGAGCTACTTCAAAGGTAAAAGAACTTCCTGCTTGTCCAATATAAAGCTTATACAGCGGCTCTAAGGTTCGCTCATCAAACTGCATGTTGGCATTGGTTACATTTTCTAGCTCATTTGCCAATACTTTTAAATTCGAATAATGTGTTGTAATAATTCCGAATGCTTTTTTGCTATAAAATTCTTCTAAGAAAATTTCTGCCAAAGCGCCACCCAATTCAGGGTCGCTTCCGGTACCAAACTCATCAATCAAGAAAAGTGTGTTGTCATTGCATTTTCGCAAAAAATACCGCATATTTTTTAAACGATAACTGTAGGTGCTTAGCTGGTTTTCAATAGACTGGTTGTCTCCAATGTCTGTTAAGATCGTATCAAAAATAGAGGTTTCACTGCGTTCGTCTACAGGAATTAATAAGCCACTTTGTAGCATTACTTGTAACAAACCAATGGTTTTTAGGGTAATACTTTTACCACCGGCATTGGGCCCAGAGATGACAATAATTTGTTGTTTGCTGTTCAGATAAATAGATTGCGAAATGGTGGTTAGATTTTTCTTTGTATTGTTTGCCCACAAAATAGGGTGGAAGGCATTTTTAAGCTGAATTTTTTTTTCTGCAGTAATTTTAGGTAATAAAGCATTGATTTCTTTTGCATAACTTGCCTTTGAAGCAACCACATCTAAATGTGTTAAATAGTCTAGATACTCTTGCAATAAAGGTGTACAAGGACGAATAGCACTTGCTAATTCTTTTAGAATTTTTGTTATTTCTTGCTGCTCTTCATAGCCTAAATCTTGCAGTTCTCTGCTGTAATTTAGTGTAGCCTGGGGCGCAATATATACGATACTTCCTGTTTTGGAAGCGCCTAAAAAATTTCCTGTTACTTTACGTCGATACATGGCCAATACAGCCAATACTCTATGATTGTCAACAACTGTTTCTCTGATGTCATCTAAATACCCTAATGCGCTATATCTACTTAGGTCTCTTGTAAAGCTTTCGCCTATTTTACCTCGAATTTTTGAAATGTCTTTTCTAATTTGTTTTAATACCGGAGATGCATTATTGGCAACTTCACCATAAGGAGTTACTATTTTTTTGATGGCATCAATAACAACGGTTGTGAGTTCTATTTGTTGGCTAACTTGAAACAGTGTTGGAAAATAGTTTTCAAATTTTTTAAAGAACACTAGTAGCTCATTGGTAGTTTCAGAGAGGGTTGCAATTTTTAAAAATGCTGCAGCATCTAAAAAGCTATTTTCTATGTTTAAAGTAAAAATTTCTTGCGAAATGTTCTCAAAGGCGTGGTTAGGCACTTTGTTTTCGCTAATAAATGAAGATAGGTATTCATTAACGAGTTGTAGTTCTTTGTGTAAGTTTTCGAGATTAGCAATGGGTTTGATTGTTAAGATTTGCTCTTTCCCTAAATCAGAAATACAATAATTTGCTACCTGTTCTAAAACAGTATTAAATTCTAAATCCTGTAATGTTTTTTCTGAAATGTTTTTAGCCAAAATACTATCTTTGAGATCTCGACAAAAATAAGAAAGTATGCAAATAAACATCGCAGATTCATGGAAAAATATTTTACAACCAGAGTTGGAAAAAGAATATTTCACAAATTTGCTGGATTTTGTAAAAGCAGCATATCAAAATTCGGTATGCTATCCGAAGGAAAAAGATATTTTTTCGGCATTCAATTTTTGTTCTTTTGAGGCAATAAAAGTGGTGATTATTGGCCAAGATCCCTACCATGGAGTAGGGCAAGCAAATGGATTGTGTTTTTCGGTTGCTGATCAGGTGAAACACCCTCCGTCATTGATCAATATTTTTAAAGAGCTGGCAACGGACCTTCAGAAACCAATTCCGAAGAGTGGAAATTTAGAACATTGGGCAACACAAGGTGTTTTACTATTAAATGCCACGTTAACGGTAAGAGCACATGAAGCAGGAAGCCATCAAAAGAAGGGCTGGGAACAATTTACAGATGCTGTTATTTCCCAAATTTCTGAGCAATGTGACGAAGTAGTTTTTTTGCTTTGGGGTGGTTTTGCGAAGAAGAAAGGAGCTAAAATAAATACTAATAAGCATTGTGTGCTCACTTCTGGGCATCCATCTCCATTAAGTGCAAATAGAGGCTATTGGTTTGGAAATCAACATTTTTCTAAAGCAAACACCTATTTAGAAAATGTAGGAAAGCAGCAAGTAGATTGGTAAATAATGACGTTATATAATGTTGAGATTCCTCGTCATTCGTGCCTCATTTTGTCGGAATGACAAAAATAAGAGTGAACCTAAAAGAAAGCACTAAAATCGTACTGTTGTCATTTCGAAATGAGGTACGATTGAGAAATCTTACTTTTTAAGTACTAGTTTTGCAGTATACAATAATAAACAAGGATAAGACTCTTCATTCTTCGTGTCTCTTCCGATAGTTATCGGAACTACCGACCTTGTCTGACATAGGTAGAGGTAGGAGACAGGAAAGGGAATCCATGAAAGTCAGTAATTATATAAATAGTTAAAGGTGTTAAGAAACGTTTGGATTTCGCATCAAGTGCGGAATGACAAAAAGAAGAACGAGGATAAAATCAAAAAGAAATCAAGAAGAGAAAAGATAATTTGATAAATGGTTTTAATCCTAGTTGGGAATTTTTAAATAATGACGTTATATAATGGTGAGATTCCTCGTCATTCGTTCCTCATTCTGTCGGAATGACAAAAATAAAAGCGAATTATAGAATTGTTTTTACAGCAACAATGCCATCTTGTTGAAAATTTTGTTGAATTTGCTGCTGATTTTCGGCTAGTCCACATCTCTTAGCGGTGCTTCTGCAAGAAGAAAAAAACAAAATACCTAAGGCGAAAAGAGTAATATACACAGCCTTTTTCATACATGTTGCTGTTAAAAATTTGAAAGAATAATTCATAAAAGTGTACTTTGTAATAATTTGTTGGGGGGGGATAATAAAAGAGATGGTGCTAATATAGTTTTATTTTTTGATTTTCAATAATTTATTAACCTCCAATGCGCTTTACAGAGTATCCGTCTTTTTTTAAAAGTTCCATAATTTTATCTCTGAAATTCCCTTGAATGATAATTTCTCCGTTTTTGGTGCTTCCTCCAACACCACAGCTGCTTTTTAATTTTTTTCCTAAAGCCTTTAGATCACTTTCAGTTCCTTTAAACCCCTTAATTATAGTAACGGTTTTTCCTCCACGACCTTTGTTAGAAAAATGAGCTTCTAAATATTGCTTGTTGTTTTCTATAGCTTCTGTAGTGTCATTTTCAGAAGGGTTGAAATCATCATTTGTAGAAAACACAAATCCTCCTAAATCAGATAAACTTCCTAGTTTTTTGGCCATTTCTACTTTGGTTTTTTAATTTTATGATAGGCAAATATCAATATACTCATTGATTCTATAACGATACCAATAAATACCAACGTGTAATTATCAACGATGGTATAATGCTTTAGTATCAAGGCTAAAAGCACCAGGATACAACCGATAATAAACAAGTATATTGCTACTTTTTCCTTCATTTTTTTATCAATCCTAATTCAAGCAAACGCTCATTTAAAAATTCTCCTGCGGTAATATCATCAAATTGTTTTGGATGCTCTTCATCAATACAACTTTCCAATACATTTAATTTCATGTCGCTAATTGGATGCATAAAAAATGGAATTGAATACCGAGAACTTCCCCAGGTGTTTTTAGGAGGGTTTACAACTCGGTGAATGGTAGATTTTAGTTTGTTGTTGCTATGACGCGAGAGCATGTCTCCAACATTGATCATCAATTCATCAGGTTCTGCAATTGCATCTAGCCATTCTTCATTATGGTTTTGAACTTGTAACCCTTTTCCTTGAGCGCCCATTAATAAAGTAATCAAATTGATATCTCCATGTGCTGCAGCACGTTCAGCATTTTTAGGTTCAGATTGTATTGGTGGGTAATGAATTGGACGTAATATGCTATTTCCATTTTTGATGTATGGGTCAAAATAGTGTTCTTCCAATCCAAGATGAAGTGCTAGAGAACGCAATACATATTTTGCGGTTTTTTCTAGCATATTGTATGCTTCTTTACCAACGGTGTTGAATTCTTTTAGCTCATTAACAGTGATGTTTTTTGGGTATTCTGCTGCTAATTTCGGATTGTCTTCTACATATTGACCAAAATGCCAAAACTCTTTTAGGTCTCCTTCTTTTTTTCCTTTAGCGCTTTCTTTTCCAAAGGAAACATATCCGCGCTGACCACCAATTCCTTCAATTTCGTATTGTTGTTTTGTGGCAATAGGTAAGTCAAAAAAGTTTTTAATTTCACGATATAAATCAGCAACGAGTTGATCTCCTAAAAAATGACCTTTTAACGCTACAAATCCAATGTTTTCATAAGCGTTTCCGATATCTTTTATAAATTGTTGCTTCTTATTTTTATCATCAGATAGAAAATCTGCTAAATTGACACTTGGTATTTTTTTCATTGCTTATAAGGTTGTGTATAAGACTGCAAATTTACTATAAACAAAGAAATATTGCGCAATTATTTATGAACAAAAGGAATGGTGTATGAAATGGTATAATTGAAGCCAAAACCAGTTTCGCTTTCAAAAACCCTGTTGAATCCGGGCACATAAAGCGTTTTAAAATTCTCAGGATTTTGTAGGCTCATCATTATTTTATAAGAAACACTGAATCCTAAAAATAGGTTCTTAAAGGTTTCTACTTTAAGGCCTAATACAAATTCAGTCCAATGTGCATTTAACCCCGTTGTTGTGCTAGAATTTGTATTCAGTTCTCCAGGAAAATAAGTGCTTCCAGTATTGGATGTATAACTGTTTAAAGTTTGATCAAAAATACTGAATCCATAACGGAATCCTAAATAGACTTCGTTATTCATGTCTAGCCAATTTTTATAGGTGTTATAATTCACCCCCAATTTTAGATATGAACCTTTGGCAGTAGAGTTGGTATAATCTTCAATAGATGTTTTATTTTTGTAGCCTAATTCTGTAGCGATATAGAGATTTTTAGAAAAGCGATAATCTCCAACAATTTCAAATCCACTGTTCTTTGAATCGATAAGTCCCAATATAGGCTTACTAATGTCAATTCCAACTCTTAAACCATACGATGTTTTGTATGTGATGGTGTCTTTTGTTTGTTCTTGAGCAACACCCGTTGCCACAAACAACACAAAGAAAAGACTAGTGAAATATTTGAACATGTGCTGCTGTTTCATGATCGATTGTTGTTAAAGTTGATGGCGTAAAAGAGTGCACCCAACCATTGTCTGAGGTGATGCTAACGTCGTTAAAAATAGTTTTATATCCGCAAGAGCGAGAAACATACACATCTTCAGGGGTGTATGTTATGGTGATTTTATTATACTTGTTATCTGCCACATTTCCTGAAGTGGAATTCATTTTAAAATGATACACTGTTTCTGTAGCGTTTACATTTAACGGAATAACAATTGAATCTAAGGTTACACTTTTATAGTTTGAAATGGTGTCCTTTCCATCTGCCCAAATCGATAGGCGATCTACACTTTTTACTTCAGTAAGATCTGTACTGTCATAAAAACGCAAAATCAAATTTGGTGTGTTTGGTAATAAGCAAATATCGTCTTTTTCGCAGGCGCTAAAAGCCAACGTTAATAGAAAGAGAAATAGGATGGTTTTTTTCATAAAAATTAAATCAATTCCAAAAGTACGACATTTTCTACATGATGTGTTTGCGGAAACATATCTACAGCTTGTGTTTTTACAATGTTGTAATGTTCTTTCATTAAAGCCAAGTCACGTGCTTGTGTTGCCGAGTTACAGCTAACATATACAACACGTTGTGGCAAGATATTGATAATTTGTTCTACCACTTTTTTATGCATTCCATCTCTTGGTGGATCTGTAATAATCACATCAGGTTGCCCATGTTGCTTGATGAATTCTGATGTAAACACCTCTTTCATATCGCCCACATAAAACTCTGTATTGTCAATTTTATTGAGCTCAGCATTTTGTTTTGCATCTTCAATGGCTTCTGGCACTGATTCTACACCAATTACTTTGCCAGCTTTTTTCGCTACAAATTGCGCAATGGTTCCAGTTCCTGTATACAAATCATATACCAGTTCATTACCTGTTAATCCAGCAAAATCACGAGTAATTTTATACAATTCATAGGCTTGGTCAGAATTGGTTTGGTAAAAAGATTTGGCGTTAATTTTAAACCGTAAGCCTTCCATTTCTTCAAAAATATGGTCTCTTCCTGCGTATAAAACAACTTCTTGATCGTAAATGGTGTCGTTGGCTTTTCCGTTGATAACATATTGTAACGACGTTATTTTTGGAAATTTATCTATAATGAAATCCAATAACAACTCCCGCTTCTCTTTATCTTCTTTGTAGTATTGAATGGTCAACATAATTTCTCCAGTAGATACAATACGAAGCATCATAGTACGCAACAAGCCATCTTGTTCTCTAGGATTGAAAAAAGCAATGTCATTTTCAATAGCAAATGTTTTGATAGCATTTCTGATATCGTTAGAAGGGTCTTCTTGTAAATGACAGGTGTTGATGTCTAAGATTTTGTCCCACATTCCAGAGATATGAAATCCCAATGCATTTTTATTATCGATTTCTTGATCAGAGTTAATTTCTTCATAGGTGAGCCAACGACTTGAAGAAAAGGAGAATTCCATTTTATTTCGATAAAAATAGGTCTTTTTACAGCCTAAAATAGGGGTGATTTCTGGCAATTCTAAATGACCAATTCTAATAAGGTTGTTGGTAATTTCTTTTTCTTTGTAAAACAATTGATCTTCATATTTCATGTGTTGCCATTTGCAACCACCACAATGTTCAAAGTGTTCGCAAACAGGAGTTGTTCTTTTGTTAGAAAGTGTATGAAATTTGATGGCATTTCCTTCGTAATATGCTTTGCGTTTACGTCCGGTTTGTATATCTACAACATCGCCAGGAACGGTGTTTGTTAAAAAAATAACGCGACCATCAGGTGCTTTGGCAACTGTTTTACCACGTGCACCAGCATCTATTACTTCTATGTTTTCAAAAATGACTCTCGTCTTCTTTTTTCTGCTCATGCTGCAAAAATAATAATCGTTCTACCATTTTAAGCTAAATATTTCAATTATCTTTATAGGAACGTTAAATTTAAATGAACCTTTTTCTTTTGTGGTTGTCTATGATATGAAATCAATGGTCAAAAACAACGAGCATAAAGTAGATACAGCATTGGTTATTGCCTATCAATTTGCTTATCAAAAAGCATTTGATAGCTTGGTAAAAAGAAGGCATCTACAATTTTGTGATTTTGTATATTGGTACGTGAAAGATGCCGATGTAGTAACGGATATTGCATAAGAGATCTGGGCGGTTATCTATAAAATGAAACATGTTAGAGCAGCTAAAGAAATAGAGAGGCTGCTTTCGCACCAAAAAATAAGGATTCAACTGTTTTATACAGAAGCGTATTCGCTAAAACAAATAAGCAATTTGTTAAGCATCTCAGTTAGAACCATAAAATCAAGATTGTTTATGCAAGAGAAAAACTAAAATCAACTTTACAACATTTTAAACGAGTATATTTTTGCAACTAAAAATAAAATTATGGGTAATTATACAGAAGAAATCGACAAATTAATCAAGGAAACATTAACACAAGAAGAGGTAAAGTTTTATGATGGACTAGAAGAGCAAAATGTTTTTCAAATGTTCGGCGGACTTTTTCAGGGTAAAAACAAATGGCTTCTACTGCTCATGAACATTATAATTTTAGTGTTTTTTGTGCTATTTGTATATTGCGTTGTTCAGTTTTTTAACGTAGAAAGCACCAAGGAGCTGCTAATGTGGGGAATTGGAAGTTTGATGTCTTTATTTGCCGTGAGCATGTTAAAACTCTTTGCTTGGATGCAAATGGATAAAAATGCGCTTTTAAGAGAAATAAAAAGATTGGAACTGCAAGTATTTTCTTTGGCAGGAAGAATTTCTAAGTAAGTTTTTAGCATAAAAAAAACATTCCGGTAACTTCCGAAATGCTTTTTTAGTTTTGTGATGAAGCTTGTAAAACAAGAGTGCGCTATTGAATGCTCATCATGTATTTTGAAATGGCTTCAAGATCTGCTTTAGACATCGACTTGGTAATTGAAAGACTTGCTTGCATAATAGCAACTTGTCCAGGGTTGGTGTCTACAATTGCTTTGTTTTTTCCTTGTAAAAAAGCAACAATATTTCCTTTTTTAGCAGTGTATTTAGCCGCAATAGTTTTGATAGCAGGTCCTACAATTTTTATTTTTTCTTGGTGGCAAGCATTGCATGTTTTACTATTAAAAAGCTTTTTTCCTTTTTCAATACTTGTTGTTTTAACAGGAGTTGTTATTTCTTTATTACTTTTTACGGTAAAACTCACTAACAAGAAAGAGATACAGATGATTCCTAGTATAATTTTTTTCATAATTTTGAATTAATTTTAAAATATACTACAAAAATCGGGTACTTTTTTTTAGAAAAACATGACGAAAGTCAGTTCTGTAAATTAAATTTTAAGAGGTAGTTTATATTTAGTAATTTAGCGGCTCTTAGGGATGATTTCTTTCCCACGCTGAATTTTCGAAATCTCGAAAGGATAAAGGTAGAGAAGGAATGGTTATTTTACTCGTTAAGCGAGCTATAATTATTAATGTTTACATCTTTATAAAGTTGTTAAGCGATGCCTTTTTAAGTAAAGGCAAAAACCTTAAATCATTTTGAAATGGCTGTTTTAGACCAAATTACATCACAACAAGCAATTGAATTAGAAAACAAGTACGGAGCACACAATTACCACCCGCTTCCTGTGGTTTTGAACAGGGGAGAAGGCGTGTATGTTTGGGACGTTGAAGGAAAAAAGTATTACGATTTTTTATCGGCATATTCTGCCGTTAATCAAGGGCATTGTCATCCAAAAATTGTAGATGCAATGACAAACCAAGCAAAAACATTGAGTTTAACCTCTAGAGCATTTTACAATGATGTATTAGGGAAGTATGAAAAATTCGTTACCGAGTATTTTGGTTTTGACAAAGTATTGCCAATGAATACTGGTGCTGAAGCAGTTGAAACGGCACTAAAATTATGTAGAAGATGGGCATATGAAGTAAAAGGAATTGCAGAGAATGAAGCACAAATTATTGTGTGTGAAAATAATTTTCATGGAAGAACAACCACTATTATTTCTTTTTCTAATGATCCTGTTGCCTGCAAAAATTTTGGACCATTTACCAATGGTTTTCTTAAAATATAGTACAATAATTTAAAAGCATTAGAAGAGGTTTTAGAAAACAATGCCAACATTGCTGGTTTCTTGGTAGAGCCTATTCAAGGAGAGGCAGGAGTGTATGTGCCTTCAGAAGGGTATTTAACTGCGGCAAAAGCATTGTGTAAAAAACACAATGTATTGTTTATTGCAGATGAAGTGCAGACAGGTATTGCAAGAACAGGCCAATTATTGGCGGTAAATCATGAAAATGTAACACCAGATGTTTTAATTCTTGGAAAAGCATTGAGCGGAGGCGCTTACCCAGTTTCGGCTGTTTTTGCCAATGATGCTATTATGAATGTAATAACTCCAGGAAGTCATGGATCTACTTTTGGAGGAAATCCAATTGCAGCCGCTGTTGCTATTGCTGCATTAGAAGTTGTACAAGAAGAAAATTTGGCAGAGAATGCAGAACGATTAGGGCATCTATTTAGGAAAGAAATTAGCGATTTTGCAAAAGAAAACGACTTGGTAAAGTTGGTACGCGGAAAAGGCTTATTGAATGCCATTTTAATTAATGATACTGAAGAAAGCTCAACAGCTTGGGATATCTGTATCAAATTAAGAGACAATGGTTTGTTGGCAAAACCAACACATGGAAACATCATTCGTTTTGCACCTCCTTTGGTGATGAACGAAGCACAATTAATGGATTGTATTTCGATCATTAAAAAAACAATTTCTGAGTTTAAGAAATAAGAACAAAAAAATAAGAACAAAAAAAGGAGCGATGTAACATCGCTCCTTTTTTATTTATTGATTTTCCATTAACTCTCTAGAATGTTCCATGAGTACATCCCAACCAATGTTGTAGATTTGATAGATGGTATAGGACAGATACAAAACATTAATAATCAATACAACTAAGGCAATTATTTTTCCCGTATAAATACTATCTTGATTGTCATAAGCATCAGGATTTTGGGCATACTTTTTTAATTCTGAACGCGCAATAAAAAAAGCAATTGCAGCGGGCAATATCCCAAGTCCGGCACAACAACACAAAGGGAGTCCTAAAATTGCCAAGATATAAATAAGTGTAGCGTATTGAAGTTTTTGTGTTTCCATAGTTTGTCAAGTGATTTTTATAAAGTAACTAATTATAATGATTAGAATGTTTATGATTGCTAAAAAAAGAACAATCTTTCTAGCATGTTTAAATTGAAATTTTAGGTTTAAAAGTGCAAATACAATTAAAATAAGGAGGGTGTAAATTGCAGGATATATTTTAAAAGCCTCTACAAATTCACCTTTTAGAATAAAAATAATAGCGCGTTGAAATCCACAGCCCAAACAATCAACTCCGAAAAGTTTTTTATTTAGGCAAGGCAGCATATAGTCTTCTAGATTTAAAAACATGGAGTATGCAATTCTATTTCAACCAAACTTTCGGTCAATTTTTTGATTTTTTAACGATTAAATACAAATTTAGTATTTTCACGGTAAAAATAAAGATAAAAAAATGAAGAAAATATTGTTTTACACTTGCATTTTTAGTCTTATTTTTGCAAGCGCTTGTAAAAATGACTCCATGAAAGATAGTGTTGCAATCCCCCCAGTAGCTGATAAAATTCCTACCGAATTAGAGCAGCATGGAGATGTAAGAATTGATAATTATTTTTGGATGCGTTTGTCTGATGAACAGAAAAATGCAAAAAAGAAAGATGCCCAAACGGTTAAGGTATTGAATTATTTGAACGCAGAAAACTCTTATTATGAAGAGGTTACAGCGCATACAGATGATTTTCAAACAACACTGTTTGAAGAAATGAAATCTCGAATTAAAGAAGATGACGAATCGGTTCCTTATAAAAAGAATGGGTATTTTTATAGTACACGTTATGAGGCAGGACAACAATATCCTATTTATACGCGTAAAAAAGGAAGCCTAGAAGCAGAAGAGCATATTCTTTTTAACGTAAACGATGAAGCAGATGGGCATGACTATTTTCAATTAGGAGGATTGAATGTTAGCCCGAATAATAAGCTGGTGGCTTTTGCAGTAGATACTGTTAGTAGAAGGCAATACGTATTACAGATTAAAAACCTAGAAACAGGAAAAACGTATGATGATGTTATTACCAATACAACCGGAGGTTCTGTTTGGGCAAATGACAATCAAACACTTTTTTACACTAAAAAAGATCCTGTAACTTTAAGAAGTACTCAGGTATACAAACATGTTTTAGGGACTGATGTTTCTGAAGATGTACTTGTTTTTCATGAAAAAGACGAAACTTTTGCTACCTCTGTTTCAAAAACAAAATCACAAAAATACATAGTTATAGCATCTTATAGTACGCTATCTACAGAATACCAAGTGTTGGATGCAGGTCATCCGAATGGAGAATTTAAAGTGATTCAACAAAGAGAGCGTGATTTAGAATATAGCATTGCTCATTATAAAGACTCTTTTTACATCTTGACCAATAAAGATGGCGCAAAGAATTTTAAATTGATGCAAACGTCGATTCATAAAACAAACAAAGAAAATTGGAGAGATGTAATAGCGCACAGGGAAGAAACATTACTCGAAGATATCTCGATTTTTAAGGACTATTTGGTGTTGGAAGAACGCACAAATGGATTGGCTAAAATTAGAATTAAACGTTGGGACAATACCGAAGATGATTATTTACCATTTGATGAAGAAACGTACACAGCAAGCGTGTATGCAAATCCAGATTTTGATACCGATATATTAAGGTATTCATACAATTCGATGACAACACCAAGATCTGTCATTGATTTTAATATGAAAGACAAATCAAAAGAACTTAAAAAGGAACAAGAAGTTTTAGGAGGAAAGTTCGATAAAAATAATTATACAAGTAAACGCGTTTGGGCCGAGGCAAGAGATGGTAAAAAAGTAGCCATTTCTTTAGTTTACAGAAAAGATACTGAGTTAAATGAAGAAACACCACTACTTTTATATGCATACGGTTCTTATGGATACACAATTTCTGATGGATTTAGTACTACGCGTTTAAGTTTGTTAGATAGAGGTTTTGTATTTGCATTAGCACACGTAAGAGGAAGTGAGTATTTAGGAAGACAGTGGTATGAAGACGGTAAGTTGTTGCATAAGAAAAATACGTTTACAGACTTTCTAGATTGTTCAATGTATTTAATTAAAAATAAGTATACATCTGCAGGGCATCTCTATGCAATGTGAGGTTCAGCAGGAGGTTTATTGATGGGAGCTATCGTAAATATGAATCCAGAATTATACAACGGCGTTGTTGCCGCAGTACCTTTTGTAGACGTAGTTTCTACAATGTTAGATGAAAGTATTCCTTTAACAACGGGCGAATTTGACGAATGGGGAAATCCGAAGGATAAAGAATATTACACCTATATTAAAAGCTATTCTCCTTACGATCAAACGGTGGCAAAAACCTATCCAAACATGTTGGTAACTACAGGGCTGCATGATTCTCAAGTGCAATACTGGGAGCCAGCAAAATGGGTAGCAAAAATAAGAGCATTAAAAACAGACACAAACATATTACTAATGCATACAAATATGGAAGCTGGTCATGGAGGAGCTTCTGGAAGGTTTGATGCGTTGAAAGAGACTGCAAGAGACT
>JAQWOR010000081.1 GCA_029245785.1 Polaribacter sp.
GGTCGTAAAAAACCAACGGACTTATCAGAAGAACAAAGAGATTATTACTTAGAAAGAAGATATCCTGCATTTGGTAACCTAGTGCCTCGTGATGTGGCTTCAAGAGCAGCAAAAGAACGCTGTGATGCTGGTTATGGAGTAAATGCAACAGGAGAAGCTGTGTATTTAGATTTTAAATCTGCCATTGCCCGTTATGGAAAAGAACAAGCAAAATTACAGCATGTATCAAATCCAACAGCACAACAAATTTATGATTTTGGAAAAGCAATCGTAGAAGCAAAATACGGAAACTTATTTCAAATGTATGAGAAAATTGTAGATGAGAACCCATACGAAACTCCAATGATGATTTATCCTGCAACCCATTATACAATGGGTGGTGTTTGGGTAGATTATAATTTAATGACTACTGTTAAAGGTCTATACTGTATCGGAGAAGCCAACTTCTCAGACCATGGAGCAAATAGATTAGGTGCCTCTGCATTGATGCAAGGATTGGCAGATGGATATTTTGTATTACCATATACCATTGGCGATTATTTATCTGACGATATCAGAACCGGACCTATATCAACAGAAACCAAAGAATTTGAAGAAGCCGAAAACGAGGTGCAATCTCGTTTGGATTTCTTTATCAATAATAATGGAGAACATTCTGTAGATTATTACCACAAAAAATTAGGAAAAATTATGTGGAATAATGTTGGAATGGCCCGTAATGAAAAAGGACTGACAGAAGCCATGGCTGAAATCAAAGCCTTGCGTGAAGATTTCTGGAAAAATGTAAAAGTACCTGGTCATTTAAATGAAATGAATCCAGAGCTAGAAAAAGCAGGTAGAGTTGCTGATTTCTTAGAATTAGGAGAGCTATTTGCCAAAGATGCGTTAGACAGAAACGAGTCTTGTGGTGGACACTTTAGAGAAGAATCTGTTGAATTAGACGGATTGCAAAAAGGAGAAGCAAAACGTAATGATACCGACTTTGCATATGTTTCTGCATGGGAATACAAAGGAGAACCTGCAGATGCTGTTTTACACAAAGAAGAATTAGAATTCAACGATATAGAGCTGAAGCAAAGATCTTATAAGTAGATTAGCGAAAAGGGAAGAGCGAAAAGAAATGAGTCAGATAAAATCATATAAGGAGCTAATTGTTTGGCAAAAATCAATGGTTTTAGTGAGTGACATTTACAAAGTTTCAGCGTCTTTTCCCGATAGCGAAAAATTTGGTTTAACAAGTCAAATGAGAAGAGCATCGGTTTCTATTCCTTCAAATATAGCAGAAGGCTGGGGAAGATTATCTCGAAAAAATTATATTCAATTTTTAAGAATCTCAAGGGGTTCTTTGTTTGAATTAGAAACACAATTATTAATAACAAAAGAATAAAACTATATAAGTGATGTCGAAATAATTAATAATTTAATTACTGAAATTAGCAAAATGCTTAATTCATTAATTAAAAAGTTAGAAGAAAAGAACTAACTTTCTTTTCCCTTTTCGCTAATTACTAAAACCTTAATAGTTATGAATTTAACATTAAAAATCTGGAGACAGAAAAGCGCCAAAGACAAAGGGCAAATGGTTGCCTACAAGGTAACTGACATTTCAGAACATATGTCGTTTTTAGAAATGATGGATGTATTGAATGAACAGTTGATTAATACCGGTGATGATCCTGTTGCCTTTGATCATGATTGTCGGGAAGGAATTTGCGGAATGTGTTCCATGTATATCAATGGTGAAGCACATGGTCCTGATAGAGGTGTAACCACCTGTCAATTGCACATGCGTATGTTTAAAGATGGCGATACCATTACCATTGAGCCATTTAGAGCAAAAGCATTTCCTGTAATTAAAGACCTAGTGGTTGACAGAATGTCTTTTGAACGTATTCAACAAGCCGGAGGGTTTATTTCTGTAAATACCTCTGGAAATACGCAAGATGCCAATGCCATTCCAATTTCTAAACAAGCTGCTGATGAAGCAATGGACGCAGCCACATGTATTGGTTGTGGTGCTTGTGTTGCCACTTGTAAAAACTCTTCTGCCATGTTGTTTGTAGGTGCAAAAGTATCTCAATACGCATTGTTGCCTCAAGGACAAGTAGAAGCCACAGAACGTGTATTAAACATGGTCAAGCAAATGGATGAGGAAGGTTTTGGAAACTGTACAAACACCGGAGCTTGTGAAATTGAATGTCCAAAAGGAATTTCTTTAGAAAACATTGCTCGTATGAATAGAGAGTATTTAAGTGCGAGTTTGAAAGGGTAAACAACCCAACTAAAAAATAAAAGCCTCTTGGAAACAAACTCCAAGAGGCTTTTTTGTGTGTACAGCTGTCATTCCGATCGAGGCACGAGGAGGAATCTCACCAAAAGAAGATTTCCCGCCTGCCGCACTTGTCTGCCGATAGGCATGAGGCAAGCTCGTCACTTATACTTCGCTCCGTCGAAATGACAAAAAAATGATTTAAGATAGTATCGTACCTATAAAAAAAGTCCTTTGAAAATTCAAAGGACTTTTTAATGATATTTATTATAGTATTATGGATTGATTGTCCAAGACACATAGTATTGAGAACCAATAGCCCCAACACCTGGTGCACTAAAGTACTCTTTACCTCCTAAATTCGCTCCTCCTATTTTCAAAGTAGATTTGAATTGTGGCATTCTATAATTCACTTGAGCATCTAATGTTGTTCTTGCTGCAATTGTAGCATCATAGAAGGTAGATTCCCATAAGAACTCATCTTGCCATCTAAAGTTTACATTAAATCCAAAGTTTTTAAACAAGTTTGGGTTTCCAAACTGAACTTTTACCTTATGCTCTGGTGTATTAAATCCTGCTTCAAAATCTGGTACAGAAGCTTGGTCAAAATCAAACTTTGCATAGGTATAATTTGCTCCTAAGCTAAAGCCATTCAATACTTTCGTAGACAAGCCGATAGAAGCTCCGTAAGAACTAATATCTGCTGCAGAGTTTGTGTACAATGCTACTACCTTATAATCTCCTTTGCCTAAAGCAACTAAAGAGATTGGTGTAGGCCCTCCTCCAAGTGGAGTTAAATCTACAATATCAGAAAAATTCGCTTGTCCATATAATGGAGCCACCACATTTTGAGAAGCAATAAAATCTTCGTATTGATTGTAGTACCCACTAAAGTCGATAGTAACCCCCTCTATAACACCTCTATAACCAGCTTCAAAAGCAGTTACTCTTTCTGGTTTTACAAAATCTACATTCGATTTTTTCAACAACCCTGGGTTGGTTCCTCCTGCTCCTACAAACTGCATTAAAGAACTCAATGTCCAAGAGTTTTCATAAGCGCCTCTTCCAGTTATAGTTGCTGTAGAACCAATGTTACTTGCTGTTGTAGCATTTATATATCCTGCTAAAGGTGCACTAATTCCTAATAGTATTGGAGCTGACGTGTATCTGTCTAAATTATCTGGAGCTGTTCCTACCAATAAGGCTCTACCTGCATCTAAACCAATGTATTGGTCTTGTGTGGTAGGGTTTCTAAATCCTGTTTGAATAGATCCTCTAAAGTTATGGTTTTTATCCTCTCCTGCTGAATAAGCCAACGATAATCTTGGTGAAACATTACCGTCAAAGTTTTGTGCTTTGTCATAACGAGCAGAAGCGGTTACCTTTAATCTGTCATCCATAAATTTCTTTTGTCCTTGAACATAAGCACCATATTCATCATAATTAATAGGTCCATCATGATCTGTAAAAATAGTTCCTCCAGACCTTAAAGAGTATTGTCTAAAAGTTCCTCCTACTTGAACATCCGCAAAATCAATATAGTCTCTTAAGTTTAAATTTGCATCTACATGGTACAGTTTTGTATTGTCTGTAAATTTAGAACCTGTTATCAAACTAGGGTCTGATGTTACTGTGTTAAATGCAGATTGAAACCCTGAAGTTCCAGGAACTAAAGCACCTGTTTGGGCGTAGCCTCTAGCTTGTTGGTGTATAAGTCCTGGGTTAGGAGTTCCTCCTGCCAAAATTGTTCCTACATAGGTATTCACATAGGCTCCTGCGTATTCTGTAAACCATTGTTTATCAGATTTCCAAGATCTATTAATATTAATAGCTGCAAAACGCGTATCATAAGAATCTCCAGCGCTTTCAGAAGTCATATATCCTCTTACAAAGAAGTTTTTTCCTTTTACCTCTAATTTATGTTGCTCCATAAAAAAGTTTTTAAGGCTATATCTGTTAGTTCCTTGATAAATAGTATTACCCGTTCCATACTTTGTATTCCAAATAATTTCTAAACGATCATTACCCCAAGGTCTATAATTTAAGGAAACTCCCATTTTTACACTTTTAGCTTCATCCCCCATCAAATCTACTTCATTGTATCCTGTTCTTGAAACTAGTGCAGAGCCCATTGTTGATGCAATAAACCCAGGAACGCCATTTGCAGTTGCAATCTCTTCAAAGTCTAATGTCGTTGCTACTTCATCACCATATACGTTCAATCCGTTATATCCAGGATTTGTAGCTCTATCATTTACACCTGTAACTTCATCTCTATAGTCTACTGCTGCCCATTCTGTTCCTTTTAAATAAGATAGGGTAGCTTTTGCCGCAAAGTAATCAGAAAACGCATGTGCCATTCTAATACTAGTATCATAATACATATTATCCCCTGCTGCTTTCTGGCTTGTAATCCCTGATTTGTATACATAACTAATTCCTTGATCGTCAAAAGGACTTTTACTGGTCATAAACATAATTCCGTTAAAAGCATTTGCACCATACAGTGCAGAAGATGCTCCTGGAAGTAACTCTACTGTACTCACATCTAATTCAGACATTCCTAGCAAATTCCCTATGGAAAAGTTTAGCGCTGGAGATGAATTGTCCATCCCATCAACTAATTGCATAAAACGTGTGTTTGCAAACGTTGCAAAACCACGTGTATTTACAGATTTAAATGTCAAACTATTTGCATTGATATCTACTCCTTTTAAATTTTCTAGTCCATCATAAAAAGAGGGAGAAGAGGTGTTTCTAATGGCTCTAATATCCATTCTTTCTACCGTAACTGGAGATTCCATAATACGTTCTGGAGTTCTAGAAGCAGAAACCACAACCTCATCTAAGGCAGTCGCGTTTTCAGTTAAGCTTACGCTCACATCTTCATTGTTTTTTGTAATGTCAACTTTATTTGTTTTGTACCCCAAAGTTGAAACTTCAATAGTAAAAGGGGGTACGTCTGAAACTTTTAACGTAAATTTTCCGTCAAAATCTGTTGTTGTTCCTACAGCTTTTCTGGAAATTTTAATGTTAACTCCTGGTAAAGGCTCACCAGACTTAGCGTCTGTTACCGTTCCAGAAACAGTTGTTTGTGCAAACGTAACAGCGCCCATAAATAGTGCAAACGCAATAAGTAATAATTTTTTCATAATGTAAAATATTTGTTAATCTGAACTGCAAAGTACAATTTTTTTTGAATACGTTAAAGAACTCTTAAAGAAATTACATATTTATTAAAGAGTTCTTTAACTATTTCTTTGATATTCTAAACTATATCTTGCTAGAAATAAAAGACAAATTGTAACTTTGTCAAAATTTTAGTTTCCTTTGGAAGTAATCCATTCACTTGCTAATTATAAAAGCTCAAAAAAGACTGTTGTTACCATTGGCACTTTTGACGGAGTGCATATTGGTCATCAAAAAATTATTGAGCAATTGGTGGAGACCGCTAAAAAAACGAATAGAAAATCTGTTGTATTAACGTTTTTCCCACATCCTAGAATGGTTTTACAGAAAGACTCTTCTATTGAATTGATTAATACCATTGATGAACGGACTGCTTTATTGGCCAAAACCGGCTTAGATTGTTTGGTTATTCACCCTTTTAACAAAGAGTTTTCCCGTTTAACAGCATTGAATTTTGTTAGAGAAGTATTGGTAAATCAATTAAACATTGCAACGTTAATTATTGGTTATGACCACCATTTCGGAAAAAATAGAGAAGGAAACTTAGAGCAATTAATAGAATATGGTCATTTATTTAATTTTGAAATTCAAGAAATTGCCGCACAAGATATTGATGATGTTGCTGTAAGCTCAACAAAAATCAGAAAAGCATTAGCCGAAAAGAACATAAAAACCACCAATCGCTACTTAGGCTACCCCTTTATGTTAAATGGCTCCGTTATCAACGGCAAACAATTGGGTGGTAAAATTGGGTTTCCAACAGCAAATATCAATATCAAAGAAAGCTACAAACTCATTCCTAAAAAGGGGGTTTATATTGTAACGTCAATTATTAACAACAAGGTAGTCTTCGGAATGATGAATATTGGTTTTCGTCCTACCGTTGAAGGAAAGCACCAAACTATTGAAGTGCATTTCTTTGATTTCAACCAAGAGCTGTACGGAAAAAACTTACATATAGAATTGCATTATTTTTTACGAGATGAACAAAAATTCGACTCTGTTAATGCTTTAATCGTACAACTTAAAAAAGACAAAATAGCTGCTTTACAGTTCATTCAAGACAATTTATAGGTGTCGATTCAAAAAAATTGATACATTTTTTTTCAAAGCACCGCTATAAAGTAACCTAAAGGTTTAATTTAAGTACAAAAGTTGGTTTTAAAAGAAATTACAAACGTCTAAATAACTTCATTCCTAACTCATTGGTTAATTGTTAGAGTTGCTGTATCTTTACGGCTCTTAAATTTTAAAAAAATGTTACAAGTTCAGTTTATTAGAGATCACAAACAAGCTGTTTTAGACGGATTAGCAAAGCGTAATTTTGCAAATGCAGAAACGGTACTTAATGAAGTAATCTCTTCGGATGAAAATCGAAGAAAAACACAAGTATTGTTAGACAATGTATTGGCAGAATCGAATAGCTTGTCTAAAGAAATTGGACAATTTTTTAAATCTGGAGAAGTTCAAAAGGCAACGTTGTTAAAAGAAAAAACAGGGCAATTAAAAGAAGCCGCTAAAAAGCTAACTGAAGAGCTGAATGCTGCCGCAAACAAACTACAAGAACTGCTCTATCAAATTCCGAACATTCCTCATAGCTCTGTTCAACCAGGAAATTCTGAAGAAGACAATGAAGAGATTTTTGCAGAAGGTGAAATTCCTAATTTAGGAGAAACAGCATTGCCTCATTGGGAATTGGCAAAAAAATATGACCTCATAGATTTTGAGTTAGGCACCAAGATTACGGGTGCTGGATTTCCCGTTTACAAAGGAAAAGGAGCTAAGTTGCAACGTGCATTGATCAATTATTTTTTAGATAAAAATATTGCTGCCGGTTATAAAGAATACCAAGTTCCTCATTTAATCAATGAAGCTTCAGGAATTGGAACAGGACAATTGCCAGACAAAGAAGGTCAAATGTACCATGCAACGGTTGATGATTTGTATTTGATTCCAACAGGAGAAGTGCCAATTACCAATATGTTTAGAGGAAATCTACTTTCTGAAAGTGATTTTCCAATTAAATGTACAGGATATACCCCTTGCTTTAGACGAGAAGCGGGCTCTTATGGAGCGCATGTTAGAGGCTTAAATAGGTTGCATCAATTTGACAAAGTAGAAATTGTACGTATTCAACATCCTGATACTTCTTATGAGGCATTAGATGGAATGGTAGAACACATTAAAGGTATTTTACGCGAACTCAAATTACCGTATCGTGTTTTACGTTTATGCGGTGGAGATACAGGATTTACAGCGGCGTTAACTTTTGATTTTGAGGTCTTTTCAACAGGGCAAAACCGATGGTTAGAAATTAGTTCTGCATCAAACTTTGAAACATTTCAAGCAAACAGGCTAAAACTTCGGTTTAAAAACAAGCAAGGAAAAAGTCAATTAGCGCATACACTAAACGGAAGTTCACTAGCATTGCCTAGAGTATTGGCTGGGATTTTAGAAAATTATCAAACCGTAGATGGAATTAAAATTCCGGAAGTATTAGTGCCTTATTGTGGGTTTGATATGATTGATTAAGTTCTCAATCAATATAAAAGAAGATTGTGTATTTTAAAAAAAATTCAAATACACTTTTAGTTTGCAATTACTGCTAGCATTAATCTTTTGTATTTATTCATTTCTATAAGTGTGTTCAAATACGCTCCTATTTGTCCTGATTGCATAAAAACCTTTGAGTCTTTTTTTGCAGATTCATAGTGTTTTGTTAGTTCGTTCATTGTGATAATTTGTTAGTTCGTTTAACAAGTAGACAAGTTTCGTGCCAAAATGTTACACGAGTGCTGCAAAAACAAGCTGATTTAGTAAAATTTTAACGTTTTTGTTGAGTATCTTTGAAGAAGATGAAAAACTGGATCTTTTTTATTTTTCTTTTACTAAGTCAGGTAAATTACAGCCAAAACAATGTTGTTTTGGCAGATAGCTATTACCGTGAAGGATCGTATCAGAAAGCGATTCAGATATACAAAATGTTGGTTAAAAAAAGTCCTTACAACACCTCTTATTTTAAACGACTCATTACTTGTTACCAAGAAACATCTCAATTTAAACTCGCCGAAAACCTGTTAAAAGAGCGATTGAGCGAGAACCCAAATCGCCCGTATCTGAATGTAGAATTAGGCTATAATTACGAAAAACAACATCAGCAAGAAATTGCAAGCTCCTATTATGACAAAGCCATTAACTCTATTGAAAAACACCCCCGCTTTGGTGGATATATAGGCGGGTTGTTTAAACAAAACAATCGTTTAGAGTATGCCATTACCGCCTATAAAAGAGCGATGCAATACAACCCAAAGACCAATTATAATTTTCAAATTGCACAGATTTATGGAGAAAAAGGAGCTCTTAAAAAGATGTTTCAATCCTATATTGATTTGGTTGATACCCACAAAAATTACTTAAAAACAGTACAGCAATTTACTAGTAAATACATTAGCGAAAACCCTAAAAACAGTAACAATCTCTTATTTGAAAAAATCTTAACTCGAAAATCTGTTGAAAATCCTAAAGCTGTTTGGAATCAATTGTTAAGTTGGTTATTTATTCAGCAAAAAGAGTATAAAAAAGCCTTCATTCAAGAAAAAGAATTGTTCAAACGAAATCCAAAATACTTATCAAATAGTATCAAATTAGGACATATTGCTTTTAAAAATAAGACCTTTCAAATTGCGAAACAATGTTTTGACTTTGTAATAGAGCACACATTTTCTTTAAAAGAAAAGCTAAACGCAACCCTTTTTAGTTTAAAAATTGATATTGCCACAGCGCAGCCTGATGTTGAGAAAAAATTCAACGCTGTTTTTTCTATCCACGGAAAAAACCAAACAACACTGAAGCTACAAATGGAATATGCAGATTATTTGACTTTTCAAAAAAACCAACCTAATAAAGCAAAAGGCATTTTAACAGAGGCCTTGTCTCTTTCATCTTCTAAATTTCAAAAAGCAAGACTCAAGCTAAAACTAGGGGATCTAGCTGTTTTTACCGGAAAATTTAACAAAGCGCTCATCTACTTTTCTCAAGTGCAAACCCGTATAAAAAATCATCCTCTAGCACAAGAAGCACAATTTAAAGTTGCACAAACTTCTTATTTTAAAAATGATTTCAAATGGGCATTGACACAATTAAAAGGATTAAAAGCTTCTACAGCACAGCTCAACGCAAATGATGCTTTAGACCTGTTTTTAATCATTTCAGACAATCAGCCGAAAGACTCTTTGCCTTCTGGACTGGCATTGTATGCAATGGCTGATTTGTTGGCATATCAACACAAAAACACCCAAGCAATTGACTCTTTACAGGCTGTTTTAATCAAATTTAAAGGACAACCCATAGAAGATGAAGCGCTTTATAAACAAGCGTTGTTGTTTGCAAAAACAAGGCAATTTGAAAAGGCAATTGTCAATTACACCAAAATTATTGAACTAGATAAAGAGGGCATTTTAGTAGACAACAGCTTGTATCAATTAGCAGAATTGTATAAAAACCAATTAAATAACACAGAAAAAGCGTCAGAATACTATCAAAAGAT
>JAQWOR010000034.1 GCA_029245785.1 Polaribacter sp.
AATGCCATCTCTCCTATTGATGGAAGATATCGAAATAAAGTAGCCCAACTAGCCAACTATTTCTCTGAAGAGTCACTTATCAAATACCGTGTAAAAGTAGAAATCGAATACTTTATTGCACTTTGTGAAATTCCTTTGCCACAATTACAAGATTTCAATACCGATTTGTTTGCTGATTTGAGAAGTATTTACACCAACTTTTCTACAGAAGATGCCCAGAAAATCAAAGACATTGAAAAAGTAACCAATCACGATGTAAAAGCGGTTGAATATTTCATTAAAGAAGAGTTCGATAAGCTACACTTAGAGGCCTACAAAGAATTTATTCACTTCGGATTGACGTCTCAAGACATCAACAATACGGCAATTCCAATGTCTATCAAAGATGCTTTTGATGAGGTGTACACACCTGCGTACGAAACACTTTTAGAAAAACTGGAAGCACTCGCTCTTGAGTGGGCAGACATTTCAATGTTGGCAAGAACCCACGGACAACCTGCTTCTCCTACTCGATTGGGAAAAGAAATTAGTGTTTTTGTAACCCGTTTAAAAGAGCAATTCAAGTTTGTACAAAACATTCCTAATGCTGCAAAATTTGGTGGTGCTACAGGAAACTACAATGCACATCACGTGGCGTACCCAACCATTAACTGGAAAGATTTCGGAACCCATTTTGTACAAAATAATTTAGGATTGCATCACTCGTTTCCAACTACTCAGATAGAACACTACGATCATATGGCTTCATTATTTGATGGAATGAAACGTATCAATACCATTGTATTAGATCTAGACAAAGATACTTGGACCTATGTGGCAATGGATTATTTCAAGCAAAAAATTAAAGCTGGAGAAATTGGATCTTCAGCAATGCCTCATAAAGTAAATCCGATTGACTTTGAAAACTCAGAAGGAAATTTAGGAATTGCCAATGCTATTTTTGAGCATTTAGCAGCCAAACTTCCCATTTCAAGAATGCAACGAGATTTAACCGATAGTACCGTTTTACGTAACGTTGGTGTGCCTTTCGGACATACATTGATTGGTTTTGCATCGACCTTAAAAGGCTTGAACAAACTATTATTGAACAAAGAAAAGTTTGAGCAAGACCTAGAAAATAACTGGGCGGTTGTGGCAGAGGCCATCCAAACTATCTTGCGTAGAGAAGCCTATCCGAATCCGTATGAAGCCTTGAAAGGATTGACACGAACAAACGAAAAAATAACACAACACTCTATTGCTAATTTTATTGACGGATTGGATGTTTCAACAGCCATAAAAGAAGAATTAAAAGTAATTACTCCTGCTAATTTTACAGGAATATAAAGGGGCTAAAAGTTAAAGAATAAAAAATATGGTGAATACAATAAAAATAGTGCAATCTGTAGCTTTCTGCTTTTTAGTATTGGCTTTTTACGCTTGTGCTGATGTTCCTGTAAAGGACCTAAACAATCAATTTAAAACAGGGGTTTTTGAAATTCCTGCTGGCAATGGCTATGGAAAAACCATCATTACCCGAACTGATAGTTTGCAAATAGAACAGTATTCGAAAATCATCTCCATATCTACCGATAGTATCGTAAAAGACAGCATCCAAACTAGAATTGACACCTTGTACATTACTTGGAAAAACAATTTTTCGTATGTGTTAAAGATGAAAAATCCTAGATCAAGCTTGGACAAAGATCCTATTTATATACAAATCAACAAAGTAACGGACAGTTCCTATAGTTTTACGGCGAAGATTGGACATTCTAAATTCAAACAAACAGGGACCGTTTACAAAGCGAAAAAATAATGGAAATATTTACGCAGATTGATACTTGGGTCGCTTTGGTAACACTGACTTTTTTAGAAATTATTTTAGGGATCGATAACATTATCTTTATTTCCATTTCTACGGCTAAACTCCCCAAAGAACAACAAAAAAGAGCAACCAATATCGGATTATTATTGGCCATGGTGTTTCGAATCATCCTCTTATTGGGTGTTTCGTATTTAATTGCCATGAAAGATCCCTTTTTTACCATCAATCTATCGTGGATAAGCACACAAATTACAGGGCAAAGTATTATTTTAATTTTGGGAGGCATCTTTTTGCTTTACAAAAGTACTAGTGAAATTCATCACAAAGTTGAAGGCCTACATGATGGAGCACAAAATGGTCAACAAAAAACAACAACACTTTCAAAAGTAATTCTTCAAATTGTACTCATTGACATTGTTTTCTCATTTGATTCTGTGTTAACCGCAGTAGGAATGACCAATGGTATTGATGGCGCGCTGATTATTATGATTACAGCCGTGATCGTTTCCATGCTGATTATGATGCTCTTTGCCAATCCTGTAGGAAAATTTGTCAATGAACATCCAACCATGCAAATGCTAGCCTTGTCCTTTTTAATCTTAATTGGCTTTATGTTAATTACTGAAGGAGCGCATTTGGCAAACACTGTTATTTTTAATCAACATATTGGTGCCATTCCAAAAGGTTATTTGTATTTTGCCATTGCCTTTTCTTTGGGTGTTGAAATGCTGAATATGAAAATGCGTAAGAAAAAAAAGAAATAATTATAGAACGCCTAAAAAAACATATTGTTCTTTCATTAGTATTACTGCTACTAACTCCATCAGTAATACAGTTTGCGCATGCACTTAAAAATCATACACACACAGTTTGTGTTGCTATAGATGTGCAACATATTCATGAACAAGATATAGATTGTGACGTTTGCCATTTACAGGTAGAAAATTTAGCACTATCAAATACTGATCAATCAACTAGTTACAAACAACCCATTTATGCTTCTATTTTTATCATAGCGTATCAAAAAATAGAAAAGCTACGTTTTTCAAAAAAAGCTTCTCGAGCCCCTCCTTCATGTATTGTATAAGTTAAGTACACAAATGCGATAGAAATGCTATTCTGCTTTATATCGCTACTAACAACATATAATAAATAAACACATGAAACATATATTAAGCTCCCTATTACTATTAGGAGCCATCACGCTACAAGCACAAAATAGTTTATCAGGAAAAATTACTGATACCAATAACAATCCTTTAATTGGCGTTGAAATTTTCTCTACAAAATTACACAGAGGTACTACTTCTGATATTGACGGAAACTACCTCTTTAAAAATATCCCTAACGGAACCATTCACATTCGGTTTGTATATCTCGGCTATAAAGAGATGGTCAAAACCATCTATTTCAATTCAGAGAATCAACTTCTAAACTTACAATTAGAAGAATCTGTTTTCACCATAGATGAAGTAATCATCTCTACACCTTTTAATAAGTTGCAATCAGAAAATGTGATGAAAGTTGAACGTATAACTGCTGCATCTTTAAGAAAAACTGGAGCAACCACACTTTCTGAAGGAATTACTGCAATTTCAGGAGTCTCACAAATTTCTACTGGTGCTTCTATTGGAAAGCCTGTTATAAGAGGTTTAAGTGGTAATAGAGTGTTGGTATACACACAAGGTGTTCGATTAGAAAATCAACAATTTGGTGGCGAGCATGGACTGGGCTTAAATGATCAAGGAGTAGAGAGCGTTGAAGTTATAAAAGGTCCTGCTTCTTTGCTATATGGATCAGATGCACTTGGTGGAGTCATTTATGTAAATCCTGAAAAATTCTCGTTAAACAATGAGCATCAATTTAGTTTCAATCAACGTTTTTTTAGCAACACATTGGGAAGCTCTTCTTCTATTGGATATAAAATAGCCTCCGATTCTTGGAAATTAACTACAAGAGCAACATCTAACTTTTATTCAGACTATAAAGTACCAAACGGACAACGCATTACCAATACTCGTTTTAGAGAAAACGATTTTAAAATTGGTATCGGCTATAATGCTTCTCAGTTTTCAAGTGTATTTCGCTACAATTTTAATCACTCTTTATTAGGGATTCCTGAAACAGGTATCGGTGAACAAACAACTTCAACACTTCCTGAAGCTCCTTATCAGAAAATTTATAACCATATTTTTAGCTTACACAACCATTTCCTATTTAAAACTTCTAAAATAGAAACTAATTTAGGCTATATCTACAACGAAAGAAATGAGTTTGAAGAGCAAACCAATCCGAGCTTAAAAATGAAGTTAAAAACCTTCAGTTATACCTTCAAATATCATTTACCAAAATTTTTAAATGGTATTGAAAGTATTGTTGGCTTGCAGGGCATGCATCAAACAAATAAAAATTTGGCAGAAGAATTGTTGATTCCGAATGCCAAAATTAATGATATTGCCGTTTTCACAACAGTAAACTATCAATGGAGAACTTCATCAATTCAGGCAGGGGTTCGTCTTGATACAAGAGATTTAAAGACAGAAAAACATGAAATCAATCATGATGGAGAAATCCATCTTTTCAACCCTTTAGATAATAATTATACCAGCTTTACTGCTTCTCTTGGTTATAAATTTGAGCCCTTTAGAAATATGACAGCAAGAGTAAATGCTGCAAGCGGGTTTAGAGCACCAAATTTAGCTGAATTAACATCTAACGGAGTTCATCATGGTACAAACCGTTTCGAAGTAGGAAATTCTAATTTGTCAAATGAAAAAAATATTCAATTAGATATTTCTTTAGAATATAAAACAGAGCATCTTGAACTTTTTGGGAATGGTTTTTACAATCATTTAAGTAATTATATCTACTTAACTCCAACTGGAGCTATAGAAGATGGAACGCCTGTATACAATTATACACAACACAATGCAAGACTTTTTGGAGGAGAAGTTGGTTTTCATTTACATCCGCATCCTATTGACTGGCTTCATTTAGAAAGTAGCCTTGAAATGGTTATTGGAAAACTTGACTCTGGAATGTATTTACCTTTAATTCCAGCACATATAGTTAAAAATAAATTGAGAACAGAATTTGAGTTTAAAAACTGGCTCTCTAATGGTTATTTAACTTTGGCCATACACTCTGTATTTAAACAATCTAACACGAGTTTATTTGAAACTAAAACCAATGGTTACAATTTGGTACACTTAAGATTTGGTGGCGATATGCGTATTAAAAAAACGAATTTTACAGCGAGTATTTCCATCAATAATTTACTAAACACCTCTTATAGTAATCATTTATCGCGCTTAAAAAGTGAGAATATTTTAAACCCCGGTAGAAACATTGTTGCAGCTATCAATTTTAATCTCTAAAAAAATACCTAAACGGTGATAATAAATGCAACTGCCTTATTGTAAAATAATCAAAAAAGGTAGTTGCAATCACTAAAAACTCTTAGAGTACTCGTTCAATCATAGAAAGGCTATTAAGTATGCAATGTGCAATAATTAAAGGCCATAAATTTCGACCTAAATACATGTATGCAATTCCCATAATTAATCCTATAATACCCACCGATATAGATCTTGCTGACAGGTCATAAGAGTGTCTAAATCCAAATATAACTGCTTGCAACACAATGGCAAGTAGTGTTGCAACAGAGGTTTTAGAAAACAAACGCTCTAGCCAGTTCATCAAAAAGCCTCGGTCTAATAATTCTTCAAGCATCGACTCGATCCAAATAAAAACAATGATTGAAAAAAAATGCAACCAGTTGCCTTTTAAGTTTCCAAATTTAGAAAGGGCACTTTCTGAAGAAGTGTCTGGTGCTATTTCAAACGGCAATTGATCTTTTACAATTTCAAAAATTATGATTGAGACTAAAGTTGTTGTAAGAATTAAAGCGGTAATTCCTACGGTTTTTAGAAAATTTTTAGGGGCTTTCAGCCCTAAATCTCTCCAAGTGATACCCCGTGCTTTCATCCTCCACATGGCAACAGCTAAAGTAGTTAATGAATTGAAAAGTCCGTTTGCTATAAACCCAATTTTAGGAATGTACAATTCTCTAATCAAAAACATCACAGAGACATAGAGTATCAAATCAATTAAAAAGCCTTTATAATCTTTCTGTCTTGAAATCTGAAACGCCTGTTTATTGCACATACTTTGTTTTTTTCATGCTGCTAATAATGATAAAAGATGCTAAGAAAAAAACACCCATAGACAATACAGACCACTGCATAGAATCTGTAATGGCATACAACAGCCCATAAACCAACGTGCCTGATACAATGGCTATTTTTTCTGTTACATCATAAAAACTAAAATACGTAGCATGGTCTTCTGTTTCTGGCAATAGTTTTGAATAGGTAGATCGCGTTAATGATTGTATAGCGCCTTGCACCAAGCCGAGCATTCCTCCCAGCCCATAAAAATAATAAGCCACATTTTCTTGCCCTTTATCGAGTAAAAAAGCCAAAAAACAAACAGCCATCCAAGCAATGATGGTAATTTTTAAGGCCTTTATATTTCCAAGTTTCTTTGAAATCTTAGAAAAGACAGCAGCTCCAATAATGGCTACAATCTGCACCAGTAATATGGTGATAATTAAATTTGTGGAGTCGATTCCTAGTTCATCAGAACCAAAAATGGCTGCCATTAAAATAATGGTTTGCACTCCCACACTTAATAAGAAAAAGGAGATCAAAAACTTTTTCAGGGTTGGATACCCTTTGATTTCTTTTCCTACAATTTGTAGTTCTCGAAAGCCTTTCCAAATATAATCTTTTTCTGGTTTTTTATGAAATACATTGTTGGGCAATCTTCTAAAGGTGACCTGCGCAAACCCCATCCACCAAAGTCCAACCATCACAAAAGAAATTCGAGATGCCATTCCAGAATCAATTCCAAACATTTCAGGCTTCATCACCATCACCAAATTAATAATTAACAAAATAACAGAACCTGCATATCCGTAAATAAACCCTCTTGCACTCACAGCATCTTGCTGGTCTGGATGAGCTACTTCTGGTAAATAAGCATTGTAAAAAACCAAGCTCCCCCAAAAACCAATACTTGCCAATACACTAAACACAATACCCACCCAAAGAGTTTCAATGCCTTCAAAAAAGTACAAACACATTACAGAAACAGCTCCCATATAACAGAAAAACTGCATAAATTTCTTTTTGTTTCCAGTATAATCTGCAATGGCAGATAAAATTGGAGAGATAAAAGCCACTACTAAAAATGAAAATGACAAGGCATAACTGTACAAAGATGTTAAATGTTCCCATTCTGTTCCTAAAAAAGTAGCTTTTTGATCTTTTGTAATGGCTCCGAAATACAACGGAAAAATAGCGGTACTAATAACCAAAGAATACACCGAGTTTGCCCAGTCATAAAAAGACCAAGCATTGATTAGTTTTTTATCACCAATTTTTAACATGAGGAAAATGTTTAAGTTTGTTTAGGTGTGACAAGGTACTATAAATTATCTTTTCAGCAATTTGAATGTCTACGAATCCTTTAAATGTTCTTACTCAGTATAAAGATAATCCTACGTTGGTCTTGTAAGCTCCCTAAACACGGTTCGACAAAAACGCTATATAACATCTTTATTTATCACATGAAACAACTAAAAAAAACCATTCTCATAAAACTTATTTTTCTATGTGTGTTTGGTGCAACAGGCCAACGTAAAAAAATAAATCCAATCATTAAAACGGACATGCAATGGAAATTGGAATTGACAGCACTGCAATTTTATGTGTTGCGAAAATCAGGTACAGAAACTGCTTTTTCTAGTGCGTTAAACAATAATTATGCGGCTGGTACTTATGTGTGTGCTGCATGTAAAACACCTTTGTATACATCAGAACATAAATACGACTCAGGCTCAGGTTGGCCTGCTTTTGATAGTGCCATTGAAGGAAGTGTTTCCTTAGATGTAGATTATAAAATTGGGGTTGCGCGTACCGAATTAAAATGCGCTACCTGCGGTGGCCATTTAGGGCATTCTTTTAACGATGGCCCTAAAGAAACTACAGGAAAAAGACATTGCATCAACGGAGCAGCCTTGCTATTTATTCCTAAAAAAAAATAAAACAAAAAAACACCGTACATTAGAGCAGAAAAAATTAATGTTACTTTATGAATCCATCGTACCTATCGAGTGTTAAAAGACAATTTGCCTACTACAAAAGCTTGGCAGATAAAACCCTTGCACAACTAACAGAAAAAGAACTTTTTTGGCACTATAACGAAGAAAGTAATTCTGTTGCTATTCTTGTAAAGCATGTTGTTGGAAACATGCATTCTCGTTGGACCAATTTTTTAACGGAAGAAGGTGAAAAACCATGGCGAAATAGAGATGATGAATTTATAAACTCCTACGCCAGCAAACAAGAAATGCTTGCTGCTTGGGAAAAGGGTTGGGGCTGTTTGTTTGAAGCAATACATTCAATACATGAAGAAAAGTTAGACACCATTGTGTATATTAGAAATGAAGGACATACAGTTACTGAAGCCATAAACAGACAATTGTGCCACTACTCTTACCACATTGGTCAGTTGGTTTTTCTAGGGAAAATGGTGAAAAATTCTGACTGGAAAAGCTTATCCATTTCTAAAAGCGATTCAAAAAAATACAATGCAGAAAAATTTAACACCCAAAAAGGCATCCGGCATTTTACAGAAGATTTGTAAATCGCTATCAGAAGAAAAAATCAACTAAAATGAACAAAGAAGAAATTGTAGCGTTACTCGGAGAAGAACATCAACGATTGGTGAATTGGTTGAACAATCAACCAGAAGAAAACTGGAAAAAAGGTCCGGTAGGCAAATGGACCACAGGCCAACACGTACTTCATTTGGTACAAAGCCTACAGCCTTTAAACAACGCATTACGGGTACCAAAATTTATCTTAAAATTTAAATTTGGAAAAGCAAACAGAGCCGTACGGGATTTTGATACGGTGATGCAACGATACCAAAATCGACTTCACGAAAATCAAGAAGCAGCCATTCAATTTAATCAAAAATTGAAAAACGCCTAGCATACAAGAACGCAAACATTTAATTACCACCTTAATACGCGAATACAGCAAACTACAAAAGCATACCAAAAAATGGAAAGACATTCATTTAGATATCTGTGTTTTACCACATCCATTGATGGGAAAAATGCCAATTCGAGAATTGATTATGTGGTCTGCCCATCATGTAAATCATCATACAAATGTATTGATTGATACGTATTGATTTTTTCTTTTAAAAAAAATAAAAAATTGAGCTCTAAGCTCTAAAATCTGTATCTTTGTCCTTCTAAAAAAAGAATACAAAACACATGTTTGATAATTTAAGTACTAAATTAGACAAAGCTTTACACACGCTTAAAGGTCACGGTAGAATTACAGAGGTTAATGTTGCAGAAACCTTAAAAGAGGTTCGAAGAGCATTGCTAGATGCCGATGTGAATTTTAAAATTGCCAAAGACTTTACTAAGAGAGTTCAAGAAAAAGCACTAGGAGAAAACGTATTGACAACGTTAAACCCAGGGCAATTAATGATTAAATTGGTAAAAGATGAATTGACCGATTTGATGGGTGGTGAAGCTGTAGGACTGAACTTAAAAGGTTCGCCAACAGTAATATTAATGTCTGGTTTACAAGGTTCTGGTAAAACCACTTTTTCCGGTAAATTGGCCAACTTCTTAAAAACAAAAAAGTCTAAAGAAGTCCTATTAGTAGGATGTGATGTCTATCGTCCGGCAGCAATTAATCAGCTACAAGTAGTTGGAGAACAGATTGGTGTTGAAGTATATGCAGAGCCTGAAAATAAAAACCCTGTTGAAATTTCTCAAAATGCTATCAAACATGCCAAAGCAACAGGCAAAAATGTAGTGATTATTGATACTGCGGGTCGTTTGGCAGTAGATGATGAAATGATGACTGAAATTTCTAACATTCACAAAGCTGTAAATCCGCAAGAAACCCTATTTGTGGTAGATTCAATGACGGGTCAGGATGCTGTAAATACAGCAAAAGCCTTTAATGATATTCTAAATTTTGAAGGAGTTGTTCTTACAAAATTAGATGGAGATACACGTGGTGGAGCTGCATTGACCATAAAAACAGTGGTTGATAAACCGATAAAATTTATTGGTACTGGAGAAAAAATGGAAGCGATTGATGTTTTTCATCCAGATCGTATGGCAAATCGTATCTTAGGAATGGGAGATGTGGTTTCTCTTGTAGAACGTGCACAAGATCAATTTGATGAACAAGAAGCTCGAAAACTACAAAAGAAAATTGCAAAGAACCAATTTGGCTTTGACGATTTTTTAAGTCAGATTCAACAAATCAAGAAAATGGGAAACATGAAAGATTTGATGGGCATGATTCCTGGAGTTGGAAAAGCAATGAAAGGTGTTGATATTGACGATGATGCATTTAAAGGAATTGAAGCCATTATACACTCCATGACTCCTTCAGAAAGAAGCACACCTACGTCTATCAATGCAAGTAGAAAAAAGAGAATTGCAAAAGGCTCTGGAACATCTGTTCAAGAAGTAAATCAATTGATGAAACAATTCAACCAAATGAGTAAAATGATGAAGATGATGCAAGGCGGAGGCGGAAGACAAATGATGCAAATGATGAAAGGAATGAAATAATTTTGATAAATATAATTGATAACAGATTATAAAACACAACTAAAACCCACTTTAAAGTATGATACTACTAGACGGTAAAACAACATCAAACCAAATTAAAGAGGAAATTGCTATTGAAGTGCTACAATTGAAAAAAGATGGAATTAGAGTTCCACATTTAGCAGCAATTTTAGTGGGTAGCGATGGAGCAAGTATGACCTATGTTACTGCAAAAGTAAAAGCTTGTTCTAAAGCTGGGTTTGAGTCTACCTTAGTTGATTTACCTGAAAACACTACAGAAGAACAATTGCTAAAAGAAATAGAAACGTTGAATACAAATCCTGAAATTGACGGTTTTATTGTACAATTACCACTTCCAAAACATATTGATGAACAAAAAGTGCTAATGGCCGTAAATCCTGATAAAGATGTAGACGGATTTCATCCTATAAATGTGGGTAAAATGACCTTAGACTTGCCTTCGTTTTTACCGGCAACCCCATTCGGAATTCTAGAATTATTAGAAAGATATAACGTAGAAACTTCTGGGAAACATGTTGTTGTTATTGGAAGAAGCCATATTGTTGGTAGACCAATGAGCATTTTACTTAGTCAAAAAAGAACCACAGGAAATGCAACTGTAACTGTAGCACACAGTAGAACTCAGAACTTAAAAGAATTGACACTACAAGCAGATATTATTGTTGCTGCATTAGGAATTCCTGAGTTTTTAACTGCAGACATGGTCAAAGAAGAGGTTACAATTATTGATGTTGGAATTACACGTTTAAAAGATGATACCAAGAAAAACGGATACCGACTGGCAGGCGATGTTCACTTTGACAGCGTGTCTAAAAAAGCAGCTTTTATTACCCCTGTTCCTGGAGGTGTAGGACCAATGACCATTGCAATGCTATTAAAAAACACCTTATTAGCGGCTAAAAACAGAAGTTAATATTTTTCTTATCTTGCAACAAATAACCTCCCAATGCAAGACTTTTTTCTAAAAGAGAACCAAAACTTTGAGCCCTACACATTACAACACTTTTTTATCATCTTATTTTTTATTGTATTTGGCATTGTCTTAATAAAATGGGCACAAAAACAATCTAAGAAAACACAAATACTTACAGGTAACATCTTTGCTTTTTCAATTTCATTGGTTGTCATCATAGCAGTTGGCATTAAAATATATTTGAACGATTTTGATATTAAAGAAGACTTACCACTGCATTTATGTAGTTTAATTGCTCTTATAATTCCGCTATTATCTATTAGTAGAAAATTTTTATACTATGAAGTGTTCTTCTTTTTGGTACTTACAGGTACTTTTCAATCTACCATTACACCAAGTGATTACAACTTCTTAAACTTTCCATTTATACGATATTGGTTAGTGCATGCAGGTTTAGTTGTGTATTTATTATATGCCACTTTTGTTTACAAAATGGTTCCTACCCTAAAGAGTGTGTTCAAATCTTTTATAGGAATGCAAGTGTATTTGGCGGCAATGTTTTTGGTAAATTTCTTGTTAGGCTCCAATTACTTTTATACAAATAGAAAACCTGAAGTAGCCACCATGTTAGATTTAATGGGAGATTGGCCATATTATATTTTTGTAGTGGAGCTAATTGTTATTCCTTATTTTTTACTGATGTACCTTCCTTTTTATCTGACAAAAAAGAAAATTTAATACTCTTCTCTGTGTACCAAATCAATAGAAAACGCAGGCAAACAAACAGCAATGTACTCACAAGCTATATCAAAAGGGTTTGAGTATTGAACTCTCGCATGCTTTTCAATATAAATAGACTGCCCAGCTTCTAAAACAAGTAGTTCGCCATCAATATTGAATTGCTTTTTCCCTTTAATAATGTAAGTGTATTCATCAAATGCTGGTGTTTGAAAAGGTTCGCTCCATTTTGGAGGAGCCACCATATGCGCAATGCTTATTTTCGAATTTCCATCAGAAGCATTGCCAACGTGTTCTTCAATCAATTTACCATCTGTAGTAGGAACAATAAATGGTGCTTTTTGAATCGTGTATTTTTTTGACATTTATTCAGAAAAACTAATTAAACCAAATAACATAGGTTTTTATCTTCGCTAAGTCTGGTATTTGCTCTATGCTAATTTTCTGAGTACTAAAATTTCGTAAGCCTAATTCTTCTTTATCCAAAGAGATTGTCACATTTAAATCATCTATAAACAAGGTGGCAGAACTCAATGATGTTTCAACTTTGGTTATTTTATTGTTCAAATTGATCTCCTCAAAAGAAGAAGCTAAAGATAAACCTAAACTTGTTTGAAAACGGTTGTCAAAGATTTGTACACTTTTTATTGTTGATAAGGAGTCTAGCTGTTCTTTTGGAGTAATGGTTAACAAGTGCTTTCCTCCTTTTTCAAAGATTAAATAAGCATCATCGTCCTGAAAGTAATTGTCTCCTAAAGACCCTTCGCTTAAATTTCTAACAATCGAATCTTTTTCAAAAATTTCATCCAACTCATCAATGGTTGTCTTTGTTGTAAGGTTTCCTACCTTACCTTTGGCAATCGTGAATTTATTACCATTTCCACACTGAATTAACAGCATTGAAAAAAGACCTATAAAAAACAGTTTGTATATCTTCTTATTCATTCTTTCAAAAATTTTGGTTATTAACGAAACGCTAAATTATTCTTATCTAATTTCTGATAAAAATAGACAATCTTTAAATCATACAACATAAAAAACAGTGATTAATATGATAAAAATCACGGAATCAGACTTATCTACCTGTAAGAAAGCACTTAAGGCACAATAATCAATACGTTATAATCTTAGTAATATTTGAAAAAATTATATCAGATTCAGTATCTTTGCCATCCCATGAAAAAAGAGATTCAAGACTTTATAAACAAAGGTGAAATGCTTCCACTGATGGAAGAATTTTATACCATTCAAGGTGAAGGTGCACATACTGGAACTGCGGCCTATTTTATTAGAATTGGTGGTTGTGATGTGGGGTGTCATTGGTGTGATGTAAAAGAAAGTTGGAATGCTGATTTACATCCGCCAACAAAAACAGACTTAATGGTTTCTAATGCTATCAAATACGCTGACACTGTGGTTATAACAGGAGGCGAACCCTTGATGTGGAACTTAGATTATCTTACACAGCAATTACAAAAAAACAAAATCAAAACACATATTGAAACATCTGGAGCGTACTCTTTTTCTGGAAAATGGGACTGGTTTTGCTTGTCTCCTAAAAAAACAAAATTGCCTTTAGCAGAAGTCTATCCTGAAGCTGACGAACTGAAAATGATCATTCACAATCTAAATGATTTTCAATTTGCTGAAGAACAAGCTGCTAAAGTTGGATCAAAATGCAAGCTGTTTTTACAGCCAGAATGGAGTAAAAGAGAAAAAATGATCCCGATTATTGTAACATATGTCATGAAAAACCCAAAGTGGAAAATTTCATTGCAAACACATAAATATTTAGACATTCCTTAATATAAAACGCCCGTTATTTATCAAGTGTTTTTTAAGAATTTAATTTTTTGTTCACCAATTGCAAGATCAATTCAAATTGTCCTTCCAAAGTCAAATCTGAATTATCAACTTCAATAGCATCCTTCGCTTTTACCAATGGAGAATCTGACCTCATTGTGTCCATTAAATCTCGGTCAGTAACATTCTTTAAAATAGCAGCATAACTCACGTCATCACCACGTTTTTTCAATTCTTCATACCTTCGTGTAGCGCGAGTATCCGCAGAGGCTGTCATAAATATTTTCAATGCCGCATCTTTAAAAACAACAGTTCCAATATCTCTACCATCCATCACAATCCCTTTATTTTTTCCCATCAATTGTTGTTCACTAACCAACTTCTTACGAACCTCAGAAATGGCAGCAATTTTACTCACCAAGTTTGAAACATCTAGCCCTCTAATTTCTTGTTCAATATTTTTACCATTCAAATACATTTCTGCAAACCCTAATGCTTCATTGAATTGAAAAGTCAACCTTATTTTATCTAGATCAGAAATCAATTTAGAAGTATGTAAAAAATCATTCCCAATATAATTATGTTGCATAGCATATAAAGTTACAGCTCTATACATCGCTCCTGTATCTACATAAATATAGCCTAGTTTTTTTGCCAATTGCTTTGCTACTGTGCTTTTTCCTGTGGATGAAAATCCGTCTATTGCTATGGTAATCTTTGTATTCATTTATTTTTTATCTAAATCTATTTGCAAACTAAATGTACTCACATTAGAAGCTGTATGAATTTTTGAATAAGCATAATTAAGTTTAAATGTATTCATTTTTAGGCCAAATCCAAACGAAATTCCACCAAAAGTTCGCACATTCTGCAATTGCAATTCTACTGCTTTTCTAAAATCATAACCTACTCTTAAATTAATGGCACTTTCAGGAAACAATTCTGCTCCAATACTAAAATGCCGCATTGTGTTCTCTAAAAAAGAAATCTGCTCCTTCTTCGTGTTTCCTTCAATATCAGTTACTTGACTTGAAGGATTACTCACAGACACATTCCATTGCTGCAAATCATCTAATGTTACATGCCATTTTAAAGGCACATGCTCTAATTGATAAGCTCCTCCTAAAGCAATTTTTAAAGGCAAGCGCTCAATAATACCGCTAAATGATTTTAATTGTGTTCCTATATTTCTAGCAACCAGCGTAATTGTAAAAGGTTCATATGGATTTTGGTACAAAATTCCTACATCAGCTGCCACGCCCATTGACGAAAAGTTAGCAATCGTAGCATTGATAATTTTTACATTTGCTCCCATATAAAAATTGGTTCTTGGAAAATTATATGCATAGCCTATTGATAAAGCAACGTCACCCGCATTAAAAGTCCCTGTTTCATTTCCATTTTCATCGGCAGCAATTAAAGTTCCATAATTTAAATAAGTAATCCCTGCGTGGATGGTACCAAAATGTCTATTAATCATTTTTGAGTATGAAACCGAGCCTATATTAATTCCCGCCAAATAACTTGTATAATTAACCGCTAGCTGATTATCTAAATCAGTATTTATAACAGCCGGGTTCCAAAGAGGCTGATTCACGTCGTCTATAAGTGTTAACACTTTACCACCCAATGCAATTTGTCTTGCAGAAGTAGCGATGTTTAAAAACTCATACACACGCTCTCCTCCAACTTGTGCATTGATTGACACATGGCAAAGGAAAAAAAACAACATGAGTTTCGCTATTTTCATAAGTTTAAGCAAAGGAATAATAAATATCTATTATAACGTAAATTTTGAATAGTATTTTATATTTCAAAAAAAAATCCTCAATCTAAAATAGATTGAGGATTATGCTATTGAGTTTTATCAATAGTAAAGAAAGGCAGCGACCTACTCTCCCACCTTACGGCAGTACCATCGGCGCAAATGGGCTTAACTTCTCTGTTCGGAATGGGAAGAGGTGAGCCCCATCGCTATAACCACCTTAAGTCTTTCAGTATCAATTTCTTGGTACTGTATATATTAACATACTGGTCTAATAATATCGCTTGTCTTGAACACGTTCAAGCACTCATTTATATAGAATTTTATAATCAAAAAGAGTTTCGCTTCCTACTGCCGAAACAGTAGGAAGACTGTACATAAGCCTATGGGTTATTAGTACTACTCGGCTATGACATTACTGCCTTTACACCTGTAGCCTATCAACGTTGTAATCTCCAACGACCCTTTAAAGAAATCTCATCTTGTGGTGGGTTTCGCGCTTATATGCTTTCAGCGCTTATCCCTTCCCGACGTAGCTACCCTGCAATGCTTCTGGCGAAACAACAGGTACACTAGAGGTCAGTCCAACTCGGTCCTCTCGTACTAGAGTCAGATCCACGCAAATTTCTAACGCCCACAGCAGATAGAGACCGAACTGTCTCACGACGTTCTGAACCCAGCTCGCGTGCCACTTTAATGGGCGAAC
>JAQWOR010000078.1 GCA_029245785.1 Polaribacter sp.
AGTCCGCTAAATATAAACTGAAACGAAAGTGCTTATTAATTGCCCTACGTTTCTTATACTAAACGTAGGTAATTAAAACCATTATTATGAAAAAAATCTATTTTTTAATTTTCTTTTTAAGTCTTATTAGCAATTGCTTTGCTCAAAAATAAAGCCCAATTCAAGCAGAAATTAATGCTATTGAAAATGGATTGATAAAAAATATTCAAATAAAAGGAGATTCATCAAAAGGGAATTAATATTCATTTAATGGACAATGGTGAAATCGCTTCTGGTGGAGTAGATTTTTTTATTGCAGGCATACAAAGAACAAAAGGAAGTAATATTAAAATTGGTGTTCATTCTTGGGCAGGTGATAATGAAACTGCTACAGATTTTCCTGTAGGCCACGCCAATCATCTACCTTATATCAATTACTACATTTCTGTTGGTTTTACAAAACAACAAGTAGAAAGTTTTTATTACTTCACCATAAATGCACCCCTGCCAATTCTATTTATTGGATGACAGAAGCAGAAATTACACAATATAGTTTGATTACACCATAAACAAAAAACGTTATAAAACTACCCAACGGAAAAAAAGCCTATCTTCACATGGCGTAAAATCACGAAGCTGCTACTTCGCAATTAAATCAAAATATGGACAAGCAACAATTCTGGAAACAACTTACAATTTTTATCATAGCATTGCTGCTGATTTTATTAACAAGAGAATATTTTTCACACCAATTAACAGAAAACGGAATTGAATCATATCAAGCCCACACGTTATTAAGCATTGGTGCGAATATACTTTTAATTTTAGTTTCTTATTTCTTCATCAAAAAAAACGGACTTACTAAAATTGCAGGAATAAAAGGAACAAAACTAAAGAAATGGTATCTATTAATTTTCCCACTTATTTATTTAGCATTACTCAATGCCTTTATAATGGACGATGTAAATACGAATATTCTAATTCTCAATATTCTGACACTTCTAATTTATTCCATATCAATTGGTTTTGCAGAAGAATTGAGTATTCGAGGGTTTTTACAATCTCATTTAATAAACCGCTTTAAAAAAACAAAAAAGAATATCATCCTATCGGTATTCATTTCTGCTCTTTTTTTTGGACTTATCCACTTGATAAAATTTGACAAAGGGATTTATGGAGAACTATCGCAAATTGGCTTTGCAACCTTTATTGGCGCAATGTTTGGGTTTTTATTAGTCATCACGAAAAGAATTTATCCGCTAATAATTATTCACGCAATTATTGATTTTGTCGCAAAATTAGACGCTACTGGACTTCCGATAAAAGAAACAATAAGCGAATCAATGTCAATAGAAAATGCGGCTTTTATTACACTACTTGCATTACCTTGCCTGTTGTACGCACTATTCTTAATAAAAAAGCATGAACTGGTAGAACCAATAGAATAAGCCTTTAGAAAAATGAAAAACAAAAGAAAAATTATTCTCTTAATTGCAATTATAATTTTATTACTAATATGGGCAGAACTTGGGGTCGGAATTTTTGGAACACCATTTGCTGGCAATTAAAGCCAACACCTCATATAATTTAGGATGAAATTAACAAACCATTTCTGGATTTCAGAAATAACTCGCTAAAAACCTTACACATAAGTTAGTCTTTTACGAACTATTAATTATTAGATAAAAATGAAAACAATAATAAAATTAATCATTGCAGTAATTTTCACTACTACAGCAATGTCATCTCAAACCCATATAAAAACCTACAGCCTAACGGTTCATGTTACTGATTTAAAAAGCTCAAAAGGAGTCGTCCAGTTTTCACTTTATAATACAAACGGAACGATTCCTGATGAAAAATTTAAAAAATATTATCTTCAAAAAAAATCAAAAATAACAGACACTTCTTCTACCGTAACATTTAAAGACCTACCCAAAGGAGAGTATGCAGTTAGTATTTTACATGATGAAAATCAAAATGGAAAGATTGATAAAAAGTGGCTGTATCCTAAAGAAGGAATTGGGTTTTCTAATATGACCTCTATCAACCTACTAAATCGTCCAAATTTTAAGAAAACAAAGTTTAAAGTAGCTGCTAATAAACAAATTGACATAAAAACAATATACCTATAAAGTGGCTATTAAAAAAACAACAAACATCATCTAAACAACAATAAAATCATTTTTTATATTAACTTTTGAAACCGTAACACGTATGTATTCCCTAAATTAGTCGCTAAACCATATAACTAATCATACTCAATCCATGAAAAAAATCAAGCAAATTGTAGCGATTCTGGGAGTTTTATTGCTTCTTTTTATTACAAACATCCTTATAAGCACCGGTTTTTTCAGAACTGTAAAAAACCAATTTAATGGAACAATCTTCAAAGAAGTCCCAATAAAAGGTGCTGAAGACATTACCCTAAATGCGCTAGATAGTTTTGCTTTGGTTTCTGCCACTAGTAGAAATAAACTCCCTGCTACCAAAAAAGAGTTTGGAGGCCTCTATTTTATAGATCTAAAAAACACCGATTTTAAAACAACATTGCTTACTGCCAACTTTCCAACATCATTTGCACCTCACGGAATTTCGATGTTAAAAACAGACAGCACCTATACCGTAATGGCAATAAACCATACACCCAAAGGAAGTGCTATTGAAGTTTTTACACTCCTTGGCGATAGCTTAGCACACAAAAAAACATTGACAGATCCCGCCATGATTAGCCCCAACGATATTGTTTTGCTAGATGAAAATCGATTTTATTTTACAAATGACCACAGATATACAGAAGGTATTGGTCTCTTTTTTGAAGAATACGGAGGTCGTTCTATTTCAAATGTGGTGTATTTTGACGGCAAAAATTACACCGAAGTTGCCGGCGGAATTGCCTATGCCAATGGTATCAATTTTGATGCAAAACGCAACCTCTTATTTGTGGCATCGCCTCGCAAATTTTTGGTTAAGGTGTATTCAAAAAACAACAATGGATCACTCAATTTTATAGAAGACATTCCCTGCGGATTTGGTGTTGATAATATTGAAATTGACACCCAAGGAAACCTCTGGATTGGAGGGCACCCTAACCTCTTACGATTTAAAGCATACGCCCAAGGAAAGAAAAAAACAGCTCCTTCAGAAATTATAAAAATTACCTATAAAGAAAAAGGCAACTATACCATTGAAAGCATCTATACGGAAGATGGCAGTAGCATGTCTGGAGCAACTGTAGCCGCTCCCTTTGGAGATTATATTTTTACAGGAAATGTAATGGACTCACATTTTTTGATTTTAAAACGCAATCATTAATACCCTTTCAGGAACAGTTATCAACGAGTATGCGCTCTAAACAACTCTTCTAATTGCTGATTTTTTGTGTTCAATCCTAAAATTTTTAAGCCGTTTTCTTTTGCAAAATCAAACACAACAGCTCGCATATCTTCTGTAGTTTTAAACGTTAAAAGCCAGGTTGTATCATAGTTGTTTTTATAAGTATCTAAATAAGGTAATTGCTTAATAAATTGTGCTTCTATCTTATAATCAAAGGTTACTTCTATTACCTGATTCTGGTGTAGTCTGATTTCATTTAGCGATTTATCAAAAACAAGCTTTCCTTCTTTAATAATAATTACACGATCACAAACTGCCGCTACTTCTTGTAGTATATGCGTAGAAAACAACACGGTTTTTTCTTTGCCAATCTCTTTGATCAACGCCCTGATTTCTACCAATTGATTAGGGTCTAAACCTGTAGTGGGTTCGTCTAAAATTAACACTTCTGGATTGTGTATCAAGGCTGCTGCCAAGCCCACCCGCTGTTGATAACCTTTAGACAACTGCCTTATCTTTTTATGTGCTTCTGGAAGCAAACCAACTTTTGCAATCATTTTAGCAACCGAATCTTTTGACACCTTGTACAAATTGGCTTGAAATTGCAGGTATTCTTTCACATACATCTCTGCATACAAAGGATTGTGTTCTGGCAAATAGCCAATGTTTTTTTGAGCCTCAATTGGATTTTATAATACGTTAATTCCGCTAACCAAAACCGCTCCTTCTGTAGGATTGACATATCCTGTTATGATTTTCATTAAGGTATATTTTCCAGCGCCATTAGGTCCTAAAAACCCAACCACAGAACCTGTATCTACCGTAAAAGAAACAGCATCCAATGCCTTTTGATGGGCATACATTTTTGAAACAGCAGAAACTTCTATAGACATCTTAAAAATTTAACAAGACAAAAATACTAGATTTAATTAATTAGCAATTTTTTAGTGCTCTTTTTTCCGCCATTTTTAACATGTAGCAAGTACAAGCCACTTGTTATATTGTTGTAATTTATCTCTTCAGAAAAATTAGTAGCCGTATGTGTATACACTCTTTCATCAACCAATCTCCCTAACAAATCAACTAATTGAACCGTTACTTTCTCTGTAGAAATAACATCAAAGCGTACTCTTATTTTTCCTTTTGATGGATTTGGATACACCTTAAAATTAGCAAATGAAAATTCATTGACATTTGCAACCACTTCATCAATAGAAAAAGTAGTTGTATTCACTGCATAAAAAATATTATCAACCGCTTCAACCATAATTCTAGCTTTCGTTGTTGTTGTATTTGTGAGTATCACATCTTGTGTGCCGTCGTTTGGTGTATTTGCTAACAATATATTTGGGTATGTTAACCCGCCATCTGTAGATAATAAAATATTTACATGTGTACAGTTTACAGATACCCCATCGGTATTTGCAACATTCCAAGTAATGGTTTGTGTAGAGTTTCCGTTTAAAGTAGTTGCAGAGGTCTGCGAGGTCACTTTAAAAGGTCCTGAATTTACGTCTGCTGTAATTTTTACATCGTCTCTTCCTGTTGCTCCTCCATTTGCCACGTTATCTCTAACGGTCAAAGAAAAATTATACACTCTTGCCACTGTAGAAACAACTTCCCAAGTAGAAGCAGTATAACCAGATAGAACAGTTGCTATTGCAGGCAGGTATCTATTTGGCGATGTAGATGAAGGCAAGGATCTAAATGCCGGGCCTTCTGTACTTGTAAGTGACGGTGGCATGGTGGCAATTTCAGCATCTATTTGCTCCCAATTATAAGTCAGACTATTTCCTGTATCTGCATCCGTAGCACTTCCCTTTAGCACAAAAGCTGTTGCTTTTGGAATGACAAAATCAGCCCCTGCGTTTACCACAGGAACTGCATTGCTTGTTGCTGTTTCAACTCCGCAAGTTGCCGTTGTTATTACAGAATTCCACATTTGTGCAATGCTCACTGCATGAAAGTAAGCATCACTATTCATTTGTACATTTGGCGAACAAATACCTGCATAGCCCATTATGGTAGAAGCACTTCCTGGTTCTACTGCAGTAGTTCCATTTCTTTGGCAGTCATTATTTTGTGTATGATTTGCACCAAATTGATGCCCTATTTCATGTGCAACATAATCAATATCAAAAGTATCTCCTACTGGACTACCAGAACCCGTAACGCCTAATGCTTTTTGCCCAACCAAACACACCACTCCTAAACCGGCCAAACCACCCGCTCCAGTACTAAAGGCGTGACCAATATCATAATTTGAAGTTCCAATGGTTGCATCACACAAGGCCTGTGACTCATCAATTAAATCACCCGCATCATTATCTGTAAGGTTATCTGTAGCTCCATCTAAAAAAATAAGGCTTGTGTTGTTGCTAACAATTTCCATCGTTACCCCTAGGTCTCTTTCAAAAATACCGTTTACACGGGTCATCGTTGTGTTCATTGCTGCCAAGACCACTCCTTTTTTATCAGCATCTGTAGTCGCTCCACTTCCTGCCAAATGAAATTGTGAATATTCACCTGTTGCAATTAAAGCCAATCGATAGGTTCGTAGTTTTCCATCACTCATCGTGCTAGAAACCGTTGTATTATTCAATGCCTTTTTACTTTCGGAAACCAAACATTCAAAATCACTTTTTGCTCCGTTTTTTTTAAAATAGGCAATCGATGTGCGCTTGTCTTTTGTATAAGGATCTATCAAATACAACGGATAATTTCCTGAAGATATCATGGCATGAAACCCTTTAGCAGATTTACTAAACCTCGCCATTGCTGTAGGATCATCTAAACCAATACCAACATATGATTTTATACTCGGAAATTTAGCTGCTAATTCATCAGAAAAAACAGAAGCCTCCTTTACCAAAAATTGTTGAACACCCATAGGGGTAGGCAATTTTACAACAACATTAGCCGCGCTTTTCGCCTTTCTAGAAGTTGTGTTTATTAATTTTTTGCTTAACGATTTTAAATCCGCTGCATACAGTTCAAAATCTGAAGGTTTAGATTCTTTAAATTCCAATTTTGAGGGCATAAAAGAGCGCGTCTTTGGTATTTTTTCCCAAACTTCTTGTCCAACAACAGACGAACTTATCAAATAAAAAAACAGCATTATTAATGGAAAACAAGCATTTCTTTTCATAAGTAGCAATTTAAAAGTTATTAGGCACATCTTATGTAGACAAATATAATTAAATATTTATCTTTGTTCCTTAGAAATGACAAATAAAACTGTACAACTTAAAGACTTAGGAGCCAAAGATTATAAGGAGACTTGGGATTATCAAACAGAAAAACTACAAGAGATTGTAGCAATTAAAATTGACAATCGCAGAAATGAAAAGAATACCATCACTCCAAATCACTTTTTATTTGTTGAGCATCCGCATGTGTACACCCTAGGAAAAAGCGGAGATGCAAGCAACTTGCTTTTAAATGAAGCACAATTGAAAGAAAAAGAAGCAAGTTTTTACGCCATCAACAGAGGTGGTGACATTACCTATCATGGCCCTGGGCAAATTGTTGGCTACCCTATTTTAGATCTAGAAAACTTCTTTACTGACATTCATAAATACCTGCGTTTATTAGAAGAAGTGATCATTAAAACAATTGCTGAATATGGACTAAAAGGCGAACGAAGCAAAGGCGAAACGGGAGTTTGGCTTGGTGTCGGAACACCCTTTGCTCGTAAAATTTGTGCTATGGGAATTCGAACCAGCCGATGGTTAACCATGCACGGTTTTGCATTGAATGCAACTCCAGATTTAGGGTATTTTGACCACATCATTCCCTGTGGAATTCGCGGCAAAGCAGTCACTTCTATGGAAGCAGAATTAGGTAAAAAGGTTCCGTTAGACGAAGTAAAGCAGAAAATTCTAAAACACTTTAAAGAATTGTTTGAAGTGGAAGGATTTGTTACAGGTAAAGAAAAATAACTTCCTATTTTTCTTCGTTGAAATATACTTTGTAATATTTCATTTTCTTTTCTTCATCAAAACCTCTTTCTAAATATTCTGAAGCAGCATCTGGCGCATCAATATCTAATTTAATTTCTATATTCGTATCTAACTTGATACTCGTTTTTATTTTTTTCTTTTCTTTTTTTAGCACAACATCAGAAACTTCAAAATTATTTCTAATCAATACTTCATTTAAGGTTTCAAAATGCTTCTTGTAGTCATCAAACATTCCTTTGTGTTTGTCTTCTTCAAAAAGTTCGTCTTTAAACGCCTCAACACTTACCATTTCATTTTCTTTAAAATAATCAACAGTATTTGCTAAAAACTGACCCTGCTCTTGCTTTCCAAACTCTGGTTTTATCACCTCTTCAGAAAACTCTTTACACAGTTCTAAATAGCTTTGTGTATGCTGATTCTTATCATCAGCGAATTTTACACTTAAAAAATTTTTAATCCAATATTGTGCATCATAATTGTTATTATCTACACTTAAAACTACCGTTCCTTCAGTATCCGTAGTGTTTAAAATCAAACAACCCTTGTCAATTTTTTTAGTGCTAATTCCTTGTTGCACTGCAACATCAAAACTACCCTCTTCTAAATAGGTTTGAAAAAAATCTATTTTATTCTCTACTTTAAAAACACCAATAGCTTCTGTTAAAATATCTTTATATTCAATACCTTCAATAAGCGCCACAATTACATCTCCCTTTTTTATTTGTGCAGAATTCGATTGCTCATACAAATGATTGACAATATTTTTTGAGTTCTCTACAAAGGTTGCTTCATCTTTAAAGACAGCAGATGTATAGCTATTCATTTCATTTAAACGAACATCTGCATGGTGGCTAAAACGAAAACTCTGGGTAGCATTTGCAAAAGGTTTTAATAAAAAAGGTAGCATTAATTGATAGCTATCTTCATCAAAACGAAGAGTGTTTTCTGAAAAAGAATTACTTCCGCTATTGTATTTATTAGCAACTTTATGAATGATACATTTTGAAATTTCTGCTCTGGTTCTTTTAATCATTTGGTAAAATTAAGATTGCTAAAGTAACTGAAGTTTTATTGATTTTAGAGATATTTTACAACTTTAATTTAAGCTGATCTGGAAGTAATTTAAAGGTTTTTCTGTGGTATTTTGTAATCCCAAATTCTCGAATAGCATCTCGATGTTGTTTTGTTGGATAGCCTTTGTTCTGTTTCCAGTTATACTTAGGAAACTCTTGATCAAGCTTCTCCATAAACGCATCACGATAGGTTTTTGCCAACACAGAAGCTGCCGCAATACTCATAAATTTTGCATCGCCTTTTACAATCGTTTGATGTGGGATTTCTTTAAAAGACTTGAATTTATTTCCATCAACAATGATAAATTTTGGAATTGGGCTTAGCTGCTCAATAGCTCGATGCATGCCCGTAATTGACGCTTGTAACACATTTATGGCATCTACTTCTGTATGATCTACAAAAGAAACTCCAAAAGAAATGGCGTGTTTTTCTATAAATGGCCGTAATAATTCGCGCTGTTTTTCTGTCAATTTCTTAGAATCATTTAAAAAAGGGTGTTCAAAGTTTTCCGGTAAAATAACCGCTGCTGCAACTACAGGACCAGACAAACAGCCTCTTCCTGCTTCGTCAGTTCCTGCCTCTAAAATACATCCGCTATAATTCAATTTTAACATGATTACAAAGTAACATTTTTTCGTTGAATGTATTCACCCTTATTTCCGTTTAAATATTTTACATTTGTTGTACTATTTTTTTAGATGAAGAAACTTTTACTTTTAATTTTTTGCTGTTCCTTTCTGGGGAACCAATTGCTATTTTCTCAAATAAAAAAGAGAGTAAGCAAAGAAAACTTTTTGAAAAACAAAGAGCAACTTTTTTTAGATTCTAACGACTCTTTACCCAAGAAACGAACGCGTATAAAACTTAGTGGCACAACAAAATACACAGACTATAAAATTATTTCTTTTAAAAAAGACACGACCTATATTGACACTACGTTGACTATTTTAAAAGAATACAACTACAATTTTTTACGAAAAGATAATTTTGAGTTGTTAGCATTTCACAACCAAGGACAAACTTTTAATCAGTTGGGCTATCAATTTAACAACCCTACATGGCTTCCAAATATTGGAATGCAAGCAAAACACTTTTATTATTTAGAAACAAAAGACATTAATTATTATGAAGTACCTACACCAACAACTGAAATACTATACAGAACAGGTATAGAGCAAGGACAGGTTCTAGAAACATTATTTACCCTTAATTTCTCAAAGCGATTTAATGCTGGTATTGCTTACAAAGGCTTGCGGTCTTTAGGAAATTACAGAAACTCTTTAACAAGTCACGGAAATTTTAGAACTGTTTTTAGCTACAACACCAAAAACAAACGCTATTTCTTAAAAGGACACCTCAGCTCACAAGACCTATTCAACACTGAAAGTGGCGGACTGACAAGCGCTTCTTTGGCCAATTTCATCGCTGACGATTCTAATTTTACTGACCGAGGAAGGCTGGATGTGAATTTAGAAGGCACCGACACAAAACTAGAAGGAAAACGATTTTATTTTGAACACAACTATAAGCTTTTCTCCTCAAAAGACAGCATTCAAAAACAGTTTACAAATTTAAAAATTGGACATGTATTTACGAATGAACTTAAACTCTATGAATTTAACCAAACAACCATAAATACCGATTTTTTTGGTTCAACAAGTGCTAGTGCTGATGTTTCTGAAAAAGTAGAAAACCGATTTATACACAATCAGTTGTTCTTAGAGTTCAACTCAAGATATGTATTGGGTACTTTTAGAGTACAATCAAACATAACGAATTATAGCTACGGATATAATGCCGTTCTAAACACCAATACAACTGTAATTACCGATCCAAAATTAAAAGGCTCTGCTGTTTCTTTTGGTGCAGATTGGAAAGCGACAATCAAAAATTTTCAGCTAACTACCGAGGCACACATTTCTCCGGGAACAGGACGCTTATCTGGTAGTACTTTTTATAGCCAAGCAAAGTATCAAAAAGACAGTTTATTTACTGCAAAAGGGAGTATTTCTCTCAACTCGAAATCTCCAAATTTCAACACCATTCTTTTTCAAAGTGCTTATGATAAGTACAACTGGCAGAATAATAATTTTAAAAATACAAACACTCGAAATATTCATGTTGGTATGGATACAAAATGGCTACAGGCTTCCGCAGATATTACCAATATAGAAAACTATACCTATTTTGATATGGATTCTAAACCGCAACAAGCGGCAGAAAACATTACCTATTTAAAAATAAAAGCGAGCAATGAATTTACCGTTGGAAAGTTTGCATTGAACAATACCTTTTTGTTTCAAAAAGCAAGTACTGGAAGTGCTGTATTCAAGGTACCTAGTTTTGTAACAAGAAACACCTTGTACTATTCTTCTTTTTTATTTAAGGGAAACCCCTTGTTTTTACAAACCGGGATTACCTTTAAATACTTTTCTAAGTACAACGCAAATGCGTTGGATCCCTTATTGAATGAATTTAGATTGCAAAACACAACAGAAATTGGGTATCCAACTGTAGACTTTTTTATAAATGCACAAATTAGAAGAACGCGTATTTATTTTAAGATTGAGAATGTAACTTCTGATTACACAGAAAAGAATTATTTTTCGGCACCCAATTACCCGTACAGAGATTTTACAATTCGCTTCGGATTGGTTTGGAATTGGTTTATTTAACCACTACTTCCAGGCTTTCATCTGATACGTATCCGAAGTAAAAAGTTCGTTTATTTTTTTATCAATTGCTTTATTTTGATATTGAACGCAGCAAAAAATAACGTCATAAAAGGGCTTAACCAGTTAAAGATCGCATAAAAGAAATACTCCCCCACTCCAACCCCTAACACACCTGATTGATATGCTCCACAAGTATTCCAAGGGATTAATACTGAAGTTACCGTTCCAGAATCTTCTAAGGTTCTACTCAAATTTTCTGGTGCTAACCCTTTGTCTTCATAAGCTTTTTTAAACATTTTTCCAGGAATTACAATCGCTAAATACTGATCAGAAGCTGTGATATTCAAGGCTAAACAACTTGCCGCCGTACTTGCAAAAAGCCCAAATACAGATGATGCCAAGCTTAATAAAGCTTTACTAATTCTCGCTAAAGCTCCAATAGCATCCATGACTCCTCCAAAAACCATCGCACATATAATCAACCAAATGGTTCCTAACATACCACTCATTCCTTTTGCAGAAAACAAATCGTTCAATTCTGCACTTGTTGTTACTACAGAAGAGTTAACGGTCATTGCATTCATCACTCCTTTATAAGCGGAATTAAATGTCAATGAATCAGCTCCTGCAACTTTGGCAACAATATCTGGTTGCGCAATAATTGCGACGACTCCTCCTAAAAGTGTTCCGACTAACAATGCCACTAAAGGCTGTGTTTTTTTTATAATCATAAAAACGACGACTACTGGCACTAGGAATAGCCAAGGAGAAATATTAAACGCTGCATCAATTGCTGTTAATTTATCAGAAATATCTGGAGCTCCTGTGGTATTTATTGTAAATCCAATTATTATAAAAACGACTAAGGTTATAAGTATGGTAGGAATCGTTGTAATTGACATGTATTTGATATGATCAAATAATTCACCTCCTGCCATAACTGGCGCTAAATTCGTTGTATCTGAAAGTGGTGACATTTTATCTCCAAAATAAGCGCCAGACAATACGGCTCCAGCTGTCATTCCTGCAGAAATTCCTAAGGTATTTCCAATACCAACCAACGCAATTCCTACCGTTGCCGAAGTAGTCCAAGAACTACCAGTTGCAATCGAAATAATTGCACAAATAATCACACTGGCCGCTAAAAATATGGTCGGATTCAATATTTGCAATCCGTAATAAATCATCGACGGAATGATTCCACTAATCAACCAGGTTCCTGCCAATGCACCTACCATTAATAAGATTAACAATGCACCTGTTGTGGACTTCACATTCTCTGCCACTTCTTCCATCATTTGTTTATAAGAAACTTTATTTCTAAAACCAACTATTGCTGCAACAGCAGCTCCCATCAATAAAACAAACTGGTTACTTCCGCTCAAAGCATCATCACCATATACAAAAAACACATTGTAAAAAAGCATTCCTATCAATGCAAAAACAGGAATCAAAGCTTCCCAAATATTGAGTTCTTTATTCTCCTTAATTTTTTGATTGCCAACTTGTATTTCAGCGTTATTTGTATTGTCTTGCATGGTGTCTTTTTTTACTGTGTAATGTTACGATTTTAGTAGGGAGTACGCAAACGAAAAAAAAGCCTGAAGAAAACTTCAAGCTTTTTATTTTTTTTGAAAAAAATGCGGCTATAAAATACCCACTTCCTTCATACAGGCTTTCATCATTTGGTAGGTTCTTTTGATATCATTGTCTAATCCGATAGAAAAACGAATCAACCCATCTGTTAAGCCCATTTCTGCTTGCTCTTCTTCAGATATTTCTGAAGATGTAGAGCTTCCTGGAGCAGAAAATAAGGTTTTATAAAAACCTAAACTCACGGCTAAATATCCTAAGTTTTTGTGCTGCATTAACTCCATCAATTCATTGGCTTTTTCTAAAGACCCAACATCAAGTGTTAACATGCCTCCAAAACCATACTCTTCATTCCACATCGATTTAAACAAGGTGTGAGAAGGGTGTGATTCTAATCCTGGATACACAGTTGTCAATCCATCAGCTTCAAATTTATTTGCTAAATAGCTGGCATTTAAGCTGTGTTGTTTCATTCTGATATGCAAGGTTCTCATGTTCTTTAAAACAGATGACGCTCGCAAACTATCCATGGTAGAACCCAATAACATGCTTGCTCCGTCGTTGACACTTTTTAAAGAATCTATAAACTCTTGCGTTCCACAAACCACACCTCCAACAGTATCTGAAGAACCGTTGATGAATTTTGTTAAACTATGCACCACAACATCAGCCCCTAATTTTACTGGAGAAATTGATAGTGGAGAAAAAGTATTGTCTACCACCAATTTTAGATTGTGTTTTTTTGCCAAGGCAGCCAATCCTTTAATGTCTGCAACTTCTAACAAAGGGTTACTAACCGACTCACAATACAACACTTTTGTGTTTTTTGTAATCGCGGCTTCTACAACCTCTAACTTGGTAATGTCTACGAAGCTTGTTTGAATGTTTAATCGTGGGGTAAAATTCTTTAAAAAGGCATAAGTTCCTCCGTAAATAGTTCTACTCGACACAATATGATCTCCTGCGTCGCACAATTGCAACAACACGGGTGTAATAGCGCCCATTCCAGAGGCGGCAACATTGGCAGTTTCCGTTCCTTCCATGGCCGCTAAGGCTTCTCCTAAATACAAATTACTTGGCGATGTATGACGAGAATATAAATAACAACCGTCTGCATTTCCTTCAAAGGTATCGAACATTGTTTTTGCCGATAAAAAAGTATAGGTTGATGAATCTGAAATGGATGGGTTTACACCTCCAAATTCTCCGAAGTACTGTAAATCTTGGATATTGTCTGCTGGCTTGAATTTCATAATTGTAGTTTTATCATGCAAAATAACGAATAATCAGACTAATAATCAATCAAACCGAATTTATACAGATTTATTTTCTATATTTGAATGTTATTTTAGTTTTAAAAACTATCAAACTTTAAATAATTTTATTTTTTAGAAATATTTTCAGCATGCAACTAGACGCCATTGACAAAAAACTTATCAATTTACTGCAAAACGACAGCAAACAAACCACCAAAAAGTTATCGCTGCAACTAAACCTTTCTGTTACTGCTGTTTACGAGCGTATTAAAAAATTAGAAAAAGAACAAGTCATCAAACAGTATGTGGCGCTGATTCATAAAAACAAAATCGATAAATCATTCTTGGTTTTTTGTCATATCAAATTGATTCAACATACAAAAGAGTATGTGACCACCTTTGAAAGAGAAATTACAAAACTAGACGAAGTCTCAGAATGCTTTCATGTAAGTGGAGATTACGACTACATTTTAAAAATCCACGTTAAAGACATGGAAGCCTACAGAGATTTTATGCTTACCAAATTAACTGCTCTAAAGCATATTGGAAGCACACACAGCATCTTTACCATTGGAGAGATCAAAAACTCTACGGCGATCCCTTTATAAAACAAGCCCCAAATCAAAAATGATTTGGGGCCTGTTTTTAAAAAGCGCTTTAGTTACTACTTCGCTTCTTTTACTTCAAAAGAGATTTCCATCATGTCTTTGATAAACTTATCTTTTAGATTCGCAAAGAACGATTTAGATTTATACTTTATATTAAAATCTGCTCTGTTTACTTGAAAGGTTTCACTTTTAAAAGTAATCAAACCATCAACTTTAATAATAGAGGCAGGAATTGTAATGCTTTTTGTCACCTCTTTAAGGGTTAAATTTCCTGTTACGGCTAACTTTCCATTTTCTTCTGCGATGCTTGTAATTACAAATGTAGACGTCGGGTATTTTTTAACATCAAAAAAGTCTGAAGAATTCAAATGCCCTTCTAACCTTTTACTTCCATCAGCATCCTTAATTGAAGTCATATCAACAACAAACGTTCCTCCTGTTAACGTTCCTTTTTTAATCTGCATAAAACCCTCTTTTAACAGAATCGTTCCATTATGACTTCCCGTTGGCTTAAATCCTTTCCATGCTATTACAGAGCTTGAAACGTCCACATTTCCAACAGTATCAGCTATTAAAACAGACTGTGAATCGCTCAATAAAACCCCTTCATTTTGTTGTAAACTTGTAAACGAAACAAGCGCTAAAGCAACTAGCACTACTGTAAATAATAATTTTTTCATGTTTTTAAATTTAATAATTTTTAATTGAATGTAAATGTATGTTAAAAATAGTTTCCATGGAAAGTGTTTTTTAACTATTTAACATTTTTTTAAGGTGTCAATAAGAATAGTAACCGGTCCATCATTGATTAATGCTACTTTCATATCTGCACCAAACTGACCTGTTTGCACCTTCTTGCCCACGTCTTTTTCTAATTGTTTTACAAAACCTGCATACAACGGAATGGCTATTTCTGGTTTGGCGGCTTTTATATAGCTAGGCCTATTTCCTTTTTTTGTTCCTGCCTGTAGGGTAAACTGACTTACTACAATCACATCTCCATCAATATCGAGCAACGAATGGTTCATCACTTTATTGGCATCATTAAAAATACGGAGTTGGGAAATTTTTTTTGAGAGCCAAACAATATCTTCTTGTGCATCTTCTTCTGCAATACCAAGAAGCACTAGCAGCCCTGTTTGAATGGAGGCTACTTTTTTTCCTGAAATGGTAACACTTGCACTGGAAACTCTTTGAATAACGGCCTTCATACTAAGGTTTTTGATAATTAAATTGTTAGATTCTTAGAAAACGCAAAGACATTACTCCCAAATATCAGTTCTATAATGCTCTTCTTCTCCTGCAATGATATGCAAATAGCTCTTGTATCTAGAAGGAGAAATCTCTTCATTTTCTACGGCTACTTTTACTGCACACTTTGGTTCTTCTACATGCAAGCAGTTGTTAAATTTACAATCATTTTTAATAGCTAAAAATTCTGGAAAATAATCATCAACCTCTTCCTTATTCATATCAACAACACCAAAGCCTTTAATTCCGGGAGTATCAATAATTTTAGCTTCAAAACTAAGGTCAAACATTTCTGCAAAAGTTGTGGTGTGTTTTCCTTGCTTATGTTGGTCAGAAATTTCTTTAGTTTTCAAGTTTAAAGTAGGCTCAATAGCATTGACCAAAGTAGATTTTCCAACACCAGAATGCCCTACAAACATGCTTGTTTTACCAAGCATCAATTCTTTTACGGCAGCAACATTGGTGTTTTCGGTAGCAGAAACTTCAAGACATTGATAACCAATTTTTTCATAAATATCTTTCAAATAGAGCACTTCTGCTCGCTGCTTTAATTGATAGGAATCTATTTTATTAAACACTAGAATTGTAGTGACGGAATAAGCTTCTGAAGTCACTAAAAAACGATCGATAAAGCTCGTAAATGTTGGTGGGTTATCAATCGTGACCAATAAAAAAACTTGATCTATATTAGATGCGATAATCTGTGTTTGCTTAGAAAGATTGACAGATTTACGGATGATGTAATTTTTTCGATCGTGAATAGCATTGATAACACCTGTTGTGGCATTGTTGTTGGTTTCAACTTCAAAATCAACAACATCCCCAACAGCAATTGGATTGGTACTCTTGATACCTTCTAATCTGAATTTCCCTTTGATTCTACACTCATAAAAAGCCCCTTCCTCAGCTTTCACCAAATACCAACTCCCAGTAGATTTGTATACGATTCCTGTCATTGGCTAGAGTATTGGGTTGATGAATTGTTGAATTGTTAAACGATTAAATTGCTGCATGATTGGTTCGCTAATTACGATCTAACAAAGTAACTAATTATTTTTGGGTTTTTACAAAAAAGACCTCACAGATTAAATACTGAAACACTGAAATAAATTCAGGGTAAACAAGTTCAGCATATAAAACCTGCGAGGTCTAACGTTTAAAAATATGCACTACTTTCTTTCTTAGTACACAACAACAATTAGCTATTGATAATCTTCTCTTGATGATTGATCGATTCTTGGTGAATTGCCTTAAACATACGCAATACAAACTCTTCACTCAAGCCTTTATCACTTCCTTCTAAAATCATATTTCCTAGAATCTCATTCCATCGTTTAGATTGCAATACCGCCACATTCTTGTCTTTCTTCAACACACCAATCTGATCAGCAACCTTCATTCGTTTTCCTAACATTTCAATCAACTGATTGTCTACAACAGTAATCTGTGCTCTTAAATTGTTTAACGAATCTTTATATGCCGCATCGGTATTTGTGACTTTTCTTATTTTTAAATCTTTCATAATTTGTACCAAGGATGCAGGTGTTACTTGTTGTGCTGCATCACTCCACGCATTATCTGGGTCGGTATGTGTTTCGATCATCAACCCGTCAAAATTCAAATCTAATGCGGTTTGAGAAACGTCAAAAATCATATCTCTTTTTCCTGTAATATGAGAAGGATCACAAATTAATGGCAAGTCTGGAAACTTGTTTTGCAATTCAATGGCGATTTGCCATTCTGGAATGTTTCTATAATTCGATTTTTCATAGGTAGAAAAACCTCTGTGAATTACCCCCAAATTTTTAATTCCTGCCGTGTATAATCTTTCAATACCACCCAACCAAAGTGCCAAATCTGGGTTGACAGGGTTTTTTACCAACACAATCTTATCGGTTCCTTGCAAAGCATCTGCAATTTCTTGAACAATAAATGGACTTACGGTAGATCGTGCTCCAATCCACAACAAATCAATGTCATGCTCTAAAGCCAACTTTACGTGTGTGGCATTGGCAACTTCTGTGGCAGTTTTCATGCCTGTTTCTGCCTTTACCTTTTGCAACCATTTCAGTCCCAAAGCGCCTACGCCCTCAAAATTACCTGGACGTGTTCTGGGTTTCCAAATTCCTGCGCGAAAATAATTTACATCAGAATCTTTTAATTCATGTGCAATTCTTAAAACCTGTTCTTCGGTTTCTGCACTACAAGGCCCTGCTACTACTAGTGGATGATCTAAATTTAGTTCGTCCAACCATGTTTTTAATTCTTTTGTATTTTTCATCTTACTACTTATTTTGGCTGCTAAGGGTCTGTCTCGAAATAACCTATACATCTATACTCGTTCTTTTGTTATTTTTCTTTGTTACAAAATATTCAAGTAACTAAGGCTATTGTCACATTTTGTGCCTTGAAAAAAAAACAACATTACTTCGCATATTTTGTCCACCTTATTTCGTGACAACCCCTAGTTTATGCCGGTTAAAATTTGTTTTATATGATTTGTATTCTCCATTTCTAAATATATTTTCGAAAACTCACCTTCCTCCATCAGTTCTTTAAATTGCTGAAGATTGGCAATGTACTCTTCTAATGTTTTGATAATATTGACCTTATTTTGTTCAAAAATAGGCGTCCACATAGCTGGCGAACTTTTTGCCAAACGTACTGTAGAGGCAAACCCACTGCCTGCCATATCAAAAATATCTCGTTCGTTTTTCTCTTTTTCAATCACCGTCTTTCCTAACATAAAAGCACTTATGTGTGATAAATGCGACATGTATGCAATATGCTTGTCGTGCGATTGCACATCCATATATCGAATACGCATGCCTAGCTTAGCAAAAATTTCTAAGGCTTTTTCTTGCAGTTTAAAGGCTGTTTTTTCTACTTCACAAATAATGTTTGTCTTTCCCTGAAAAAGATTACTGATGGCTGCCTTCGGACCCGAAAACTCAGTTCCTGCAATAGGATGTGCCGCTAAAAAATTTCGCCTCTTCGGATGATTTTCTACAACAGCACATACCTGCGTTTTGGTAGATCCAACATCAAACACTAAAGCGGTGTCTGAAACAGTATCCAATACCTTCGGAAGCACTTCCAATTGCACATCAACAGGAATAGCAACAACAACAACATCTGCCGTTGCCAACGCTTCAAATGTGGATTTTTGTTGAATAATCCCCGACTTCAACGCTTCATTTAAATGCTCTTCATTCGAATCGATTCCATGAATCACTGCATTTGGATATGCTGTTTGTATATCCAGTGCCATGCTACCGCCAATCAATCCCAATCCTATTACAAATACGTTCATTTTCTTTTTTTATCCTGCGAGGTTTCCAAAACCTCGTAGGTTTTTATTACTTATTTATTTAGCCCGACAAGGTTTTTAAAACCCTGCAGGTCGGTATACTTTTTTGTCACATCGAGTGGATTTAACAATCATCAATGATTGGTAAATTTGTATCGAGATGCTCTTCATTTATTTGTTCTCGATACATTTTCTCGTACCTCGAAAACACTCGAACTGACATGCTAACGACCAATTCGACACCTAAACCCTATCTATTACTTCTTGTATTACTTCTTTCGATACGCACAATGAAAACCGAATATAGCCTTCTCCTTGCGAACCAAAAATGGTTCCTGGCGCTATAAAAACATCCTTATTATACAATAACTCATCAGTCATTTCTTCGGACGTTTTCCCTTCGGGAATTTTTGCCCACACAAACAAACCTGCAGTGTTTGTGTCATAGCTGCAATTCAACTTGTCTGCCAATTTCCAAATCAATGCTCTTCGTTCTTCATACTCTCTATTTTGCTTTGTAAACCAAGCCTCTGGCAATTGCAAAGCTTTTATAGCCCCTTTTTGAATTCCGTAAAACATGCCCGAATCCATATTGCTTTTTACTTTCAACACCTGCTCTAAAAATGTAGCGGCTCCCAATACCATTCCAACACGCCAACCTGCCATGTTAAAGGTTTTACTCAGCGAATTCAGTTCCAATGCAATCTCTTTGGCACCGTTAACCTGTAAAATACTCTGCGGTGTATCATTCAATACAAAGCTGTATGGGTTGTCATTGACAATTAAAATTTTATGCTTTTTCCCAAAGGCAATCAACTTTTCAAAAGTCTCTTGTAGCGCATTGGTTCCTGTTGGCATGTGTGGGTAATTGACCCACATCAATTTTACTTGTGTCAAATCTTCCTGCTCTAATGCTTCAAAATCAGGCTGCCAATTATTGGTAGCGTCCAACTTGTAAAACACAGGTTCTGCGCCTACTAATTTGGTGACCGACGTATAAGTTGGATAGCCTGGATTCGGAATCAGCACGTGGTCTCCTTCATTTAAAAAGGCCAACGAAATGTGCATGATTCCTTCTTTGCTTCCCATCAAGGGTAAAATTTCATCCGCAGGATGTACCGCGACGTCAAACTTATGTTTGTAAAAAGTAGCAATGGCGTCTCTTAATTCTGGCAAGCCTTGGTAACTTTGATATTTATGTGCTGTAGCATCTTGAAGGCTGTTTTGAATGGCTTCAATAACAGATGTTGGTGGCTGTAAATCTGGACTCCCAATCCCCATATTGATAATTGGTTTTCCTGCGGATGCCAAGCTTCTTACTTCTCGTAATTTTTTAGAGAAATAGTATTCTTCTACGGTTTCTAATCTTTTTGCTCCTGCTATCATATTCTTCCGTTTTTATAAGCACCCAATATTTTAAAACCTTCTGCCATAATCTCTAAAATGGCCATGGCTTTTGAATAATTTTTATACTCCTCAAAGGTAACATCCACAAAAAACGAATATTTCCAAGGGCTTTCTATAATCGGTAACGATTGTATTTTGGTCAAACTCAATTGGCAATCGCTCAGCACATTTAAAACCGCTGCCAAGCTGCCTCTTTTATGATCCAACTCAAATTTGATGGATGCTTTATTGATTTCATCAATACCATTATTTGGAGACTCCGTTTGCACAATCACAAATCGCGTGGCATTGTCTTTAATAGTCTGAATATCATCTTCTACGATTTTCAAGTCAAACAGTTCTGCTGCAATGATGGGCGCAATGGCCGCCACACCTTTTAATTGTTGTTGTGAAATTCGTTTGGCAACCTCTGCCGTATCCACATCTTCTACCAATTTGATGTGCGGATATTTTTTAAAAAACTCTTTACATTGCAATAATGCCATCGGGTGCGAACATACTTCTGTAATGTCTTCAATGGTTTGATTGGGCAATGCCATTAAATGATGATGAATATTCAAATATTGCTCTCCACAAATATGTAGGTTGTTTTGTGCGATTAAGGCATAATTAGGAATGATAGATCCAGCGATGGTATTTTCTATCGCCATGATTCCTTGACTTGCTGTTTTGTCGATAAGACTATCTACCAAGACATCGAAAGACAAGCATTCTTTTAAGAGCACGTTGTCTCCATAAAAGTCGCGGGCTATAATGTGGTGATTGGAGCCTTCTGCTCCTTGTATTGCGATTAAATTTTTCATTTCATTCCAAAAAAAAAGCCTCGATATTTCGAGACTTTATACTATGTTGTAGTTAACATAACGATACAAAGTCTCAGCTCTTATTAAAAAAATAAAAGTAAAAATAGAAACTGTTCCAAACGTTGTGTAACATCTTAATTGTTTTTGTTGTACAGGACAAATCTAAAAATTATATTGATATAAACAACATCTTGCCTAAAAAAATAGCAAATCTTTTTTTTAACAACTACTTGTTTGAAGAGTCAATAAGTTTTTAAGATATTTTTTGTAGACTCTTCAAGAATCCTTTCACTTTCCATTCAGCACCCGAAAAAGGTTCTTTTGGCAGCGAGGAAATGGTGTTGCTTTACACAGACCACAACTCCGAGATATCTAATTTTTTACATAACAATTATTAACTAACTTTACACCAAACAAATGCTACTAACTATACCTGCCTATTGCAGATACCCCACTAATGGCAAGCAAAAATTGTGATTGAATTTTACTTAAAATACACTTTGAATAAACATTTAAATTATGACTCTTTTCACATCTTCTAAAGAAAAAAAACGCTGGATTTATGCACTATTTGTGTTGATAGCAATACTATTTACACTTGTTTTTGGAGATCAACTTGTGGCATTACAACTTGATCAAAACATACAGGCTTCCGTTTTTCTATTCTGCATGGTACTTATTGGACTAATGATACTTGTACACGCTCTAAAAACACGGCCAAACAAAACTAAAATTACTATCTGGCTAGGCATCACAGCAGTTTACACCCTGTTAATCCTAAGATTGGATGCGTCTGAACGTTCTCATTTAATAGAATATAGTGTGTTGGCAGTTTTTATTCACGAGGCGCTTATTGAACGATTCAATAAGAAAAAAAATCAAGTCCTAAAAACAGCGTTCCTTGCTTTTGCACTCACTTTTACGATAGGAGTTCTTGATGAATGCATACAACTCTTTTTACCTCGTCGAGTGTTTGACCCCATTGATATCTTATTCAACACACTTGCCGCATTTATGGCTATTGGAACCAGTATACTAATACTTTGGATACACAGAAAGCTAAGAAAAAATCTTTAGTTGGCGGAGAATTCATGACCTAATACCCACTTGAAATTTTACCAATAACTTGTAAAAACACCTCATCATTGCCCCATCATTGTATTGTGTGGTTTAATCTTTAACCAAAAGAACGAAAACTAATAACATTTTCTAACAACGAGATACAATCGCATACGGAGAGAGGTTTTTAGTCTGTATAAAAGAATCGCGCCGTTCGTTAAAGCCGAAAAGAATGGCTCTGCAAAAGCATCATTACCTTGTAATGGGCTTTTTTGATTTCAAGCCATTATCAAAGAAATTCAGTAAGTTTTGAAATCAAAAAAGCTTCTCAATTTCTTGAGAAGCTTTTGCGGTCTGGACGGGACTCGAACCCGCGACCCCCTGCGTGACAGGCAGGTATTCTAACCAGCTGAACTACCAGACCGTTGCTCTTAGCGGATGCAAATATAAGTCGGATTTTAATATCAACAAAAGAAAAAGAAAGAAATATTACAAAAGTTTTCTTCGACTAATTAAGTAGCTTGTTAGAACAAATACAAACAGACTATTGATCGCTTTACAGGAAATTTCGAGCATTCAGAGA
>JAQWOR010000028.1 GCA_029245785.1 Polaribacter sp.
CAACGGAACCAATGGGGCATCAGCCTATCAGTTGGCTGTTGCAGCAGATAATTCAATAGGATCGGAATCTGTTTGGCTAGCTTCTTTAGCAGGAACTAATGGAACTAATGGTTCAGATGGGGCAACTGGCGCAACTGGCTCAACAGGTTCTCAGGGTTTAAAAGGTGACACAGGTTCTACTGGAGCAACAGGGTCTTCAGGAGCGAACGGAACCAACGGAACCAATGGTTCATCAGCATATCAATTGGCTTTTGCAGCAAACAATTCAATAGGCTCTGAATCCGTTTGGTTGGCTTCTTTAACAGGAGTACAAGGAACAACAGGTGCTCAAGGGGTACAAGGAATACAATGAGCAACAGGTTCTCAAGGGACACAAGGCTTAACAGGAGCTCAAGGAGCAACGGGAGCTCAAGGAACGAACGGAACCAATGGAACCAATGGGGCATCAGCCTATCAGTTGGCTTTTGCAGCAGATAATTCAATAGGATCGGAATCTGTTTGGCTAGCTTCTTTATCAGGAGGAGCTGGTAAACTAAACGAGCTAACAGATGCAAAATCAGATGCAGACGGCACTAATAATGGTTCTTCTATCTTTATAGGCCAAAGCGCAGGGGCGGTTGACGATGGGTCTAACAATCAAAACGTAGGAATTGGTTTTGAAGCGTTAAAAGCCAACACCACAGGATTTTACAACACAGCAAATGGAAATAGCGCTCTGGTTTCCAACACTGTAGGGTACAACAATCTGGCAACTGGGTTTAGATCCTTGCATGCCAACATCTCAGGGAATTCCAACGTGGCCAATGGAAAACAAGCTTTGTATTTCAATACCGAAGGTGATGAGAATACGGCAAATGGAAAAGAAGCCATGTATAGAAATACTACAGGGAATAAGAATGTGGCAACTGGACTTAACTCCTTGTATTCCAATACCACAGGGAATTTCAATGTGGCAATTGGACATGGTGCTGGTCGCTATATAACCAATGGTAGTACAGCCAACACCACAGGAGATTACAATATATTTTTAGGACACAATGCTAAAGCCAAAGCAGACAATGATCAGAATGAGATTGTTATTGGCTACAATGCTGTGGGTAACGGTAGTAATACGGTACAATTAGGAAATAGTAGTATCAGCAATGTAAAAACAAGTGGTACTATTACTGCTGGAACTATTACCTACCCCAATACAGCGGGTACTGCCAACCAAGTGTTAAAGACTGACGGAAGTGGCACTGCAAGTTGGGCAACATCTTCAGGATCAGGGGAAACCCCAGGTACTGTAACTGGTCAATTAAAGTACTGGAATGGATCGGCATGGATTTCTATAGCGCCACCAGCAAGCACAAGGGTACTTGTATACAGTGTCGAATCAAATAGCCCTATTTGGGCAATAAGCTCTAGTACCTTTAGCTTTACAGCAATTGTTCCCGTAACTTCTAGCACAGGGGCTATATGGATGGATCGTAATATGGGCGCTAGCCAAGCGGCAACATCCAAGACTGATGCAGCTGCTTATGGTGATCTCTACCAATGGGGTAGAGCTGCCGATGGGTATGAAAAACGCAACAGCGCTACTAATAATACTCTTGCCACTACTGCAGTGCCCAATACAGAAAGTGCTTGGGATGGTAAGTTTATAACATCAACAAATGATTGGTTGGCAACCCAAGACAATACTTTATGGCAGGGCGTAACTGGCACCAATAATCCTTGCCCAAGTGGCTACCGTCTCCCTACAAAAACGGAATGGACTACAGAGATAAACTCCTGGAGTTCTAGCAATGATGCAGGTGCTTTTGCAAGCGTATTGAAATTACCTAGCTCTGGCTACCGTGATAGTTCTTCTGCTACTATTTACACAGGCTCCTCTTTCTATTGGAGTAGCACCGTTGGTGTATCTGGCGCTAACAATGTAAGCGCTAGCCTACTCTTCTATGGCACTGCTGCCCTCATGACTGACATCCCTAGAGCATCTGGATTTGCAGTACGCTGTATTAAAAATTAACGAGACAGGAGACAAAAAAATAAAAATTGAAAAAGACGGAAGTAATAAGTTAAAAAAGTAAAATAAATAATTAAACAAGTAATATCATGAAAAAAACACTATTCTTAACCCTTTTATTAATAGGCCTATTTCAAGGGGTTTCACAAACCAAAGGATTGAGCTACCAAGCCGTGATTTTAAATCCAACGGCACAAGAAATTCCAGGGATAAATGCCTCATCAAATATTTTAGCGAACAGCAAGGTGGTGATTCAATTTACGATTGTCGATGCTACAGGAAGCCAAGAATACCAAGAAACCCATAGTACAACGACAGACCCATACGGAATGGTCAATCTAATGATTGGTTCTGGAAATGCGACAAGCAGCACTGCTTTTAATGCGATGGCTTGGGATGGCTTGTCAAAGAAATTAAAAGTAGCCATTGATTTTTCAGGAGGCGGATTTGATTTTGTTCCCTTAACAGAACAAGCATTAAGCTATATACCACAACCTGCAAGCAAGGAAACCATGAGCTTGATTACTGACAATGCTACAGCCATTGCGTTGAACACCTCAAAAACGGGTATTACAGCAGCACAAGCGAGCGCGATTACTAACAATACCGATAAAGTAGGGATCACCAGTGCACAAGCAAGTGCAATTACTGACAACACCAATAAAACAAGCATTACAGCAGCACAAGCAAGTGCAATTACTGATAATACCAATAAAGTAGGGATCACCAGTGCACAAGCAAGTGCAATTACTGACAATACAAATAAAACAAGTATTACAGCAGCACAAGCAAGTGCAATTACTGATAATACCGATAAAATAGGGATCACCAGTGCACAAGCAACAGCGATTACTGACAACACCTTAAAAATAGGAGTACCAAACAACAGCAGCGCTAGTAGCGGACAAGTATTACAAACCGATGGTAATGGGACGCTTTCTTGGGCAACTGCAAGCGCAGGCGGTGCTTTTTCTACCACAAGTAACGTAACCTCTAACAGCGGTGGCGCTATTGCTACAGACGACTTTGTGTTTGGAAGCGTACAATTGAATAATGATGCTACTACAACTGATGACAACAAACGTATGTTTTTTGATAAAAGCAAAGGCGCTTTTAGAGCAGGATATGCTTACGGAAGTCAATGGGATGATGCCAATGTAGGAGGAAATTCAATAGCTATGGGTTCTAACGTCATGGCAAGTGGAAACTATTCAACAGCCATGGGGTCTGGCTCCACCGCAAGTGGAGAATCTTCAATAGCTATAGGGACTAGCTCCACAGCAAGCAAATACTATTCAATAGCCATGGGCTACTATAGCACATCCAGTGGACAAAATTCAACAGCCATAGGGTACAATACAATAGCAAGTGGAGATAATTCAACAGCCATGGGGTCTAACTCCACCGCAAGCGGGAGCTATTCAATAGCCATGGGCCCCCAAGCTAAAGCAGAAAAGCTTTATTCAATAAGCATAGGTCAGTATACGAAAACACAAGGGAATAATTCAACAGCCATGGGGTACAATACAACAGCAAAATCATATGCAGAGACAGTGATGGGCATGTCTAATACCAATTATAGCGCAGTCTCAACAAGCAGTTTTCACGATACAGACCGTTTGTTTACCATAGGTAATGGAACACCTACTGCAAAAAGCGATGCTCTAGTTGTACTTAAAAATGGAAACACTACGTTAAAAGGAGTATTGACCTTAACCGACGGAGCAAGTTCTTATACCTTACCTAACACAGATGGTACCGCAGGACAAGTATTGCAAACCGATGGTAATGGGACACTTTCTTGGGCAACTGCAGGCGGAGGCGCTACATCCTATGCAATAGGAGATTTTGCACATGGAGGCATTGTTTTTTGGGTAGATGAAACAGGACAACACGGATTAGTTTGCGCAAAAGTAGACCAAAGTGGGTCAATAATATGGAAAAGCGGCAGTGTAACTGAAGAAACGTACGCTAAAGGAGATGGTATATACGCAGGAAAAACAAACACAGCAATAATTATTGCTAAGGTGAGTACTACAACCACTAATGCAGCTCGTATATGTAATGAATTGCAAATTACCGAAGGAAGCATCACATATGGTGATTGGTACTTACCTAGTCTACATGAGTTAGCTATAATGTGGACAAATAAAAACGTGATAAACACAACTGCTACTGAAAATGGAGGAGTAAATTTCGGAAGCGGGGACTATTGGAGCTCTACGGAGAAAATAGACACTTTTCTAGCGGGAAGGATATTTTTTGGTTCGACATTTTTAGATACACATCATGTATTTAAGAATTCTCTAAACAGCGTACGTGCTATTAGAGCTTTTTAGCTGTCCGTTAACAGTAAAAAAACTTGATGGAAGACAGAGAAAAAACCCCTTTACCTTCTATCTTCCTAATAGCTATTTGATACAATTAAGGAACCTACTCATTTATTTGAGTAGGTTTCTTTTTTAGTGGTGAGTGATGAGTCGTCAGTTCGAGTGTTCCGATTTATCGGAATGTCTCGAGAATAGTTGAAAGTGATGAGTGATGAGTTTTGAGTGAAAAGAGTTTGTCATTCCCGCAAACTGGTGTTCCGTAGGTACAGGCGGGAATCCATTTTGATAGCGTAAAAAAGGTTGCTTTAGATTCCTGCCTTCGCAGGAATGACAGAAGAAAATTGTCCGTTATGAGTTGAAAGAAAAAAGAAACAAGGAGAATAACTTAATAATCAGTATTCAGTGTCAGTCCCGAGTACTCGGAATAGCATAGTACACGTATAAACAGTTAAACAACAATAGCCTCAATTTAGTTCTTGCAAAAACCCAATCAAGTTTATTTTTGTTTCTAAGCCCAGTTTTTTACGGATGGAAGAACGAGTAACCTCAATATATGTCAAGCTTAAATTGGTAAGGCCTGCCATATCTTTAGAACTCATGTTTAATTTTAAAAAGGCACAGAGCTGAGTTTCTCTTTTGGTTAGTGTTGGAGCTCGTTTTTTTAAGGCTTCAAAAAAAGTGGTATGTACTTTTAAGAACTGGTCTTCAAATTCTTTCCACTGGTTTATAGGAGAGACTCTTTTTTGAATTTTTTGAGCCAATGCCCCTTGCCCCGCCTCTTCTATTTCTTTGACAATTTCTTGTAACACTTCTTTGTCTTGCGCCAATTGCAATACTTTGCTAACAAGTTCTTTTTCTTTGGTTTCAATTTCTTGTTGGAGTTGCTTGTGTTTTAACGCACTAATTTTTCTTTCTTGTGATAGGATAATGCGATTTGTTTTTTTAATATAAAAATACCTGTACACCAACCACACACTAAAAAATAGCGACAAGACGACTAAGGCACCATAGATTTTTTTCATAGTAGTTTCTAACGCCAAATCTTCTTCAGATTTATCTAATTGTACTACTACCTTCCCAATTTCACTGTGTTTTTCTTCTTCAAAGAGCACCTCTTGCTGCACCAATCCTGCTGTTGTGAATTTCTCTTTATAACCGGTATATTGATTGCTAGCAGTTGTTTTTAAAAGATCATCTCCTAGTATTTCTGCAATATGTATCAGTAGTAGAGATCCTTCTAGCAGCTCCTCTAAAAACTATTCTTCTTCAACCAACTGCAACGCTTCTTTTAGTGTTCCTAAAGCCTGCTTAGGGGTGTTTTGAAAAGAAGAAGCATACTCCGCAATCTTTAACTGCAGCTGTACTCTCTTTTTCGGATACGGTAACTGGGTAAAAATTTTATAGGATTTTTGATAATAATCCGTTCCCGCTAGTGTATCTTTATTTTCAGTGGAAATGTCACCTAGTAGTTTGTATAAATTACCCAATTCTAAACGATTGCTGCCCTGTGCTGATTTTTCAAGCGCTTCAATTAAAATAGCTGCTTTTTCTTGCTGATTGGTTTTCATTAACAACGCTGCTTCGAGACTTTTTATAGCAACTCTTTTAGGGAAACTAAACTGCTTTGTAGCACTATATTGAATCGCTTTCTTTACATACTCCTCTGCGTTGCCTAACCGCTCTAGCTTCATATAAGTCAATGCTATTTTCATACTACAATATGCCAACCCTGAATTAAGCTCCCATTCTTTAAACCCGGTAAAACTATCCATATAATGATCTAAAGCAACCTTGTAGTACCCTTGATTAAAGTACACATCTCCTATGTTCAATGAAATAAAATTTCTGTATTTGAAATCTCTTATACGATCAGATAAATCATGACCTACAAAGTAATGATTCTTTGCTTTTTCGTACAATCCCAATTCTTGAAACACATGGCCTATCAGCTGAAAACTATAGGGCAATTCGCTTGAATCCGGATAGCTTCTATACAAGGCATGAATATGAGGTGTTAATGACAATGCCTTTTTAGGACTGTGACTTTTATACTGAATTAACAACTCATTAATAATAGGAATGACTTCTTTAGCAAGCGTATCACGAAGTAGTTCTACAGAGAGTTTTTGCTCTAGGCTGTCAACTTTTTCTTTTGAAAACTCATAATGCTCTATACTGTATTTTTGAATTAAATTTTCTGGAGTTTCTACCCATGTATTGTTGACGCAAGAAAAAATAAGAAGAGCGCATAGGCTACAAGCTACAATACAAAGAGTTCTTTTCATGGAGGAATTTATCACAAATAAAGCCTAAAATTAAGGTATTTTTATGAGTTACGACTCACATACACATTTTTTTGTAAGATAGAATATGAAAAACATTTTCAGTCCAACACCGCTTTTGTTTTTAGTTCTTATGAATGAGATTGCTTCTCTGCAATCGCAATAACATCATTTTAGTTTTAGTTTTCGTCTTCCGGCTTCCTGGTTTTAACCTTTTTAGTTTTCATTTTTAACGTTCCCCAAAACAAATTTCCTATTTTTGCTGTATGATACAAAACGACACGATTATTGCCTTGGCAACTCCATCTGGAGTTGGAGCTATTTCTGTAATTCGCCTTTCGGGAGAAGACGCAATTGTGATTGCAGATCGTTTTTTTAGATCTATAAAAAAACAGCAATCGTTATGCGACCAGAAATCGCACACCATTCGCTTAGGTCATATTGTAAATAAGGGTGTTCTTTTAGACGAAGTATTAGTGTCTGTTTTTAAAAACCCTCGCTCCTACACAGGAGAAAATGTCGTAGAAATTTCTTGTCATGGTTCTGTATTTATTCAGCAAGAAATTATTCAATTGTTTTTACAAAACGGCTGTAGAATGGCAGATAATGGCGAATTTACCCTACGTGCTTTTTTAAACGGAAAAATGGATTTATCACAAGCAGAAGCTGTTGCTGATGTTATTGCCTCTAATTCTGCGGCATCACATCAAATGGCCATTCAGCAAATGCGTGGCGGTATTACCAACGAATTAAAAGAACTTCGTAAACAGTTGTTAGATTTCGCGGCTTTGATAGAATTGGAGCTCGATTTTTCTGGTGAAGATGTTGAATTTGCAGATCGTACAAAGTTTAAGGAATTGGTAGCTGAAATTAGCCTAGTTTTAAAACGTCTAATTGATTCTTTTGCTTTTGGAAACGCTATGAAAAACGGAATTCCTGTTGCCATTATTGGAGAAACCAACGTAGGAAAATCTACCTTACTAAACGCACTGCTCAATGAAGAAAAAGCCATTGTTTCTGACATTGCTGGGACCACACGAGATGTTATTGAAGATGAAGTGATTATTGACGGAGCTGCCTTTCGATTTATTGATACTGCAGGAATTAGAGAAACGGAAGATGTTATTGAAAATATCGGCATTAAAAAAGCCTACGAAAAAGCAGAAAAAGCACAATTAATTCTCTTTTTAATTGATGCCAAAAAAGTAAGCAGTAAACAGACTTCAATTAACAAGCTAACAAAAGAAATAGCCAAGATAAAGAAACGTTTCCCAAACAAGCGATTACTCGTTATTGCGAATAAAGTAGATGTTCTTTCAGATTCAGACATTGCTGCTCTTAGCGCTCAAATTCCTAATCTTATGTTACTTTCTGCAAAACAAAAAATAGGTATCGACTCTTTAACAGCTGAATTGACCGCATTGGTAAATACGGGAGCTTTGAGCACTAATGAAACCATTGTAACCAATTCACGTCACTTTGAAGCGCTGAACAATGCTTTAGAGGCCATTACATCGGTACAAAAAGGAATTGACCTGGGCATTTCTACCGATTTGTTTTCGATTGATATCCGTGAGTGCCTACGCCATCTTGGAAATATTACAGGTGAATATGATGTAGACAAAGACATTTTAGGACATATCTTTTCTAATTTTTGTATTGGGAAGTAATCTTTAGCTAAGCAGCTCTTGTAATTTTTCAATAGTCAAGGCTATCTCTTCTTTAGTCGTATTTTTACTAAATGAAAATCGCACAGAAGTATTCGCTGCATGCTCAGGGCTTAAGAAAGCGTTTAGTACATGAGAGCCGCCATTACTTCCGCTTTGGCAAGCACTACCTCCAGAAACAGCGATTCCTGCCAAGTCTAAGCTAAAGAACAATAGCTCATTTTGTACGGAAAACCGAGTGCTTAAAATGGTATAGCTGCTTTTTTCTAGGTTGGATGACAAGCCATTAAAAGCAACTGTAGGGAAACACGCTTGCAACTCATTGATAAAATACAATTTTAACTCCGTAAGATACTTCGCGTCTGTATCCATAGTAGAAACAGCAATGTCTAAGGCTTTTTCCATCCCTAAAATACTGTGTACATTTTCGGTACTAGATCGGGCCCCTTTTTCTTGATCTCCACCATGAAGCATTGGCTTGATGCCAAATCCTTTTTTAAAATAAGCAAATCCAACACCTTTTGGCCCATGAAATTTGTGTGCGCTTGCCGCAATAAAGTCAATCGGTGTTTTTTGTAAATCAATCGGATAATGCCCTATTCCTTGCACCGTATCAGAATGAAATAAGGCATCGTGCTTTTTACAAATGTTTGCTACCTCATCTAATGATAATAAATTTCCAATCTCATTATTTACATACATCAAACTGACCAATGTTTTAGTACTTGTATTTGATAACAATGCGTCTAGTTCTTGTAAATTTACAGAGCCAACTTCATCAACAGGCACATATACAACCTCTATTTGATATGTCTCTTTTAGATACTCTACCGTATGCAATACCGCATGATGCTCTACTTTTGACGTTATAATGGTTTGTACACCCAAGTTAGTAACGGCGTTTTGCAGAATCAAATTATCGGCTTCTGTACCGCCTGCAGTAAAAATAATTTCACTTGCGGTCACATTAAAATGCTGTGCTATATTTTTACGAGCCGTCTCTACAGAAGACTTTGCAGTACGCCCAAATTGATGTGTAGAAGATGGGTTTCCAAAATTCGCTACCATTGATTGTTGCATTACATCAATCACTTCTACATCCATAGGAGTTGTTGCGGCATTGTCTAAATAGATTTTTCTCATACAACAAAAGTAAGTATTAATTAGGGTTCTGAAAAATATACACCTCAGTAGCTCCTAATCCATATTTTTGATAGGAAGCGTCGTAAAATTTAACGGGATATTTTTGAAACAAATACTGGAGTTCCATTTTTAAAACACCTGCTCCTACTCCATGTATAAACACAATTTTAGGAATTTTCTTCTGAATAGCATATTCCAATTTTCTACGTGCAGTGTCCATTTGTAAATTCAACATGTCAAAATTATCCATTCCTTTAGTAGATTTCACCAATTGGTTGATGTGTAAATCTACTTCTAAAGTGATTTCCTTTTTTGATGTTACAAATTTAGACGCGCCTTTAGGATTTTCTAGCAGTTTCTCTTTTAATAGCTGATTATCAATATCACTGTATTTTGACAACTCATTTTGATCAACTCCAATTTTAACAAGATCAGAAGGTGCATAGCTAAAAATCATTCCATCAGCACTTTTTACCAAAATTTGTTCTCCTCTAATTTCTGTGACAACCCCCTTAACAACATCATCTAAAACAGCTACTGTATCACCAACCTCAAAACGCATTCTTACTTTATTTTAATTTTAAAAAAGATTCTTTACCGTATATTTACCACCGACTAAAGTGGTTGTAAAAATAGTAAATACTATTTGATCATTGAAACAACATCTATGAATACTAAAAAATTCTTTGAAGAAGCGTTAGACAAGCACCTTCTGTCTGAAAAACGAAAAGAACTGTTGCAGGCAATTTCGAAAAAAATTACAGCGACCTATATAAAAGACCAAAAGGTACACTTGAATTTTATTTGCACGCATAATTCAAGAAGAAGTCAATTGGCACAAGTTTGGAGTTTTTTTGCTGCTGATTATTTTCAGCTTGACAATATGTTCTTGTTTTCTGGAGGAACCGAAGCAACCGCTTTTTATAAAAACACCGTAAAAACGCTACAAGAAGTTGGTTTTACATTCCACCTAACAGACTTCAATCATCAAAACCCGAAGTATGCAATTTCTTTTGAGGGATCACAAAAAGCGCTAGTAGGTTTTTCAAAAACGTTTGATGACATTCACAATCAACAGCCTTATATTGCAATTACAACCTGTGATAGCGCTGATGAAAATTGTCCGTTTATTCCAGATGCACTACATCGTTTTCACCTGCCCTTTACAGATCCAAAAGTGTCTGACAATACACAGGAAGAAGGTGAATTCTATTTAAAAATCAATCAGCAAATCGCTAGAGAGGTTTTTGTTATTTTTTCTGAAGTAAAAAAACAGATTCAAAAACACCAACAAGACTAACTAATCCATTGTGCATTTTGAAGAAAGTTTGTCAATTCGAGTGAATTTTATTCATTTTTATGAATAAAATTAATATCGAGAATCAAATTTTCGATTTAAAAACCTGTTCTCGATACAATTTTCTACTGAAAATCACTCGAACTGACATTTCGTTTAGTCTAATTAATCAAAATGCACAACAAGTTAATTGAATACTGCCAACTGAACACTGAAAAAAGCTATATTTCAATACTTTTGTCGTACGGAATTTTTTTCAGAACATAATCAATAACATTCATTCTAGCCTCTGTTTTTCTATTGGCTCTAATTACTTTCCAAGGCGCCAACTCTGTATCTGTTTTAGAAAACATTGCCTTTTTATAGGCGGTATAATCGTCCCACAGTTCTTGAGCGCTTTCATCAACTTGAGTCATTTTCCATTGTTTTAACGGGTTGCTCTTAATATCGTGAAATCGCTTTGCTTGTTCTTTTTTAGAAATTGACATGTAAATTTTTACCAAATGAACTCCTGATTCTAAGAGCATGCGTTCAAAATCGTTTACTTGGTTCATAAATATGTCGTGCTCTTCTTTTGTACAGAAGCCATTTACAGGCTCTACTACCGCCCTATTATACCAGCTTCGGTCAAAAAAAACCATTTCTCCAGCCTTTGGTAATTGGTTTACATATCGTTGAAAATACCATTGAGACTGTTCACTTTCTGTAGGCTTTGACAAGGCTACAATACGCATAAATCTAGGATTGATACGCTCTGTCATTCTTCTAATTGCCCCTCCTTTTCCTGCAGCATCTCTCCCTTCAAAAATAACAATAATACGTTCATTGTTTTGTATTGTCCAAGTTTGAAGTTTTATCAATTCTATTTGAAGTTTTTCGAGTTTTTTTTCATAATCAACATAGCGAATTGCTCTGTCAACATTAATGGGTTCTTTAGAGAACAAGGCCAACAGCCCTTTTGTAGAGTTTAGTTTTTTTTCTATTGATAGGTGGTCTTTTTCGCTCATAATTGTTCTTTCTAGTGTGCAGATCTATAATAACGCATTACAATATTAGGGTCTGGTAAAATGGAACTGTCTGTTGATTTTTTATCACAGTAATCAAATTGCGACAATACATAACGCATACATTCTAATCTTGCTAATTTCTTTTTATTTGTTTTCACAAGCAACCATGGACTGTATTTGGTGTGCGTTTTTGCAAACATTTCTTCTTTATAAAAAGAGTATGAATCCCATAATTCTTGACCTTTTTTATCAACCGGGCTAAACTTCCACCTCTTCAAAGGGTTCTCTTTCCTTGCATCAAAACGCTTTAATTGTTCTTCTTTAGAAATTGACAACCAAAACTTTATAATCACAACACCATCTTCATACAACATATGCTCAAACTCGGGTACTTGCATTAAAAAATTTTTATATTCTTCATCTTCACAAAAACCCATTACAGGTTCTACAACAGCTCTGTTGTACCAGCTTCTGTCAAAAAACACAATTTCTCCTGGGTTTGGTAATTCTTTGATATACCGCTGAAAATACCACTGCCCTTTTTCTACCGATGTGGGTTTGGCTAATGCCACAAGTCTTGTAGAGCGTGGATTTAAATGCTCCATAAAGCGTCTTATATTTCCGCCTTTTCCTGCAGCATCTCTTCCTTCAAAAACAACAACTACCCGCTTTTTTTCTTTTACAATCCAGCGTTGTAGTTTAACCAATTCTATTTGTAAATCGCGAAGTTCTTGGTAATATGAAAGCGTTTTTTCTACTTTTTGAAACGAAACTCCCTTCTCTTTTATCAGCGCTTTTAGCTCAGCTCTTGTCTGTAGCTTCTCAACATCTTCAATCTGTAACTTTTTATCCTTGCTCATTATAATCCCTCAAAATTTTGTCAGCCTAAAGTAGCTCTTTTTTTTTAATTGCTGCAGTAATTAATAGTGTTCATCCTTTAATCGGAAAAATACGTTTCTTTAAAGCCTATCAAATACAATTTTTCTTCTGCCCTTGTCACTGCAGTATACAACCATCTTAAATAATCAATAGTAATTCCTTCTGGCAAATACGGTTGCTCTACAAATACTGTTTTCCATTGTCCTCCTTGAGATTTATGGCAGGTCATTGCATAAGAGAATTTTACTTGCAATGCATTAAAGTATTTATTGTTCTTGATCGATAACAACTGTTTGTATTTTGATTCATGTGCAAAATCTTCTCTTACAGCTTGGTACAACTTATTAGATTCATCATAGGTTAATGAGGGTGTCTCACTTGCTAATGTGTCTAATAACAAAACGGTTTCAAAAGGTTTTTGGTCTGGGTAGTCAATCATTCTAATCGTCACTTCTGCAAACCGAAAACCATACAACTCTTTGATGGCATTAATTCGCATTACTTCACAAATATCTCCATTGGCAATAAAACCAGCTTCCGAAGAATCTTTCAACCAATAATAATTATTTTTTACAACCATTACAAAATCACCCGTAGAAATTTCATTTTCTTGTCCGCGTATTTTTGTTCGTATTTGTTGGTTGTATTGATTGGCTCTTTTATTTGAACGAACAATAAAAGCCGTGTCCTCCACACCTTCATTATCATAAGCAGTCGTTATTGCATCTTCAATATCATACCCATCAACCAACCTAATAATGTCTGGGAAATTCAAATCAAATTGAAAATGAGTAGATCCATTTTCTAATAATGTTCTTAAATAAGTAGCGTTTGCTAAAATTCCAGAATTTTCATGCTGCCGCATTACTTCGTCTAATTCTAGCTCTGTTACTTCTTTATGGTAGTCTAGCTCAAGTGTTGTTTTTTCTAACGCTGGACTTATGTTTAATTTTACAGGGGGCAATTGCGCAGTGTCACCAATAAAAATAATTTTACAATTTTTTCCAGCGTATACATACGAGATCAAATCATCTAGTAAAGAACCTGTTTCAAAAAGCTTTGCATTGCTTGGCTTGTCAGGAATCATTGAAGCTTCATCAATGATAAAAATGGTATTTGTATGCTTATTAGGCTGCATAACAAAGGCTACCGATCCGTTTTTTTGCTTCTTCGGAAAATATATTTTTTTATGAATGGTTAATGCTTGTTTTTTTGAATAGCTAGAAATAACCTTCGCTGCTCTACCTGTAGGAGCCAATAAAACTGCTTTTTTACCTGCTTTCCACAAAGAGTTAACCACAGTGCTAATAGTTGATGTTTTACCTGTACCTGCATATCCTTTCAATAAAAACAAAGCGCGGTTATTATTATCAAATATAAAGTTCGTCAATTCGTGTAACAATTCATTTTGTTTCACTGTGGGCTTAAAAGGGAACTTTTGTATCAGTTCTTTATAAAATTCTGCTGTTGTTTTTATCATAAAATAAGAAAAGCCAAAGATAGGAATTGATTTATGCTTAAAAGTTTTTATGATAAGAAAAAAATTGTAGATTTGCGAATAATCATTTTAAAAATTCATACGAATGCTATTTATAAAAATTATAATCGCTGTACTTATTACCTGTTTACTAGCTTATCTCATTATTAAATATTTACCCTTAAAGTTAAGGTGGGTTGCTTCTATATCATTATTATTACTAGCAATCTTTTTAGGTTCTGAAATTTATGGTAGCATTATGAAACCTATTCATTTCAACACCAATAAAAAAGTGATTTACGCAAAAGTAATTCAACGTTTAAAAGTGATTAGAGATGCAGAAATTGCTCATAAAGAAGTAACAGGAAATTACACAAAAGACCTTCAAGGGCTTGCTCAATTCATTGATACCGCTCAATTGGCTATTACAGATACAAAAACAGTTGTAGTAAAAATTAATAAAGGAACAAGATGGCAACCGATTATGGTTGATGTTGAAAAAAGAGTCACAGATACAATCGGGTACAAACCAGTTTTATCTAGGTTTACGGGACGTAATTATCAAGACATGTTTAAAGTGCCTGGAACTGATAAAACTTTCTCTGTAGAACTAGGGAAAATTGAAAAAATACCAGGATTGGAAGTACCTGTTTTTGAAGTGAAAATCACTAAAACTGATGTTTTAGTTGGACTGGATCCATACTTGATTAGTCAAGAATTAGAAGCCATTACAAACGATCAAATTAAAGGTGCGTTTATCTCTGTAGGTTCTTTAAATGAAGTGACCACAGGTGGTAACTGGCTTCCTTTTTATGACAAAGCAGACAATGCAAAAAAGAACAATCAATAAAATAATAAAAGACACCTATAGAAAACAACTGTCCATCCAATTTAGTTTGGATGGATTTTCTTTTTGTGTCTATAATTCTATCAATAAAGAATTACTGCATCTTACAACGT
>JAQWOR010000029.1 GCA_029245785.1 Polaribacter sp.
AATAAAAAAACAAAAAATTGCCTTACAAAAATAGCATAAAAATTGACTGTATTCCTTAATTTTAGTACATTTGTTATATAAAATTGTATCAATGTCTATAACCTTAAAAGGAGATCAAGAAATAAATAGTGTTCCAACTACTAAAAGCAAAGCTTTGCGCATTAATTTAAATGCCAATATTTATGGGACTTTTGCTGAAATTGGGGCCGGACAAGAAACTGTTAGAAACTTTTTTAGAGCTGGTGGAGCTTCTGGAACTATTGCAAAAGCGATGAGTGCATATGACAAAGATTTTTCTGATGCCATTTATGGTATTGAGCCAGACAAGCGTTATGTGACAGAACCTCGTTTAAAAACAATGCTTCGGCATGAAATAGACCTCATTGAAGAAAGGTTGAGTCGTAAAAAACATCCTGATAAATTGTTTTTTAGCTATGCCAATACCGTTGCTACAATTAATTTTAGTAAAAAATTTAAAGGACACGGGTGGATTGGTATTCGTTTTCAACTAGATCCTCTTGAAGATTATAATGAAATTGTGTTGCATCTTCGCTTTAAAGAAACTGATGCACGATTACAACAAGAAACCTTAGGAATACTGGGTGTAAACCTTATTCATTGAGCCTTCTATATGAATGACAATCCAAAGGAATTAGTCAAGTCTTTTTATGACAATATCAACGAAGATCAGTTAGAAATTGATATGGTAAATTTTTCTGGCCCTCGATTTATGTACGTTGACAATCGTTTGATGAGTTTACAATTGGTAAAAAACGGAATGACAAATGCCGTTATGTTTGATGCAAATGGTGTAAATTTATTACCTGCACAAGTACTATACAAAAAGAATATTTTAGCTTTGCGTGGTAGCTTTAGACCTGTTACCAAAGTAAATATGGACATGTTTGAAAAATCTAAAGAATTGTTCTTTAGTGAAAAGAAAGTAGACCCTAAAAACACCCAAGTTATTTTTGAAATAACCTTAGCCAACTTACGTGTTGAAGGAGAAATTAACGAGCGTGACTTCTTAGATAGAGCCGAGTTATTATGTTCGTTAGGGCAGAATGTAATGATTACCAACTATAAAGAATATTATAGATTGATAGAATACTTTAGTGAATTCACCAAAGAAAGGCTAGGCTTGGCAATGGGAGTTTATAATTTGATTCAGATTTTTGATGAAAAATATTACCGCCATGTAAGCGGAGGAATTCTAGAAGCCTTCGGAAAGTTGTTTTACAGAGATTTAAAAGTATACATGTACCCGTACAAAGAAGAAGCTACTGGAGAATATATTACTAGTGAAAACTTAAAGGTGCACCCTAGAATGAAAGAATTGTATAAATTCTTTAAAAACAATGGAAAACTAATCGATATCAAGGACTTTGATCCAGAAATTTTGCATATTTTTTCTCGAAAAGTGTTAAAAATGATTGCCGCTGGTGAAGATGAATGGGAAGAAATGTTACCACAAGGAATTGCAGAAATTATTAAAAAAGACAGACTATTTGGGTATTCTAAAAGAAGGCACTTAAATAAAACATCCTAATTTTAAACCTTTCAATACCTTAATCGTCTAATCAAAAAAAGAATTTGTTGATAGACGAAATAACTTTTATAGAACAACTGCAAGATGCTCAAACCAAAGAGCAAGCTTTTAAGAAACTTGTAGTGACTTACAAAGAAAGGCTCTATTGGCATATTCGGAAAATAGTGATTTCTCATGATGATGCAGATGATGTATTACAAAATACATTCATCAAAATCTTTAAAGGAATCGATCATTTTAAGCAGGAGAGCAAACTTTTTTCATGGATGTACAGAATTGCAACCAATGAATCCATCAGCTTTATCAACAAAAGAGCAAGAGAACACCATCTTGATATTTCTGATTTTCAGCAAAAATTAACTTCAAATTTAGAAACCGACACTTGGTTTACGGGCAATGAAATTCAAATTATTTTGCAAAAAGCGATACAGACATTACCCACAAAACAACAATTGGTTTTTAATATGAAATATTTTGACAAGCTAAAATACTCACAAATCTCTGAAGTACTATCAACATCAGAAGGAGCTTTAAAAGCTTCTTATTTCCATGCAGTAAAGAAGATTGAGTCCTATATTAAAAACAACAATCATTAAACCTTTTATACCACTAAGAGTCTAACCTTTGAAATGAATAAAGAATTACATAATAGCATCGATTATATCCGTAATAAAACTCAGAATGAGCACGGTTTTTCTGTACCAGAAAATTACCTTGATACTGTTGATGAAATATTGTTGTCTAAACTCATAGAAAAACAATTGCCCATAGAAAATGGTTTTGTTGTTTCGGAAGATTATTTTGACACTATGGAAGCAAGTTTGTTTTCAAACATTAATTTTCCGAAAAAAGAAAGCAAGGTTATTTCAATTCGCAAAAGAATTACGCGTTATATTCCTTCAGCTGCTGCTGCAAGTGTGTTGTTGTTCTTTGGATTGAATTATTTTTCTTTAACAACGACTACTTCGTTTGATGACATTAGTTTTTCTGATATTGATCATTGGTTTGACCAAGGTGATTTAGATTTGAACACCACAAATACATTCTTTATAGATGCAGATTTTACAGAAAACAACCTTCTTGAAGATGATTCATTAAGTGATGAAGATTTATTAGAGTATCTTAGCACAATTGACAACTCAACCTTAACAGAAATAGAATTATGATGCACAAAAAAATAGCCATCTTAACCACTGTTTTTCTTCTTTTCTTAGGTTCAAATATCTTTTCTCAAGAAAGAAAAGAAGGTAGAAAAAGAATAAAGACCCTTAAAATTTCTTTTATCACAGAAAAACTAGACTTGACAGAAAAAGAAGCGGCTCTATTTTGGCCTATTTATAACAAGTTTGAAAAGAAACGAATGAGCTTACATCATTCAGAAAGATATGAACTAAAAAAACGTATTGAAAAGCTTGGCGGAATAGACCATTTAAAAGAAAGTGATGCAAAAGCTATTTCTAAAGAAATATTAACGATTCAAAAATCACTGTATCAAGCGCATTTAGATTTTCATAAAGAAATAAAAACTGTTATTTCTTATAAAAAATTGATACAACTTCAGATGGTTGAACGAGAGTTTAACAAAAAACTCTTCAGCAGGTATCGAAAACATAGAAAAACAAAAAAGGGAACTAAATAGTTCCCTTTTTTTTTATTTTTTAATCAATGCCAAACAAACATATAGTTCTGGTTTATTAGAAACATATTTTTTAATCCAAATAGACAATTCACTTACCTCATGAGGTAATAATCTTTTCAAAGCTTTCTTAAGCTCTTTACAAAATAATTCTTTGTTAAAACTTACCTTTTTTAGTACCGTTTTCGTGTACTCATATATTGCTCTAGCCATTGTTTATAAAGGGTATTATTAAAGCAAACGCTAAATAATCTTATTTAGTATTTTACCCTATAAAAATACGCAAAAAAAATCCATCTTCAGAAAAGATGGATTAAATTTATGTTAAATAAACTCGTTATAGCTTATTTATTTTTTTAACTAAGCCAGTAGCTTTTGCCTCTAACTCAGCACTAATTGCTTTGTAATGTGCTTTTTTATTTTCAACGTTCTTTGCATGTATTTTTTCAATTAATACATCAAAAACTTCAATAGCTTCATCTATAATTGCCTCTGTTTTCTTAGAATCGTTTTTTGGATTTAACATCTCCGCAACGTAACATTCTTCTATAATATCACCTAATGTATAGTTGATGTCTTTTTTTAAATTTTTAATGCTTGCCATATTCTTTTTATTTTGGATGCAAATTTAGTGTAATTTATTGATTTAAAACGCAATTAAACAGTACATTTTTTTACACATCAATTTTAGTTTTTCTATTACAATTGTTTATTGCAATCATCATTAAGAGTAAAAATTAAAGAAAACTTCTTAGCAATTTGCTTTGCCGCTGATATTTTACCTAATTGATTGTAGAACATAGAAAAATTTGACTATTTATAAGTGTCTAACATTTTTTGATAGGCCTTAAAAAACAGCCCCACGTGGTATCCATCCATCAAGGCGTGGCTTACCGCAATTGCAACAGGCATTTTCAATACACCTTCTTTTTCGACACATTGCCCAAAAGCTAATTTAGGAACCGACTCTTGAATTCCTTTAAAAGGTTCTTTATGTCCAGAAAAATGCATCCAAGGCAAGGCAGAACAATAAATACAATCTTCAGAATTCACAGAAGGAAGTAAACTTGTTGAAGTTAAAACACGTTCTTTTTCTTTTTTAAAATTTTGATAAAACTCCTCTAAATTCTCTGAATATTTGATAAACGAAAAACCAAAGGTATGATCTTCTCTTGCAATTGTTGCAGACGCATGAATAACATCATGTATTACAACTTTATCGTCACTTGTTATGCGGTACTTAAAGTTCTCTACCTGCTGAATTGCTCGCATACAAGCATGCAAATACAAGACAAAAAAGGGAGTTTTTATTTTTTTAGCATGTGCAAATGCATCTGTTACATCTACCTCAACAGTAACGCCAAAATAAGGATCAGAGAACTCTTTAAAAAAATTAAAATTCTCTTTTCGGTTCCAATTTTCAATATCTACATACTTTTTCATTTACAAAAAAGGTAAAATTTCCGCCAACTTATGTACGGTTTTATAATTGTTCTCTAACTGCTCATCAACCGTTGCTTCTTCATGAATCCAAGTGGTATGAAATGGAACATGAATTGCAGAGGCACCAACTGACAACAATGGCAATACATCAGATTTTAGTGAGTTTCCTATCATTAAAAGATTTTTGGGATTGATATCTAAGTGTGCCAGCAATTTTTTATAATCATTTTCTTTTTTATCGCTCATTACCTCTACATGATGAAAATACTGCAACAATCCTGATTTTTCTAATTTTCGCTCTTGATCTAACAAATCTCCTTTTGTGGCAAAAATTAGCTTATACTTTCCGTGTAGTGCTTTTAAAACATCTTCAACTCCATCTAATAACTCAATAGGTTTGGAAAGCATTTCTTTTCCAATATTTAAAATTTCTTCTATCTGCTTAGGAGCTATTTTATAATTAGAAATTTCTAAAGCGCACTCTATCATAGACAATACAAACCCTTTTACTCCATAGCCATAAAATAAAAGGTTTTTTATTCCCATTTTAAACAGCTCCTGATCTATTTTGTTCTCTGTCTCAAATCTAGCTAGTAAATTGGCAAATTGGTGCTCTGCCTCTCTAAAATAGGTTTCATTTACCCACAACGTATCGTCAGCATCAAAAGCAATTACTTGTATATGTTTCTTCATAAATTATTTCAAAAAAAAGACCTCAGTGATTACATACTGAAACAACTTCAGCGCATGAAATCTGTGAGTTCTAAATTTAGCTGTATTGATTCAATTATTTTTACCACTTATAAACCCTTAAGGATGTACAATTTGTCTCACTATTTTTATATTGAAATATCAAAGATAAAAAAAATGCTAGTACAAGTACTATTTGATAAATACCTCCAACAATTCTGTTATTGAATCTGACGTAATTTTTATATTTTTAACACAAGCAGGAAGCAACAGTGTTTCTCCTTTTTCTAAACGTTCTGTCTGCGTATTATGTACAAAAATAGCCGAACCTGCTACACACATATAAATAACAAAACTATCTTTTTCTGAATGATTAATAGCTATTGATGCTGATGCTTTAAGCGAAATAATATTTGTTGTAAAATAAGGGCATGAAACAATTGTTGATGCTTCGTTTTTCACTTTCTCATACATTGTTTTGTAGCTATCTTCTGCTTTGTAATCAATAGCTTCTACAGCCTCTTCTGTGTGTAAATCCCTGTAATTTCCAGCAGCATCTTTTCGATCCCAATCATAAATTCGATACGTGATGTCTGAGGTTTGTTGAATCTCGGCCAATAAAACACCTGCGCCAATAGCATGTACCCTCCCTGTAGGGATAAAATACACATCGCCCTCTTGGACTTCATCAATATTTAAAATTTCAGTGAGTGATTTATTTCTCAAATGTTGTAGATATTCTTCTGAAGTTACATCCTTTTGAAAACCAACAATCAAATTCGCTTTTTCATCGGCTTGCATCACATACCACATTTCTGTTTTCCCAAAAGAATTGTGACGTTCTTTTGCCAACGCATCATTGGGGTGTAACTGAATACTCAACGCTTCTTTGGCATCGATAAATTTGATCAACAACGGGAATTTTTCTCCAAACTGCTGATACATTTTTTCACCAACTAAATCGCCTTTATACTCTTGAATCAACTCTTTTAAGTTTTTTCCTTTTAGGTTCCCAGTAGCAACCACAGAGGTATCTCCTTCAACATCAGAAATTTCCCAACTCTCGCCAATATCTTTTCTATCTGACTTTTTATGGAGCAAGGTCATTAATTTTTCTCCTCCCCAAATTTTATCTTTAAGAATAGGTTCAAATTTTAACAATTGGGCAATTTTCATAAAACACGTTTTTTAATAATATATAAAGCTATAAGTATTCTGCGTTTTTTTGAGAAAAAACAAGCAACTTTAAAAGGGTTACCTATTAAAATTAACCTGAATAGGTTGCGAAATTTCTCGGGGTTTCGTAGAGTTTTACTGAAATATCTAAAGATGTTCTGATTTTGGTACGTAATTTATTATAAATAACCACCGAAATATTTTCAACTGTTGGATTGACTGTTTTAAAATCAGCTACTTCTACATTTAAATTTTTATGATCAAACGCTTCTTCTATCTCAGATTGTATCAACTTTCTTAACACAGACAAGTCCATTACAAATCCAGTCACAGGATCAATTTCTCCAGTAACCGAAACGATTAATTCGTAATTATGTCCGTGATAATGTGGATTGCTACATTTTCCAAAAACTTCTAAGTTTTTTTCATCAGACCACGCTGGATTAAACAGTCTATGTGCCGCATTAAAATGTGCTTTTCTATGTATTGTTACTCTTGGCATTATGTCTGTATCAATCGGTTATAATATTCGTTGAAAATAATTTTAAACCATTCGGTATACATTTCAGGGGTTGTTTCCATCTCTAATTTCACTTCTTCAAGTGAACACCATTTAAAAGCAGCCACTTCTTCTTTGTTGATGGATGGTATTCCGTTAAATTTTCCAAGCATCACATGGTCCAATTCATGTTCCGTCAATCCATTGTCAAAAGGCGCCTTATACACAAACCAAAACACTTCTTCCAAATCACAAACAAAACCCATTTCTTCTTGCAAACGGCGTTTCCCTGCCTCTAAACTCGTTTCTCCATTTCGTTGATGAGAACAGCAAGTGTTTGTCCATAATAAGGGAGAATGGTACTTATCAGCAGCTCTTTGTTGTAACAGCAATTCGTTTTGATCATTAAAAACAAACACTGAAAAAGCCCGATGTAATTGTGCTTTTTCATGCGCTTCCATTTTTGGCATCAATCCTATTTGATTGTCTTGTTCATCTACTAAAATAACCAGTTCTTCAACCATAGAACAAATGTAGTAAATTCCACTTCTATTGTTGCAGGAAAGTTTTATAAAAATATATAAATAACCCGTTGTGCATTTTGATTCGTTAGAGCGAACTAAATGTCAGTTCGAGTGATTTTCAGTAGAAAATTGTATCGAGAACAGGTTTTAAAATCGAGAAATTGATTCTCGATACTAATTTTACTCATAAAAATGAGTAAAATTCACTCGAATTGACAAATTTTCTTAAAAATACACAACGGGTATAAATAGTCTTGTTTAGTCTTTATTTTTCACATTCTAATGTATCTTTACAACCTTATAAACAGCATATTTATATGAATTTTTCAAAGACCGTCTTTATTCTTATAGTACTTCTTGGAACACTTGCCTGTAATAACACACAGACAAAAACAACAACAATTTCAACCCCTAAAAAAAATAAAGTGCCTAAAAACACTGCTATAGAAAAAAGTTGGGACAGTTTAAAACATCATAATGTGGTTGCTTTTTTTACAGAATATGAAAAGCAGCACAAAGAAACCGTTGTTCTCATTAAAACAAAATTTGGAAACATTAAAATTCGACTTTACAAAGACACACCTATTCATAGGGCCAATTTTATTTTCTTGACTAAAATTGGTTATTTTGACACTACAGTATTTTACAGAGTGGCACCAAACTTTGTCATTCAGGGCGGAAATTCAGATGATTTCTATACCATGAAGCAACGTCATAAATATGGAAACTATTTGATGAAACCAGAGTTTAGGTCGAATAGAAAACACAAATACGGAGCCTTAGCAGCAGCAAGAGAATGGGAGAATAACCCAGACAAGCTTTCAAGTCCTTTTGAATTTTACATTGTTCAAAACAGAAAAGGCGCACATCATCTCAACAATGAACACACCGTGTTTGGCGAAGTTATTTCAGGCTTTTCTACGATTGATAAAATTGCAAATTTAGAAGCTGGTGCTTATGAATGGCCAAAGGTAGATGTTCATATGAAAATTGAAGTTGTCAAATAAATTTGTACCTTGGTTAAAAAAATGCGCTATGATTACATCTACAAATTTAAAGAATACCCTTTTTCTGTTGCTCTTTTTTACGCTAGGAAATTTATTTTCTCAAAAAACATTTTTTCAATCTGTTGTTGGTGACGAGTTAGAATCTTCAATCACTTTTATGCCTTTTGGCTCTCATACCAAAACTATAGATGTATTTAGGGTTTGGTTTACAGCCTACAATTACAAAAGCTTTGAAATTTCTGTATTCAAAAACTCTTTTAGTGATTGGACTTTAGGGCTTTCATACAAAAGAGGTTGGAAATTCACAAAAAACTTTTCAGCCAATTACGGCGTAGGAATACTATACGGATATAAAGGAAAATTAAAAGATGTACGTGGCGTCCCTTTTAGAGATTCTTTTCTAGTAAAAGGAGACATAAACCCGGTAGCTTCTTTTGAGATAGATTATAAAATATCTAAAAAACTAAGTATTCACAGTACCTTAACTCCATTAGTAATCATTTATGGCTTAAGGTTTTATTTGTAATTGGGCGAGCTATATTTTACAAATTGTAAAAAATGATTTTAGGGTTTTCTATAATTTATATTAATCCTTAGACTGAAATCAAATTCAAAGTCCCTCTATATTAAATTTCACAGATTTTAATTGGTTTTTTTTATCCACAGAAACGGTCCAAACCGCGTACACTTTATTCTCAAAAAATTCTAATTGAGGAACCCCTGTACTTCTACTTCCTCTAATTTCAGAAATCACAAAGGCATCAGATATGGTTCCGTCTAAGGCCACTTTTTTACATTTTAAAAAAGTTCCTTTTTCATCTTTTTCCATATAGCTTACCAATACTTCTTTTGGATTTAAAAACAAAACATCAACTCTACCTATAGCGGCTGCATCATTAATTTGTATTGGAGCTTTAAAATGCGCTCCTCCATTTAATGAAAAGGAAAGATTTACTTTTGGTGTATCATTTGCTGCCGTAAACCATGCAACTGCAGTATTTTTTTTACTAGAAACAATTTTTGGACCATTTACAGGACACCCTGGAATTTTCCATCCATCATTAAAAACGGGAGTTGGTTCTGTCCAAATACCAGCAACTCTTCTTGTAATATAAATGTCTCTAATTTCTTTTTCACTACGATCTCTGTACACAATTGCAGGACCACTCTCAGTCATTGTAATAGATGTCTGACAGCAATCACAGGTACTGCTATCGAGCTCTTTTTCATTAGAAATAACCCCTTCTTTAGACACTTCTGCAACACGAATAGTCATTGGACTATGGTGTCCTTCAGCATCTTTTTTCACCGTATTTCTACCATCTAGCCAAGTCACAAAAAAACCACCATCAAGATTCGGAATCATACTCACAAAACCGTGTTCTGCTTGCACTCCGTCTGTATTTAACATAAAATTTTCTTTGATAATTTCTCCAGATAATTTTTGAAGATTCAATACAACATCATAGGTATACGTTCCTGCAGCTGATTTTTTTAGATAGCTTGTTAAGATCAAGTCTCCATTAACCGTATTTGCAGGAAAATCTGCCCAATTCACAAACCAATCATCTCCAGAAGCTACTTTTTTAGGTGCTTCCCATTTACCTTCTTTAAGCTGACTAAATTGTAATGTAGCTTCTTTTCCTCTAACAGAAGTCACCCAAGAAAGCATCAACATTTCATCGCTTGCAACCAGATTTGGCTCTGCAGTATTCACGCCAAATTGGAAAGGAATTTCTTGAATAACGGTTTCTTTATTGCCACAACTCACCAATAAAATAAAGCCACATACTAATGCTATTTGTTTCATTTAAATATCTTTTAATGTTTGAATCATTTCTTTTGAATCCCAAATTACAGACCCAACAATTTCTTTTACTTTCTCTCCTTTTTCATTGTAAACATAGGTGGTAGGAAGCGCATATATTCCTAACAGATCTATAGAACTCGTCAATTTTAAAAAATTAAAATCGTATGAATTTTCAGATTTAAAGGTTGAAATTTTCTCAACAGATTCATCAGAAATCAATAAAAAAACATAATTATTTTCTTTTAAAATCTCTTGTGCTTTTAACAATGCTGGCATTTCTTTTACACAGGGTCCACACCAAGTTGCCCAATAGTTTACCAACATTTTTTTACCTTTATAATCTGATAATTTCACTTCTACTCCACTCAAATCTACATAAGTGATTTTTGAAGTTTTAGATTTTTCTATTGGTGTTTTTTCTTTTTTTGATGTTGTTGACTGACAAGCCATAAATGCAATTGTAAAAAAAGCAATAAGAAGTTTTTTCATGTGAAGGATTTTCTGGCAAGGTATAAAAATATTTGACGATACCTTGAACATTTTTTTTACTTAATAGTAAAGATATTAAAAGTAAAACCTTCCCTAAGAATTTCTATAATAAACCGTACATTTGCACCTCAATTTTTGCCAATGACTTTTTTAGAAGAAATAGAACGTAGAAGAACATTCGGAATCATTTCACATCCAGATGCTGGTAAAACCACATTGACTGAAAAACTGTTGCTTTTTGGAGGCGCAATTCAAGAAGCAGGCGCTGTAAAAAATAATAAAATCAAAAAGGGAGCTACCTCAGATTTTATGGAAATTGAAC
>JAQWOR010000043.1 GCA_029245785.1 Polaribacter sp.
TAACGCCCCCATCATTAGATTTCCATACACCACCTCCTGCTGTACCTGCATATACAATTCTGTTATTTGTAGGGTGATTTTCTAAATCATTAATCCTTCCACTCATTAAAGCTGGACCAATGTGCCTCGCAGAAACATCTCCAAAAAGCTGTTTTCCTTTTAATTTAATTTTTTGCTGAGCAGTTACATCAAAAGAGAGAACTTCCAATAGTAATATTGCCAAAAAAAGTAATTTTTTCATTGTAGTACAGATTAGGTTTATTAAAAAATCCTCAAAAATAATTTTGAGGATTTGTTGAAATAATTTTTATTATTTTTGGGTAGCAGGGGCTTCTTTTGGAAATGTAAAAAGGCCGTCTTTAACATCAGGATTCAGCTCAATCTTGGTAATTGTTATAGGCTGCCCTCCTGGCTGCCCTTTCACTCCTTGAGTCATTGAAAAAGGAAAATACATTCCTTCAACCTCTTGGTAATCGCTCATTGTAACCATTGAAATCATTCCTTTTCCTGGACCTGATTTAATTTCACTTTGCATCGCAATTGGCACATAATTCTCCATATCAAAAAAGTAAAAACTCACGTTATCTTCTTTTTTACCATCAATTGTTACGGGTTTTTTTGTCAATTTAACTTTAAACGTTTCTGCACCATCAATCGTTTCTTTTCCTAACAACTCAACGGCATACCCTTTTTTCTTATAATCAAGAAATGGATCTGGAAAATCATTGGCTTCTAACTTCATATTAGCCGTCGCTTCTGCGTCACTTTTTTCTGCTTTCATTGTCATAAAGTTATGGCTCCACAAGGTTTCTCCGTCAAAAACTCCTTGCTTAATTTCTTTTCCTTGAAAGTTAATAACTGTCATTTGTTTTCCGTTTGACATCTGAATAATCTCTAAAGGAATTTCCATTCCTTGTTGATTTACTTTTGCGGTCATCTTAACCCCTTTAATCTTTCTGAAATTTTCTTCACCTCCAATATTTTCGAAGTAGGTAGATAAAATTTCATCAACTGTTTGCGCATGTAGGGTTAAACTTCCAATAACAGCGACTATTACTAATACTAATTTTTTCATTTTGATTTCTTTTATGTTAATAAACATTGACTATATGTGTGCTAATTTACAAAAATGTTACATTATTATTGAATTAATTTTATGTTGATAAATCTACCCCAACTCATTCTTATTATTTGCCGAGTTTTAACTACTTTTAAGCCTCCTATTTTTTAGTGGAAAAACAATACTTTTATGTACTTAATTTTTGATACCGAAACCACTGGATTGCCTAAAAGCTGGAATGCTCCAATTACCGATACTGACAATTGGCCGAGGTGTATCCAAATTGCATGGCAACTGCATGATGAATTAGGGAATGTGGTAGAACACAACGACTTTTTAATTCAGCCAGACGGTTTTAACATTCCTTATGATGCAGAGCGAATTCACGGTATTTCTACAGAATTGGCGCAAGAACAAGGAATTTCACTAGCAGAAAGTTTGGAGTTGTTCAATGAAGCTTTGAAAAAAACCAACTTCATTGTTGGACAAAATGTGGGCTTTGACATCAATATTATGGGATGTGAATTTCACCGATTAGGCATAAAAAACACCCTAACAACACTCCCATTATTAGATACCTGTACGGAAAAAACAGCAGCACTATGTCAAATTCCGGGTGGTCGTTACGGAAAATTCAAGTTACCAACATTGACCGAGCTACACACGCATTTATTTGGAAGTGGTTTTGGAGAAGCGCATAATGCCACAGCAGATGTTGAGGCAACAACACGTTGTTTTTTGGAACTGATTCGTTTGCGAGAATTTACCCAAGAGCAGTTAAATGCCGATGATGACTATTTTCAAAATTTCTCAAAAGCAAATCCACAACCAATTCAGGTTATTGGGCTAAAACACATCAACCTAAAAAGGGAAAGTGATAAAATTAGAAAGCGCTTTGAATCTAAAAAAGAATCTAAAAATACCGTAATTTCTGATGAAAATACTGCGGTATTAAAAGACGTACGCTTTGCGCATTTACACAATCACACACAGTTTTCTGTACTACAATCTACCATGCAAATTGGTAATTTGGTAAAAACTGCTGCCAAAGACAACATGTCTGCAATTGCCTTAACAGACACGGCAAATATGATGGCTGCTTTTCATTTTGTAAAAGAAATTTTACTCCATAACAAACAGGCCGAAGCCGCCAATAAAGAAGCAGAAGAAAAAGGAGAAACGCCACAAGAAACAACCTTAAAACCCATTATTGGCTGCGAGTTTAATGTGTGCGAAGATCATACTGATAAAACAAAAAAAGACAACGGTTACCAAGTTGTCTTGTTGGCAAAGAACAAGAATGGGTATCATAATTTGGCAAAAATGTCGTCCATTGCTTTTATTGACGGTTTTTATTATGTGCCAAGAATTGACCGAGAAGTGATTAAAAAATACAAAGAAGACATCATTGTATTGACAGGGAATTTATACGGAGAAGTACCTAGTAAAATTCTAAATATTGGAGAAAAACAAGCCGAAGATGCGTTGCTTTGGTGGCAACAAGAATTTAGCAATGACCTCTACATTGAGTTGATGCGCCATGGGCAAGAAGATGAAAAAATAGCGAATGAAACCTTATTAAAATTCGCAAAAAAACACGCCATCAAAACCATTGCTTCTAACAATACGTTTTACCTAAACAAAGAAGATGCCAATGCACATGATATTTTATTATGTGTAAAAGAGGGCGAAAAACAAGCCACTCCAAAAGGCCGCGGACGTGGATATCGCTATGGATTACCGAATGATGAATACTATTTCAAATCGTCTGAAGAGATGAAAAAATTATTCATTGACCTTCCAGAATCGATTTCCAACATTCAAGAAATTGTTGATAAAATAGAAGTTTTTTCACTGGCAAGAGATGTCTTACTACCTGCTTTTGATATTCCAGAAAAATTTCAAGATGCCAAAGACATAGAAGACAACCAAAAACGTGGCGAGAACAACTACTTGCGTCACTTGGCCTATGAGGGCGCCAAAAAAAGATACTCAGAAATCACAGACGAAATTAGAGAACGGATTGATTTTGAATTGGAAGTTATTGAAAAAACTGGCTATCCTGGATATTTCTTAATTGTAGAAGATTTTATTAGAGAAGCTAGAAACATGGGGGTCTCTGTAGGCCCCGGACGTGGCTCTGCCGCAGGATCTGTGGTTGCCTATTGTTTGTGGATTACCAATTTAGACCCCATTAAGTACGACTTACTTTTTGAGCGGTTTTTAAATCCTGAGCGTGTATCCATGCCCGATATTGACATTGATTTTGATGATGAAGGACGTGGAAAAGTACTCGATTATGTAATTCAAAAATACGGATCCAATCAAGTAGCGCAAATCATTACTTACGGAACCATGGCTGCAAAATCTTCCATTCGAGATACTGCCAGAGTTTTAGATTTACCGCTATTTGAAGCCGATCGGATTGCCAAGCTGATTCCAGGAATGAAGCTTAAGAAGATTTTTTCTTTGGATGAAAAAGAACTGAAATCGAAATTGCGATCAGAAGAAATAGCATTGGTTAATGAACTCAAAAAATTGTCTGACGGAAACGACCTAAGTGCAGATACCATTAACAAAGCGCGAATTTTAGAAGGCTCTGTAAGAAATGTAGGAACACATGCGTGTGGAGTAATTATTACTCCAGGAGATATTACCAATTACGTACCCGTGGCATTGGCAAAAGACTCTAACATGTACGTAACCCAATTTGACAACTCGGTGGTAGAAAGCGCTGGTTTGTTGAAAATGGATTTCTTAGGATTGAAAACCTTGACACTGATTAAAGACACCGTAAAAATTGTAAAAGCGCGTAAAGGCATCAGCTTAGATCCAGAGAATTTTCCACTCGATGATGAAAAGACCTATGAACTTTTTCAACGTGGAGAAACGGTTGGAATTTTTCAATATGAATCTATGGGAATGCAAAAATACATGCGCGAGTTAAAACCAACTGTTTTTGCTGATTTAATTGCCATGAATGCCTTGTACAGACCTGGACCGATTGAATACATTCCGTCTTTTATCCGAAGAAAACATGGCGATGAAGCCATTGAATATGACCTGCCAATTATGGAAGGCTATTTAAAAGAAACCTACGGAATTACAGTATATCAAGAGCAGGTAATGCTCCTTTCGCAATTGTTGGCAGATTTTACCAAAGGTGAAGCCGATGTATTGCGTAAAGCCATGGGGAAAAAGCAAATTGCTGTCTTGGCAAAGATGAAGCCAAAGTTCATTAAACAAGCAAGTGAAAAAGGACATGACGAACAAAAGCTCGAAAAAATATGGACTGACTGGGAGGCCTTTGCAGCCTACGCATTCAACAAATCGCACTCTACCTGTTATGCATGGATTGCTTACCAAACAGCCTATTTAAAAGCCCATTATCCTGCAGAATATATGGCATCAGTATTGTCTAACAATATGAACGACATCAAACAAGTTTCGTTCTTTATGGAAGAATGCAAGCGTTCTGGATTGACCGTTTTAGGGCCCGATGTAAATGAGTCCTATTCTAAGTTTTCTGTAAACAAAGAAGGTGCTATTCGTTTTGGAATGGCAGCGATTAAAGGCGTAGGGAGTTCTGCCGTAAAAGCCATTATTGCAGAACGAAAAGAGAACGGAAACTATGCGTCTATTTTTGACATTGCCAAACGTGTAGACTTACGTGTTGCTAATAAAAAGGCCTTTGACGGATTGATTTTAGCGGGCGGTTTTGATTCTTTTACAGACACACACAGGGCGCAATATTATGCACTAGATGAGAAAGGGCAAACCTTTATAGAAAAGGCATTGCGCTATGGAAACAAGTACCAAGATAGCCAAAATTCTTCTCAGGTTTCTTTGTTTGGTGAGGCTTCTGATATACAGCTGCCAGAACCAATAATTCCTGATTGCGAAACTTGGGGAACTATGGAATTGCTTGGAAAAGAAAAAGAAGTGGTGGGCATCTATATTTCTGCGCATCCTCTAGATGATTTTAAAAACGAATTGAAATTTTGCAATGCTACCTTGGCCTATTTTAAAGAGGATTTGAAAAAATTTGTGGGCATGAACCTCTCTTTTGCAGGTATTGTAACTGATGTACAACACCGAATTTCTAAAGCCGGAAAAGGGTGGGCTTCCTTTTTTGTTGAAGATTATAATGAGAGCTATGAGTTTCGAATTTTTGGAGAAGATTATTTAAAATTCAAGCACTTTTTAGTCCCCAATTCTTTTCTGTTTATAAAAACAATCATTAAAGGTGGCTGGACCAACAAAGAAGGGGTTACGGGCGACCCAAGATTGCAGTTTACCGATTTTAAATTGCTGCACGACTTGATGGATGTACTCTGTAAAAAAATTACCATTCAAATTCCGTTGCAAGAAATTACCGAAAACAAGATTAAAGACTTGCAACACCTATTTGCTACCAATACTGGAAAACAGCAACTTCTTTTTACCGTTTGGGACGGCAAAGAAAAAATTGAGCTACATGTGCCCAGTAGAAACACCAAAATACAAATTAGCAACGAACTGCTAAGTACCTTAGAAAAAGAACAAATTGCCTTTAAATTGAATTAAGTTTTTTTACTATCTTTAGAAGATAAAGATAAACAAGAACAAAACTTCCTGTTATCCGGAAATAAAAACCGATAAACAGGAACTTTGTTCCACATATAACCAGTTGGCAATAATTATGAAAAACCTATTTATAAAGAAAATACTACTTCTGATAACAGTGTTGATTTCATTCAACTCATTTGCTTGTGACTGTGAATGCGAAGGCGATTGTTCTTTTAGTGGAGTATCAAGCGGAATGGAATTTGTTGCTCTTGTGAAAGTAGTTGAATATTCTGATTTTCTTGATTACGAAATAGATGGTTATGACAAAAAAATGCCTTTTTCGATGACTGTCGAAATAGTAAAAAAATATAAAGGAATTGAATCTCGAAAACGAATTAAAATTTGGGGAGATGACGGAGCACAATGCAGACCTTATATTGCTGATTTTGAAGTGGGAAAATATTATTTAATTGCACCAACTCTGATTAAAGAAAATTCGGAACTTGGAAAAAAAGGCGATTACGATTTCTTCTCTTGTTGGATTGACTATTTGGCTGTTGATTATGATAACGGAATTGCTTTCGGAGAATACTCGAAACGGAAAAATAAAATAACGCTGAAAGAATTTGAAAAAACACTAAATAATTAATGGAAATACTATTAATAATTCTAGTACCACTCATTTTATGGATTTCAAGTATCTATATGCTTTCCGAATGGAATAAGTTTAAAATATTTTTTGTGACAAATGGAATTCTAATCGTAGCATATGTACTTGTTCTAATTTATGGGAAATCCATTTGGGGTCACGATGAGTATGGTTTAGGCTTCCTTTATAGATTAGTAGTTTGTTTATTAGCTCACGTTCTAATAGTATTTGTTTTTGCTATAATTAAAAACAGACAAATGAAAAAAACTATTGCCAACAAGGTGTATAAAACATAGCTAACATAGGCTTTCCGAGAGGTTAGTACATATTTAGAAAGACCGCCAAATTTTTAATTTGGCTTTTGAAAAGAGAAAAATTAAAAACAAAATATAAAAATTCGGCTCTGTGTTAATCCGTAAAAGTTAGTGTCTTTTTGCACGCTACGTTTCATACACAAACCGTTGTACCCAATTTGAGAAAAACAATCTACATATTAATCGGACTACTAATTTTCGTGTCTTGTCAAGAAAAACAAAAAGCGGAAAAAGAAAAGCCTGCGTCTGAATTTGACTTGATTGCGGATTTGACCAACTTTCGTCAAAATATGACTGAATCGGACACTTTGACTATTTCGTTTGACCATTCTGTATGTACTTATCAAGGATATGAACGAATTGAAATAACAAAACAATCTGACTCAATCAGTATTGTTAGTAATTTTAAAGAACTGACTTTTCAAGAAAATCCAAAATGGAAAAGAATTTATGACAAGAAAATATCCGAGAATGATACAATATGGAAATTTGAACAGTTTCTAAAACGAAATGAAAAGCGGAAAAATACTGACCAAAACAAACGTGGAATTTTAATGTTGACAAATAAAAAAGACACGATACGATATTCGACAGATGGACTTGTGGACTTAAATAGATTTCTGGCTGATTATTATGAAACAATGAGAAAAATTCACCCAGAAAATAAAAATGGAATTTATGGAGTTGATATTGTGGAGGAATAAAAAAAAACTGGGTACAACAATGTATAACCGCAATTACGGCGGATTCGACTACGTCCGAATCCACTCGGAATTGCAATCGTCAGTACCAAACCGAAAATTAACGCATATTAACCCGTAACTGACGGTTATACGAGACCGTTCTACACCATTTGAAACAAACATTAGTACATAAAAACAAACTGAATAAATATGAAGAAATACTACTTACACAACGGAACTGAACAAGATGGACCATTTGACATTTCCGATTTGAAAAGTAAAGGAATTACAGCCAAAACAGAGGTTTGGTACGAAGGAATTTCTGACTGGACTAACGCTGACGAAATTGACGAACTGAAAGGCTTGTTTTCTAAAGTAACGCCACCACCAATCAGACCGAAATCAACGACAAAAGATCCTATTAAAAAGAAAAACAAATTAGGTCGAAATTTGCAATTTTTAGGACTTATCCTTCTTCTTGCCTTTATTGGATTTACAGTTGTACCGAACTTACTGAATAATAATGAAAACCCTAAATCATACATTGAGCAAAAAATGACAATTGAGGAAACTGAAAATTCCGACCCATTGCGATTTTTGAGCGTTGAGGGAAATTATAACGAAAGTTTCTGGGGAACTGAATTTAAATTAAAAGGGAAAGTGACAAATCGAGCTACAATAGCTGATTATAAAGATTTAGTTATGCGAATTACATACTATTCAAAAACAAAATCCGTAATTGGAACTAAAGACTATACCATTTATCAAGTTTTTCAGCCGAATAGAGTAACATCGTTCAAATTAGATGTTGAGAATTATAAAGACGTTGAATCAATCGGATTAGATGTTGTTGGTGCTATAACTAACAATTAATCTGAATAAAAAACGGTGTAGAACAACGTGTATAAAACATAGCTAATAAGTGCTAAACCTAAAGGTCTGTGAGTATTAATAAAGTCCGCTAAATATAAACTGAAACGAAAGTGCTTATTAATTGCCCTACGTTTCTTATACTAACCGTTGGCAATAATTTGAAAAACGAAATGGAGAAAAATAGTATTAGCTGGAAAAGAGTCGCAGTATTCTTTATAGTCGCAACATTAATCTCAAACATTTTTCGATTTGACATTTTTGAATTTAAATCTGAATTGGTTAACCTGCCAAGTTGGATTTTTATAT
>JAQWOR010000051.1 GCA_029245785.1 Polaribacter sp.
CTTTTACTTTTAAATCTAAATCACCCTGTTCAAAAGAATTGATCTTAAAATTAGAAATAGACAAGTCTCCTTCTGGACTATACAAGCCTTCTTTTTGAATAAAGTTTAGATTTCCGTTTAGTTTTCCGTTTAGAGATAAGCTATCTATAGGTGGTAAAAAGCTCGATAATTTCACTTTTGTAAAGCCAATCTTTAAATCTTTGTATGTAGAATCTCTTACAACACCTTTAAAGGCTATTTCTTGCTCGTTTGATTGTAAATGAAACGGACTAAATTCAAACTCCTCTTTTGCGAAGTCAAAAACAACTTTATTCTCATTGTTATCTGCAGGATTTATTCTCCATATATTTTTTTCAAAATCGAAAGTAGATTTTTGAATTCCAAGTACTGATTTTTTATTTTTATCTACGGTGTAGAAAAAATCCATATTAAAGGTCTCTTTGTTTCCTACAGCACCTTTAAATTCTGATTTAAAAAATAGGGTATCGTTTTTGGTTACATTCAATAAATTAAATTTTGCAACATCGTAATATTTAGTTGTTATTTTTGAGGCTGTTAGATGCGTATTGTACAAGGTGTTCTTTGTATCCATTCTTAAAGAAACAGAATCTATCACATTATCATATGCAATCACTTTAGGAGAAGAAAATGTTAATTTAAGAGCCTCGTTTTTTGCCTTAATACTTCCTTTGATTCGCGTGTTTTTAGCGATAAAAATTTCAGGAAAAAACACTGCTACAATCTGATTGTAAATTTCAAGATCAAAGGCAATCGATTGATCTATTGCTACTTTGTAAGGCTTGTAATTGGCGTACATGCTTCCCAAGGCGTTTTCAGCGATTAGTGCTAATTGATCAAACTTAAAAGCACCTCGTAGACTTCCTCTTGCAATATCTTTAGAATCAACACCCTCATTGATGGTAATTGTTTTAACAGCCTCTTTCATAGCTGATGTAATTCTAAATTTTTTGAATGTATAGGGTTGTTTTTGGTTTGCATATACAACATCTGTAAAAGTTGCTGCACCTATCATGTCATCAAAAGTATTTCCTTGAACATCTACAGAAACAACTCCTTTTACGGTAGAAACGCTGTCTCTAGTAAACAAATTTGTTTGCACCAAATCGGCATGTGCTATTGTAGTGGTAAAATCAAACTTATTAATTGACGCTGAAAAATCTGCCAATCCTTTAAATCTCATTTTCAAATGGGTATCATCAACCATTAAATTTCCATTAAACAGTCTGTTTTGAAACAAGCCATTTATGTTCAAATTATTGTAGGTATATCCGTGAAAATCAAATTTTTTAATCAATGCTACAATTCCAGAATTTATATCATCCATTCTAAAACCACTTCCATCTACATTACCTCCTAAAGTGATTTTTCCAAGCAAAGGTGTATTGAGAAAAGTTCCTAAATTAAAATCAATCAATTCAATCTCTCCTAGATAATTTGCCTTATCAATAACAGCCACATTTGTCAATTTTAAATCGGTTTTTGCGATTCCTATTTCTGAGGCAACAGCAACATCTACATCAATTGTTTTTGAAGTAACCAACGTCTTTCCTTTCAGCACAAAATCTCCCAATCTATCCAATTCAGAAGGCAATTTTTCTCCTACTATTCTTGGTACTATTTTTATAAGTTGCTGATAATTTGTTCTTATGTCTTTCAAATCTCCATCAAATACAAAACCCTTATCTGTATCAACAGCATTTACAAAGCGCATGTCTGCTTTAATTCCCATTCCTTTATCAGAAATTAACACTATTTTTTGGGCATCAAAATGATTCAATGTTCCCAGAATATTTCCAGAAAAACGGAGTATATCATCTCCTTCAATTTCATCATATAATTTATTCAAATCTGCCAAAGACAAGCTACTATTGATAAACTTAGCGTTTATCATTACTTTATCATTAAAGTAAGCTAAGTCTTCTCTTTTATAGTCAAAGACAATCTCTGCAGCCACCTTAGAGCTTCGCGTTTCTAAAACTGTTTTCTGAAACAACATTTGGGTTTTAGTAAACGAAAAATCAGTGGTTAAGTTTGTAATTTCAATCCCTCGATTGTCTACAAAATACAGGCCTCTGATTTTTGCAGAAACATCAGGTCCTGCTATTGAAAAGTCGCTTAGACTTCCTCCACATTTATCAATAGAAAATTGATTTGGGTTCTTTTTGTTTTCATTACTTATTTTAAAAGCTAAGTCATTGAGGTATACGCTTGATGTTTTTAACAAAAACATCGGAGAAACAGAATCTTTAGGTTTCTTTGAAAAACTTTCTACAAAGGTGGTTAAATTATCCTCCTTTTCATTGGTATATGTTTTTAAATAAAAATGAACACCGTCTAAAGAAACGCTTCCTAAATTTATGTCATTGTTTAGAATTTTTTTAGCATTTAGCAAAGAGGTTCTTACTTTTTTCACAAAAATTAGTGTGTCCTTATGATGGTCTCTTATTTCTACTCCTTTTAATTGAATGGATCCTAAAAAAGACAAATCTACATGCTTGATAACAATATCTGAGCTATAGGTTTTTTTAAGATTGTTTGTAAGCATTTTTGCTAAACGTGTCTGAACAACTGATGTAGAAAGAAGCATGCTAATTAAGAACAAAAAAAGCAACACATAGCCGAAGAACCTAACTACTTTTTTATGTTTGCTGTATTTTTTTGTACTCAATGTTTTAGTCTGTAAAAGGGTGATTCTGGTTTTTCTAATCAAAAATATTGCCAATCATTGCAAAGAAAGTCGAAATTTCAAGAACTATTGAATCTTAATCGATATTTTTGCAGCAGCAATTTAAAACTTTTTAATCTTTTGAGCCAACAGTCAATATATATTTTAGGAATTGAATCTTCTTGCGATGACACAAGTGCCGCTGTTATTCATAACGGAATTGTACTAAGCAATGTTGTTGCCAATCAAGAAATACACGCTAAATACGGTGGCGTTGTTCCTGAACTAGCTTCTAGAGCACACCAACAAAACATTGTTCCTGTAGTTCAACAAGCTTTAGCACAAGCTAATATTGACAAATCAAAACTACATGCCATCGCTTTTACTCGCGGACCAGGGTTAATGGGCTCTTTATTGGTTGGAACTTCTTTTGCCAAATCGTTGGCAATGGGTCTAAACATTCCGCTACTGGATGTAAATCATATGCAAGGGCATATTTTAGCGCATTTTATTGAAGAAGAAAACGTTAAAAAACCTCCATTTCCGTTTGTGTGTTTGACCATTAGCGGTGGTCATACACAAATTGTAAAAGTGACAGATTATTTTGACATGGAAATCTTAGGAGAAACTATTGATGATGCTGTTGGAGAGGCCTACGATAAATCTGCCAAAATTTTAGGATTGCCATATCCTGGCGGCCCGTTAATTGACAAGTATGCGCAAAAAGGAAATCCGAAAGCCTATACTTTTACAAAACCAAAAGTAGGTGATTTAGATTTTAGTTTTAGTGGATTAAAAACGGGCATTCTTTATTTTATCCAGAAAAAAATTAAAGAAAACCCCCATTTTATTAAAGAAAACCTAGAAGACATTTGCGCTTCGATACAGTTTACAATTGCAGAAATCTTAATAGAAAAATTGAAAAACGCTGTCAAGCATACAGGCATCAAACATATTGCTATTGCGGGTGGAGTTTCTGCAAATTCAGAAATCAGAAAACGCTTACAACTGGCAGAAAAACATTGGGGATGGACTACCTACATTCCAAAATTTGAGTATACTACAGACAATGCTGCTATGATTGCAATTACAGGATATTTAAAATTCTTAAACAAGAATTACGCAGCCATTTCAGTAACTGCGCAAGCCCGATTAAAGGTAACAGAATAAGAAAATATGTGTTCTTTACCCAAAAATATCGTTCAACACTTTTGCCAAACGAACGCCACCTCTTTGTAATTGTTGTCGTACCGTTGCAAAATGGTCGTATGAATATCTATACTTTAAATTGTCTCCTGATTTTGCAGATGCATATGCAATTTTGGTGATTTGATGAACTTCTGCAACCCAATCCAAAACAGTTCCTTTTTGCATTGCTTTGATTTGATTTTTTGAAAGATCTTTTGCATTGGCAGCCAATTCTAAATAGCTCATGTTCCATTCTTCAATCATTTTAGAATCCCAAACACTATGCAAATTAGCCCCTTTATAAAACCATTTTACCTTAATACCGTTTCCTCCTTTATCTTCTTTTTGCCCTATATGAAGAGGCTGGTGTAAATCTCCTACAAAATGCACCAACAATTTTAAATAAAATGCACGGTCTTCTTGCGTCGCGTTTTTATCTTTTAAAACCTTTACACAGGTTTTAATTGCAGTTACCAAATCTCCTTTTGGGTTCTTTTCAGAAGTAGCATAATCAGAATCTAAAGGAAGATTGATATAATGCCATGGATAAAATTCTCGGTATTTTTTGTCTGATTTTATTTGATCTGCATAGGTAGATACAAACGCGAGGCTTTCCCCTCCTAGTAATTTATCAATGGCACGCTTTGCCTTCTTTGTTAAATGGTTTTCAGCAATTTTTCCAATCGTTCTATGCCCTGTTGGCCCCCAAAAATCCACTTTTTCAACCACTGAGTTATTCAGAAACAAAAAAGCAAAAAGAACAAGCATTGTATTTTTCATAATAAATATATTAAAATTTAAACGTTTGCTAATGTATAAAAAATAATGTCACTAAAATTTGGAAACACCAAAAACAATTATATATATTTGTGATATCATTTTAATATCATTTTAAAGCAAAATAAATCATGAATAACGAAAAAATTATCAAGCCAGCAAACGGGTACTTAATGTTAACAATAGCCCTACTTCTCTTTTTTGGAGGAATTGCAATGGCTATTCGTCAAGAAAATTCAACCCACCTAATTGCAACCCTTATTGGATTTATCACCTTTTTTGGCTTTATTTTAGTAAACCCAAACTCATCTAAAGTCATCTTACTCTTCGGTAAATACGTTGGTACGATAAAAACAAACGGGCTTTTTTGGGCAAATCCGCTATACAAGAAAAAAACCATTTCATTAAGAGCAAGCAACTTTGATAGCGAGCGTTTAAAAGTAAATGATAAGCTAGGGAATCCAATTATGATTAGCACTATTTTAGTTTGGAGAGTTACCAATACACATAAAGCCGCCTTTGATGTAGATAATTACGAAAACTTCGTGCGTGTACAAACAGATGCAGCCGTTCGTAAACTAGCAAGCATGTACCCGTATGACAACTTTGCTGATGAAGGTCACACAGAAGACATTACCCTGCGATCTAGTGTAAACGAAGTTAGTGAAGCCTTAGAAAAAGAAATCGAAGAGCGCTTGGCTATTGCCGGAATTGAAGTGCTAGAAGCAAGAATTGGGTACTTGGCCTATGCACAAGAAATTGCTAGTGCCATGTTAAAAAGACAACAAGCAACTGCAATTGTAGCTGCAAGACATAAAATTGTAGAAGGCGCTGTAAGTATGGTAGAAATGGCCTTGACAGAATTAAACAAGAAAAACATTGTTGAGTTAGACGATGAACGAAAAGCAGCAATGGTAAGTAACTTAATGGTTATTTTATGTGGAGATAAAGAAGCGTCTCCTGTTTTAAACACAGGTACTTTAAGTCATTAAAATGATTCTTGTACTCATAAAAATCATTGGATATATACTCACTTTTTCAACAGTATTGATCCTTCATTTTTTTTACTAAAAAAACAACAAAACGCAAACAGATGAAAGAATATAAAGTAGTGCAGCCTAAAATAGGTTTAAGAAACAGGAATCAAAAATATGAAAATGTTTTAAATCAATATGCCAGAGAAGGTTGGGTTGTCAATACCATATTTCAAAGTACGGGAGGTGTTTTATTTGAAAGAGATAAAAATCGATAAATGAGAATTTTTAGAGAAGAACAACGGTTTACGCAAACGTGGCTGATCGTTTTATTAGTGGTTAGTGTAATGGCTCCTGTTGCAATTATTATTAAAGAATATACAGCAGAAAACTCAACCATGACGTTAAAAGAACTTTTAACTACCCTTTTAATTGTAGGACTCTCAATGTCTTTGATCTTTTTCTTTAAACTAAAAACACGAATTGATGAAGACGGAATTCACTACCAATTCTTCCCTTTTCATTTTTCTCTAAAAAAAATTACTTGGTCAGAAATTGAAAAAGCAACGACAAGAAAATATGATGCCATTTCAGAATTTGGAGGCTGGGGATTAAAAGGCGGGCTTTTTTGGAAAAAAAGCAACGGAATTGCCTATAACGTAAAAGGAGACATTGGCTTGCAGCTACAACTTGTAAATGGAAAAAAAATATTAATTGGTACCCAAAAAAGAGCAGAGGTTGACCGTGTTTTAAAAAATTATGAACACAAAATTACAGCAAATGAGAACTAAACTAACATTTCTTTTCGCACTTGTTTTCTTAGTTACCTTTGGGCAATCTAGCATTGTGTCTGAAGAAATTTTGATACACAACAACACTATTGAATTACCAGGCACATTAAGCTATGTGAACCAAAACAGCGCATTAATTATTTGGGTACATGGCTCTGGAAATATAGACAGAAATGGAAATCAAGGATCGCTTATCAAAGCAAATTACATCAAACAATTTAGAGATAGCATTAATAAAAAAGGCATCGCATTTTTTAGTTTTGACAAACGCACAGCCAATCCTAACAATATTAAACTTCTTAAAAACACGCTCTTTGATGATTTAGTTAGAGATACTCAAAAAGTAATTGCACATTTTAAAGCTGACAACCGATTTTCGGAAATTATCTTAATTGGTCACAGCCAAGGCTCTCTAATTGCTATGTTGGCTTCAGAGAAAATTGACAGCTATATTTCATTGGCTGGTCCGGCAGAAAGCATTGACAAAACATTGATACAACAGATTAGCAAGCAAGCTCCGCTTTTAGGAGACATTGCAAAGGCGCATATCAAAGAACTGAAAGAAACAGGAGCTATTAAAGATGTAAACCCAATGTTACTTTCTTTATTCAACAAAAGCAACCAGCCTTTTCTTGCAAACTGGATGTTATACAACCCGTCTGAAGAAATCAAAAAACTAACCATCCCTATATTAATTATCAATGGCACAAAAGACATACAGGTAAAAGAAGAAGATGCCAATATATTACACAAGGCAAACGAAAAATCAACGTTGGCGATTATCAAAAACATGAACCACGTATTGAAAAATATAGCAGTTGATGCTGACAATATGAAATCGTATTACTCAGCAGATTATGCTTTATCCAAGCAATTAATCACTACTATTGTAGCATTTATTAACAACTAAAAACGTTCCTCCCCAGGAGAACAAAAAAAGGAACTCATGGCAAAAAAGAAAGCTTTTGCTTTACGTATTAATGAAGAAATGCTTAAAACCATTGAAAAATGGGCTTCAGATGAATTTCGATCTACCAATGGACAGATCGAATGGATTTTGATGCGCGCATTGAAAGACGCCAAAAGAGAGCCCAAAAAGAAAGACGAATAGTTGTAGTTTTCGAACTCCTTTTGTTAACATTTCTTTAAGATTTCAACACGCCTATAAAAACTACCTTTAGGGTTTGAACAACTAACTCAAACCTCATGAAAAAATTCATTTTTCTTTTTACCCTTTTAGTAATCACCTCACTCTCTGCTCAAGAATTTTCTATGGGCATGGTTAAAAACATGAAACCAAGAAGTATCGGTCCTGGCGGAATGAGTGGACGTGTTACTGCCATAGATGTTGTACAATCCAATCCAGATATCATGTACGTGGGCACTGCTTCTGGTGGCTTGTGGAAATCTACTTCTGGCGGAATTAAATGGACTCCAATTTTCGAAAAAGAAGCTACCGCTTCTATTGGAGCTGTGGCAATTCAACAATCCAATCCAAGTGTTATTTGGGCAGGAACCGGAGAAGGAAATCCACGAAACAGTTTAAATGGCGGTTTCGGAATCTACAAATCTTTAGATGCTGGTAAAACGTGGACATTGATGGGCTTAGAAAAAACTCGTCATATTCATCGGGTTATTATCGATCCTACAAATCCAAACATTGTATATGCTGCAGCAATTGGCTCTCCGTGGGGAGAACACAAAGAACGTGGTGTTTATAAAACTACTGATGGTGGAAAAACTTGGAAACAAATTTTATACAACAACATCAAAACAGGTGCTGCAGATTTGGTCATGGATCCTTCCAACCCTAATAAATTAATCGCTGCCATGTGGGAACACAAACGCGATCCTTGGTTTTTTAAATCTGGAGGAACAGGAAGCGGAATGTACATTACACATGATGGTGGAGAAAACTGGAAAAAAATTACCGAAAAAGAAGGCTTTCCCAAAGGAGAATTAGGCCGAATAGGAATTGCGATTGCGCGTAGCAATCCAAATGTGGTATACGCCTTGGTAGAAGCCAAAAAAAATGCCCTATACAAAAGTACTGATGGCGGCTTTACATGGAAAAAAATCAATGACAAAAGCGGTATTGGAAACCGACCTTTTTACTATTCAGAAATTTATGTAGATCCACAAAACGAAAATAAATTATACACTGTTTTTACCTATGTCAATGTTTCTATAGACGGCGGAAAAAGTTTTAAACAGCTGATGCCAGCATATGGCGTATCAAATGGAGTACATCCAGATCATCATGCATGGTGGATGCATCCTACCGATGGCTCTTTTATGATTGATGGAAATGATGGAGGTTTAAACATCACGAAAGACGCTGGAAAAACATGGCGCTTTGTTGCCAACTTGCCCATTGCACAATTTTACCATATCAATGTTGATAATGAGTTTCCGTACAATGTATATGGCGGCATGCAAGACAATGGCTCATGGGGAGGCCCAGCATATGTTTGGAAAGCGCAAGGAATTCGAAACTCATATTGGCAAGAACTAGCTTTTGGCGATGGTTTTGATGTGGTGCCAGACAAAGATAATTCTCGGTATGGCTACGCAATGAGCCAACAAGGATATGTATCGAGATATGATCGAGAAACTGGACACAACTACAGTGTTAGACCAACGCACCCTGACGCTACCGTTACACTCCGTTTTAACTGGAATAGCGCAATTGGACAAGATCCTTTTAACAATGCAACGGTATATTTTGGAAGTCAATTTGTTCATAAAAGTACTGACAAAGGGTTGACATGGACTGTGATTTCTCCTGATTTAACAACCAATGACAAATCTAAATTAAAACAAAGCGAAAGTGGCGGATTGACTATGGATGCAACAGGTGCTGAAAACCACTGTACCGTATTGGTGATTGAACCTTCACCGCTAGAGCAGCACATGCTGTGGGTTGGCACTGATGATGGCAATGTACAAGTAACTCAAAACGGAGGTGAAACTTGGACCAATGTTTCAAAAAACATCAAAGGCTTGCCAAAAGGAAGTTGGATTGCACAAATTAAAGCATCTAACAAAAACAAAGGAGAAGCACTGCTAATTGCAAATGATTACCGACGCTTTAACTATACGCCCTACGCCTATCGCACTAAAAATTATGGTAAAACCTGGACACGAATTGTAGATGCAACTGATGTAAAAAGCTATACATTGAGTATTGTTGAAGATCCTGAAAATTCAAATCTACTCTTTTTAGGAACTGATGATGGGTTATATGTTTCATTAGATACTGGAAAAAAATGGACAAAATGGACGGAAGGCTTTCCAACAGTACCTGTTAAAGACATCGTCATTCAATCAAGAGAACACGATTTAGTGATTGGAACTTTTGGTAGAGCTGCATGGGTACTGGATGACATACGTCCGCTGCGTGCCATGGCAAAAAACAACAAGTTATTGGCTCAAAAAATAGCACTGTTTAAACCACCAACAGCGTATCAAGCTTTTTATCAGCAACCCACAGGAAGCAGATTTGGAGCAGATGCATTGTACAATGGAGAAAACAGAAGACGTGGTGCTGCGATATCCTATTATATGATCAAGCCTCCAAAAGCGAAAAAATCAAAAAAAGACAGCAAAAAAACAACAGAAAAAGAGAGCGATCTTGTAAAGTGGGATTCTATCAAGCTAGAAATTTTTGATGGCACTCGCTTGATCCGAACATTGAAACAGAAAGCTCCTAAAGAGAGTGGTGTTCATAAAATTTATTGGTATTTAGATGAAAAGGGAGTTGCCAGAGCTTCAAGAACAATTAGAAAACAAAAAAGAGAGCCAAGTGGCGTTTCTGTAAAACCTGGAACCTATCGTTTAAAAATGAGTTTTGGAAACATTACTTCTGAACAAAACATTACTGTTGAATCAGATCCTAGATTACAGGTTTCACAATCGGCAATCAACCAAAAATATACGGCAAGTAAAGAATTAGAAGCATATCAAAAAACAATTGCAGCTGTTGTAAAACAATTGGTAGAGAGTAAAAACACTGCAAAGAGTTTTAAATCTAAATTAACCAAAGAAGACAGAAAAAAATACAAAGAGCACTTAAAACAGACCAAAGAAATTACGAAAAAAATTGACGCTTTAATTGCCTTGTATTTAGGTAAAATTGACAAAAGACAGGGAATTACAAGAAATCCAGAAATTACAGTTATGCGACGTTTATATTCAGCATACGGATATGTTCGAAGTAGGTTTGGAAATCAAACCCGCACAGAAAAACAATTGGTCAATCAACTTAAAGAGCACCACAACAAAGTGTTAAAGAAAGTAAACATCTTTTTTGATACTGATTGGAAGACTTATAAAACCTCTTTAGAAAAAATAGAAATTTCTCCATTCAAGGAAGTTATAAAGTTTTAAACTTGATTAAAAAAAACGAAGTAGCTCACTTCGTTTTTTTTATGTCTTTAATTTTGATACTTTAGCAGCAATCAAAAAAATATCACATGCAAGAACCTTTCTTTACCAACGATGCTATTGTTTTCGGAATACTAATGATTTCTTTAGGATTTGTATTTTATACAGAAGCTAAAAAATCTGGATTTTGGTACAAATTTTACAAAATTGTTCCAGGCTTATTTATGGCCTACTTTGTTCCTGCAATTTTTACAACACTCGGAATCATATCTCCAGAATGGGAGGTAGAAAATACTGTTGGAGAAACCGTAAAAATGCAATCGCAACTGTATTTTGTTTCAAGTCGGTTTTTATTACCTGCAGCGCTAGTCTTAATGACCTTGAGCATTGATTTAAAAGCTATTTTTAATTTAGGATCTAAAGCCCTAATCATGTTTTTTACAGGAACCATTGGTATTATAATTGGTGGTCCAATAGCTATTTTATTGATTTCTATATTTTCTCCAGAAACCGTTGGAGGCGCTAATTTTGATGCCGTTTGGCGTGGCCTTTCTACCTTAGCTGGGAGCTGGATTGGTGGTGGAGCCAATCAAACAGCCATGTTAGAGATTTACAAATACAACCCAGCAAAATATGGAGGAATGGTTTTTGTAGACATTGTCATTGCCAATATTTGGATGGCCATTTTATTAATTGGAATTGGAAAAAAAGATCGCATCAACAAGTGGTTAAAAGCAGACACCTCTGCCATTGAAACACTGAAAGACAAAGTGGCTACTTTTACACAAAAAGTAAAAAGAAACCCTACATTAACAGACCTTATGATTATTCTAGCTATTGGGTTTGGAACGGTAGGATTTGGGCATTTTGCTTCCTCTTTTTTAAGTGCTTTTTTTAGCGATTTAGTTAAAAATATAGCCTCTGAAACCACCCGAAACATCTTTACTTTTTTAGGTTCAAAATTCTTTTGGCTAATTAGTATCTCTACAATAATTGCCATTATATTATCTTTTACCAAAGCAAAAAATTACGAAGGAGCTGGAGCCAGTAAGATTGGAAGCATCTTTATTTACATCTTAGTGGCAACCATTGGAATGAAAATGGATTTAGGGTTGATTTTTGATAATTTAGGGCTCATTGCCATTGGAGCTGTTTGGATGACAATCCACGCTGGTCTTCTTATTCTAGTCGCCAAATTAATCAAAGCTCCTTATTTCTTTTTAGCCGTTGGAAGTCAGGCAAATGTTGGCGGAGCCGCCTCTGCACCAATTGTAGCATCTGCTTTTCATCCTTCTTTAGCAACAGTTGGAGTTTTATTAGCGGTATTTGGATATGCCATTGGAACTGTTGGCGCAATTCTTTGTACTATTTTATTAGAAATAGTTTCTACAAGTTAAGAGAAAACTGCATATTTGTAATCGTAAAAAATAACACCTCAAAAAATGAAAAGAATACTACTATTAGGTTTAGTTTCACTACTCGCTATTGCTTGTTCTTCTAAAAAAGAAGGAAACATGTTGGTGCAAGGTCAAATTGAAGGCTTAAAAAAAGGAACTCTGTACTTACAAAAAATGCAAGATACCATGTTGGTATCAGTAGATTCTGTGGCCTTGTTAGGGGCTGACACCTTTACATTGGCAGATCATGTTACAGATCCAGAAATGTATTATTTGACTTTTGATGGAAATACAACAGATAAACGCATTATCTTTTTTGCTGAAGAAGGCACCATTACCATTAAAGACAAGGTGTCAAAATTTGGTTTGAACCCTGTAATTACAGGGTCAAAAAATCAAGAAATCCTTGATGCATATTACAAAATGACTAATCGTTTTAGTGGTAAAAGATTGGACTTAATTAAAGAAAGCTTTGAAGCTAAAAAAGCAAAAGACACAGAAAAAGTGTCAAAAATAGAATCCGAATTTTCACGTTTGATCAAAAGACGTTATTTGTACACCACAAATTACGCCTTAACCAATGCAGACCATGTTGCTGCGCCATACATTGCATTGACAGAATTGGTAGATGCTAATATTACATTGTTAGACACTGTAAACAATTCGTTGTCTAACGAAGTAAAAAACTCTAAGTATGGAAAAAAGTTAGCAAGGTTTATTGCTGATATCAAAAAGAACGAAACTAAAAAGAACTAAAACAGTTTCTCAAACACACACTTTCATTGATCATTGCTTTACTTTAATACTCCATTGATACTCAAACTTAGAAACAGAAATACCTTCTTCATTAAAGCCTTCTGAAGTCATAACCACAACCTGCCCCTCTCCTATGTCAATAGATTTTTGAATTGCCGCTTTGATTAAGTTTCCATCGTTCGAGACAAATCGAATTTTACCAGTCGCTTTTTTTGTAAATTTTCCATTCATGGAAGTCACCAACATGGATATTTTTCGCCCAGAGTTTGCAATTTCTCGCATTACCAAAACTCCTGTTGTTAATTCTGATGCCATGCCCTGTACCGCCCAAAATAACGACTTGAACGGATTTTGATTGATCCATTGATGTCGCACATTCACAACTACAGTTGCTTCTTCTAAAGCCACTACCCTAATGCCTGTGATATAAGCCGCAGGTAGCTTAAAAAGTAAAAAGGCATTGATTTTTCTCGGTGTAAATTTCATAAATACTGATTTATAAGCTCAAAAACAATCTTCTAAGAGGCTTTCAAACGGCCTAAAATAATAAAAAAATCAATATTTTCAACATGTTATCGTTTTTAGTGTACTATACCATGCAAATTGCTTTTCAATTGGATACAATATTTTTTGTGTCTTTAAAACTGACAACAGTAAACAAACATTGGTTTATCCGGAAATTAAAACCGATAAACAGGAACTTTGTTCCATATATAACCAGTTATGTGCAAGCTGACCAAAAAACAAACTTCACGATAAATGAGTAAATTTATTACTGGCAAAGAATTAGAAGATGCCATTTACAATACGATATGGGAAACTGAAAGTAGATTACTTATTGTTTCACCTTTTATAAAGCTTGACAACTATTTTAAAGAGCTTTTTGACAAACACGAAAATAACCCAAAAATACATTTTACTTTAGTTTTCGGGAAGAATGAAAAAGCTGTCCGAAAAAGTATGAGTAAAGCAGATTTTGACTACTTCAAAAAGTTTTTGAATGTTAGTATAATTTACGTTCCGAACTTACACGCAAAATATTATGGAAATGAAAAACAAGGAGTTATAACATCAATAAATCTTTACGATTATTCATTTAAGAATAATATTGAGTTTGGAGTTTATACACAGCAAAGTATTTTAGATAGATTTAAGCAATCTGCTGATAATGATGCGTGGAATGAATGTATGGAAATTGCTAAAAATAGCGAAGTTGTCTTTATAAAACGACCAGTTTATGAGACAAAAAAAATGATTATCAACTTAGGTAAAAACTACATAAAATCTGATATTCTATTTGACTCAACCGACAAATTTTACGGATTTGCAAAAAACAAGAAATCTGAAAACAAACGACTGAATGATTTTCCTGAAGAATTGGAATTAGGCTCAAAAGCTGACATACGACCAGAGCGAGAAATTGAGCAAAAAAATGAACACGGATTTTGTATTCGGTCTGGCAAAAAAATAAAATTCAATCCAAAACAGCCAATGAGCAAAGAATCTTGGAAAATATGGAATGAATATGGGAATGAGAATTTTCCTGAAAAATATTGCCATAAAACGGGAAAAGCATCTAATGGAAAAACAACAATGCGAAAACCGATAATGTGAAAGTACTAAGCACAACAAAGAACCGAGTTAAAAAACAAATTTTTTCTTTATTAATTTTAGGCATTAGTATTTTAAGCTTACACTTTTATTTTAAGCTTTTTAGTTGTTTTTTTTATGGTAACTTTTACTATTTAGGCGTCAATACTGAAACAAAAGATTCATCATATAGATGTCCTGATTTTACAATTCGCTCATAAATTTCTCGACATACTTTGTTGTGTTTACAGGCTGAAAAGGAACATAAAAACAAAAGGTTTCTTCCTGTACAAACACGATGAAATACACTCAACTAAAGTTGACTAAAATTCCTTCACAACTTTGTTGTTATACCAATTTTTGGTATATTTGAATTAAATTAGTTTCAAAATGAACAAAAACACATCAATATCACTCGGAAGTTATTTCGACCAATTTGTACAAAGTAGCATAAGCGAAGGAAGATTTAAAAACGTTAGCGAAGTTATTCGTGCAGGATTAAGACTTTTAGAAGAAGAAGAAAGCAAAGTGATTGCATTGAAAAAAGCAATTCAAGAAGGAATTGACAGTGGAATAGCTCACGACTTTGACCAAAAAAAACATCTTGAATCTCTAAAAGCGAAAAAGCACTCGAATGGCTGAATATAAGTTGACGAACAAAGCTGTTGAGGATTTATCAAAGATTTGGGATTATACCTTTGAGGTTTGGTCGGAAAAACAAGCTGACAAATATTACGATGTACTAATTTCTAATTGTCAAGAAATTGCAGAAAATCCAGGTTTAGGAAAAAACTACGAAGGAATTTCAACGCAACTTCTCGGAATAAAGTCAAATCGACATATAATATTCTACAGAACTTTAAACGAAAATTATGTTGAAATAACGAGAATATTACACGAAAGAATGGGTTTGGAGAAAAGAATAACTGAATAAAAACTGCACACAACACCGTATAAAATTCATTGCTAGTGCTCGCCTACTTACGAAAATCCTCGCGAATTTTCTATTCGGTTTGTATTTGCTAAATTAAGTGCTTAACCATACACAAACCGTTAAATAAGTCTCTTCAAATCCTCTGAAAAATTTTAAACTCCTTCCCATGGAGCTCACAAAAAGCTTCCTGACATTTCTTTCATACATCGACTTTGTTAAATCTGTATTCGAAAATGAATAAATAGTTCAAAAACTGGAGCAGAAATTACTTTATTTGTATTCGACATAAATAAACAGCATGAAAAAAGAGCTTATAATTTTAATGTTCCTGATGGTTGGAGTTGTGGTAAACGTCTCATCTCAAGGCACTATACCCGAGAAAGAACACGATCATTTTCAT
>JAQWOR010000063.1 GCA_029245785.1 Polaribacter sp.
GGGCTGTAAAAAATAATAAAATCAAAAAAGGAGCTACTTCAGATTTCATGGAAATTGAACGTCAACGTGGAATTTCTGTCGCTACTTCTGTCTTAGCCTTTATCTATAAAGACAAGAAAATAAACATTCTAGACACTCCCGGACATAAAGATTTTGCAGAAGACACTTTTAGAACATTAACTGCTGTAGACAGTGTTATTGTGGTTATTGATGTTGCAAAAGGTGTTGAAGCACAAACTGAGAAATTGGTTGAAGTTTGTAGAATGCGTAAGATTCCGATTTTGGTTTTTATCAATAAATTAGATCGAGAAGGAAAAGATGCTTTTGATTTACTGGATGAAGTGGAACAAAAATTAGGCTTAAAAGTAACACCTATGAGTTTCCCTATCGGAATGGGGTATGACTTTAAAGGTATTTATGACATCTGGGGAAAGAAATTAAATCTTTTTTCTGGCAACAATAAACAAAGCATTTCTGAAGGAATTAAATTTGACGATGTATCAAATCCTGAATTGGGCAAAATCATTGGAGAAACCGCCGCTGAAACACTACGAGAAGAATTAGAATTGGTGTATGAAGTATACCCAAAATTTAACCATGAAACATATTTAAAAGGCGATTTACAACCTGTATTCTTTGGCTCTGCTTTAAATAATTTTGGTGTCAAGGAATTGCTCGATGCCTTTATAGAGATTGCTCCTTCTCCTCAACCAAAAAAGGCTGAAGAACGCTTGATAGATTCTAAAGAAGAAAAATTAACAGGGTTTGTATTCAAAATTCATGCGAATATGGATCCAAAACACAGAGACCGTTTGGCATTTGTCAAAATTGTTTCTGGAACTTTTAAAAGAAACGCCCCGTATTTACATGTTCGAAATGGTAAAAAAGTTAAGTTTTCGAGCCCGAATGCATTTTTTGCAGAGCGAAAAGAAATTGTTGACGAATCTTTTCCAGGAGATATTGTTGGCTTACATGATACCGGAAACTTTAAAATTGGCGATACCTTAACCGAAGGAGAAACCTTGAACTTTAAAGGGATTCCGAGTTTTTCTCCAGAACATTTTCGGTATGTAAACAATGCAGACCCAATGAAATCAAAACAACTGTATAAAGGCTTAGACCAATTAATGGATGAAGGTGTGGCACAATTATTTACCTTAGATATGAATGGTAGAAAAGTAATTGGAACGGTTGGAGCATTGCAATACGAAGTAATACAATATCGGCTAGAACATGAATATGGTGCAAAATGCACCTATGAAAACTTGCAAGTTCACAAAGCGTGTTGGGTAGAAGCTGAAGATGAAAAGAACGAAGAATTTAAAGAGTTTAAACGTATAAAACAACGGTATTTAGCAAAAGACAAACAAGGGCAATTGGTGTTTTTAGCAGACTCAGAATTCACTATACAAATGACCCAAAGCAAGTTTCCTTCTGTAAAACTACATTTTGTAAGTGAATACAAATAATTGAAATGAAAAAAAGTCTATTTCTTTTACTGTTGGTCTTTTCTGTTGGCAATTTTGCACAACAAAAAAAAGACATCGCTACACTTCAAGGAAAAGAATTGAAAAACAACATTCGCTTGAACTATATTCCTGTTCAAATGCCTACAAGTTTTGATACAACCTTAAAACCAACAATGGGTTTATTAGGGGCGCACTATCAAGTTCCTATTAACAACTGGCTGTATGGTGGCGCTGGAATATATGCAGCCATTACTGGTGATCAAGGCGGTTTATTTGCGCTGGATGTAGCCATAGGTATCAATACTAAAATTTACAACAAGTTATCTATTGATGCCAATTTTCATTTTGGTGGAGGCGGTGGATATCGCTATTTAATTAATGATGGTGCTTTTATCAATCCGAATATTGGATTGCACTACAAAAAGAAAAACTATTCATTTGGTGTACAATACAGTCACCTTAACTTTTACACCGGAAACATCAAAAGCAATTCAATTTCCTTTTTTGTAGATCTCCCGAGCGCACTACGCTTTGCAAATTATAAAGAAGCACAAAAAGCATTTGTAGCAACCAATATATCCGCAGATAATTTCTGGAAAAAACCAGCAGCAAAAAATGTACAACAAGTTCGTTTTGATTTCTTCTTCCCTATCGGAAAATCTAAACAAGACAACAATAACAATCAAGCTCCACTAACAAACACCTTGTATGCAATTGGGTTTGAATATCAAAAATATCTCAACGAGAAATCGTTTGTATTTGTACATTTAGATGCCATTTATAAAGGATTAACCGCAGGTTTTATGGATCTGTTTATTGGCGGCGGATACAATGTGTATCAACATAAACAAATCACTCTTTTTAGCAAATTCGCCCTTGGTGCTGCTGGAGGAAGAATTGCACCTGAAGGCGGATTGATGATCTATCCGAGCACAGGTATTGATTTCAATATTTCGCAAAGCTTTGCATTGAATACACATATGGGCTATCTTAGAGCCTTAGATGGCGACTTAGAAGCGTACACCTTAGGGTTTGGATTTAAATATACTGGATTGAATGGAGGAACGCAAAGCACATTCAAAGAAAATTATACGCATTTAAAAACAAAAGGTATTCGAGTTGGCATTCAAAACCAAACCTACTTAAAGGCTAACAGAATGGACCGATCGCCTATTGATTTACAATTGATTGCCTTGCAATTCAATTATAATTTATCAACAACCTTTTACTTAATTGGTGAAGCTGGTTTTGCATATGATGGAGAGTCTGGTGGATATGCACATGGATTGGTGGGATTGGGAATCTACAGCCCACAGTTTTTAGACAACAAGCTGCAAGCACATCTAGAAGGTATGGTTGGTGCCGCTGGCGGAGGAGGTGTTGATACAGACGAAGGAATTGTAATACGACCAACAATTGGGTTGAGTTATGCGGTTTCTGATGTAATTTCAGTATCTTCATCCATTGGAAAAATGAGCTCTCCTACAGGAAATTTAAGTGCAACAAATATAAATATTGGATTGAGTTTTGGATGGTCAACGCTGTCCGTAAAAAAATAATGTAAAACGATTAAATAATAAAAAAATGAATAACGGAATCTACGCAAAATTCAACACTTCGAAAGGAGTTATTTTAGTGAATTTAGAATTTGAAAAAACACCAGGAACTGTTGGAAACTTTGTAGCATTGGCTGAGGGAAACTTAGAAAATGCTGTACAACCACAAGGAACCCCTTATTACAATGGGTTAAATTTTCATAGAGTCATTCCTGACTTTATGATTCAAGGAGGTTGTCCGCAAGGAACAGGAACAGGAAACCCTGGTTATAAATTTGATGATGAATTTCATCCAGAATTAAAACATGACAAACCAGGAATGTTGGCCATGGCAAACTCTGGACCTGCAACCAATGGAAGTCAATTTTACATTACACACATCGAAACACCTTGGTTAGACAATAAACATACCGTTTTTGGAAATGTGGTTGAAGGGCAAGATATTGTAGATACTATTGCTCAAGGCGATGAATTGACCTCTATAGAAATTGTTAAAGTAGGTGCTGATGCAGAAAAATTTAATGCTGTTGAAGCCTTCAGAACTTTTGAAGGTTCTAGAGAAAAACGCGAAGCAGAAGAAAAGGCAAAACAAAAAGAATTAATGGATAGCGTTGCTAAAGGCTATGATGAAACAGCCAGCGGATTGCGGTATCAAATTTTACAAAAAGGAACCGGAAAACAAGCTACAAAAGGCGCACAAGTTTCTGTACATTACAAAGGGCAGTTGTTAGATGGAACTGTTTTTGACAGCTCTTACAAACGCAAGCAGCCTATAGATTTTGCAATTGGCGTAGGACAGGTAATTGCTGGTTGGGATGAAGGAATTCAGTTACTAAAAGTGGGAGACAAAGCTCGTTTTGTGATTCCAAGTCATTTGGCATATGGAGAAGCTGGTGCTGGTGGAGTAATTCCTCCTAATGCCACTTTAATCTTTGATGTAGAATTGATGGAGGTAAAATAGATCTAGATTATTCGATTTCTGGATTGTTAAACACACTAAAAGCTCATGGGAATCCATGGGCTTTTTTTTATGGGCGCTCTGTTCTTAAATAAAATGTAACAATAAGACGCTAAAAGAGTCTAACTTTTAGTTAGCAAACTTTTCTTCTTAGAAACAAAAGTGTAACTTTATCAACTTACTAACAAATAACTTATGAAACGTATTCTTAGCCTTTCAATCATTGCCCTTTTATACAGTTGTGGCAGCTCAGAAAGTTCTCCTGAATTTATAGAACAAGTAACCGGCAACTATTTATTCAATTCAGATGAAAGTATCGAAATTCATTTTATTGACAATCAATTGTCTGTAAAATGGAGAGGAAGAGATGACATTAAACCGTTAAAAGTAAATGATAGTACTTTTTACATGAAAGAACTCAATGAGAAAATTGTTTTTGTTTCAAAACCAATAACACATATTATATTGGCTCCAAAAAGAGAACACGAAGGCAAGAAATATCATTTTAAAAAATTAGCCAAAGGAGAAAAAACACCAAGTGAATATCTAAGAAATAATGAATTTGACAAGGCATTGGCTGGCTACTTGGCAATACAGCAAAGAGATTCTTTAGACAGAACAATTAGAGAACGCACATTGAACTCTTTAGGATACCAAGCATTAAGAGCGAAAAAACACCAGAACGCAATCGCTATTTTTAAAATAAATACTACCTTATACCCTGCAAGCTCCAATACTTTTGATAGTTTAGGAGAAGCTTATTGGCAATTAAAAGATACTGTAAATGCCGTTTCTAATTACAAAAAAGCACTATCCATCAATCCAGAAAACAGAAAAGCAAAACGGTTTTTAAAGAAGCACAAATTAAATTAATCTTTGCAATAATTAAAATACCGTATTGGAATTACAGTCCCCATAGTCACCTCGAAAATTTAATGATTCGAAATAATTGGAAATAATCCGTATCTTTAACATTCTAATTATGTAAACAACGTACAAACACACTCTTATTAAATTCTAACTTATGAAAACTGCCCAACAATGGTTTGATGAATATGCTGTAAGTCATCAAAACAAAACCAATCAACTCTTTCATTACATTTGTGTTCCTGCAATTTACTTTAGCATTATTGGCTTGCTGATGAGCATTCCTAGCACACTCTTAGAAAGTACTTTTGGTTTATACAATCCATTTATAGAAAACTGGGCAACAATGATTTTTGGTTTTATCCTTGTCTTTTTTTACTTGCGATTAGGCTTTTGGCATTTTATTGAAATGTTTTTACTAACAGCTCTATGCCTTGTTGGAAATTATTGGGTTGGCAATCATTTTAATTTGCTATTGATTTCTATAGCAATATTTGTAATTGCATGGATTGGACAATTTTATGGACATAAAATAGAAGGAAAAAAACCTTCATTTATCAAAGACCTACAGTTTTTATTGATTGGTCCTCTTTGGGTACTTAAAAAACTAGGGACTAAAAAATAGCCAATGACAACACATGAAAGACGAAATTACATTTGAAGACTTTTCAAAAATTGACATCCGGGTTGGAACCATTATAGAAGTCAATAATTTTTCGAAGGCTAGAAAACCAGCATATCAATTACGCATTGATTTTGGAGCATTGGGTATTAAAAAATCGAGTGCTCAAATCACAAACTTATACACTAAAGAAGAGTTATTAGACCGGCAGATTACTGCAATTGTAAACTTTAAACCTCGTCAAATAGCTAATTTTATGAGCGAATGTTTGGTGTTGGGAGTTTATAATGAAGATGCTCATGTGGTATTGCTAAAAACCTCAAAGCAAATTAAAAACGGAGTACAAGTTTCTTAAAGCGCTACCTGTAAATCACCTATCTGGATTGTTTAGAATAACCAACGCGGCAATTACACCAGGAACCCAGCCGCATAAGGTTAATAAAAAAACAATAACAATAGAGCCACAACCTTTACCAATTACTGATAATGGAGGAAAAAAAATGGCCAATAAAACCCGAAGTAAACTCATCTATAATTTTGTTTAAGACATACATCTAGTAGACGATAATTGATCAAATTTGTTACAAAAAAAGGCCCTTGTTGTTTCAAGAGCCTTTTTTTTGCTTTATAAAATTGTGTTACATTTTATCACCAAAGAAAATTGCATTCATTAGCAACTTGTTGGTTCCGTACCAAAAAGCTCTAAAGTTGGTGTTGTCTGTAAATACGAGTACTCTACCTCTTCCCATGCGTTGTGCCTGAAACGGAACCGTGTTTTTCAACTCCTTCAAGTTTTCTTTTGATATATAACCACTTAACAAAGGGCTTGCAGTATACTGAATAGGATTGTTAAAACTTTTCTTATTCGGCTTTATAAATACCGTTGTATTTCTAAACAAAGCCAGCTTATCATTTTTATACCCAAAATTTATAGGATGAGAACGATCTAACCTTGCTTCAAAAATAGCACCACCAATATATTGTGCTCCAGATTGTTTTGATTTGTCTTCAAAAGAGACATTCTCAATGGTATCTATCTTTGTTTTATTAAACGTTAGGTCAATGAATTTTTTACTCGCCAACCATTTCACACTATTTCTATACCCTACTAAAACTCCACCATTCTGAACCCATGTTTTTAGCTTCTTTTCAATTTGTTTACTAACACCTCTCGTGTTAGGAACAATGATCGTTGTATATGCGCTTAAATCAACATAACTCAAATAAGATAAATCTAGTTTTGTAACTTTCATATCAAAACGTTGATCAAACAAATGCCACATTTCTCCAGCATCATAACTTGTAACTCCACTCCCTACCAACATGGCAACTTTCTGTTTCTTTATGGCACTAAAGTTACTAGAGCCTAAATCTATTCCATTATTCAAGCCTGTTGAAACACCATTAATTTGCACATGGCTTTCTTTGGCTTGTTGAGCTAAAAACTCGTACAATTCAGCCGCATTGAGTTGTTGGTTTTGAACAGGAATAAAAATTGTTCCATAGTCATATGATTTTCCGCCGTTTGCAAAATTCTTCATAGATACTTTAGCTCTTAACCCTTTGTTTAATATTGCATTTAACACTTTTGGCGTGTAATATTCATTCCAAGGCATTAGGTATCCTAAATCACTTTTAGTACTTACATCTCCAACGTTCATTTGCAAGTCAGAAATTTCTGTTCCTGCTTTGCTCATTGAAACATTTTTAGCAAAATCTACTCCAAAAGAATGGTTAAATGTCCATGCAGAAACATCGTAAAACAAGCTGTCTGCAAACTGTGTTCTTACGTCAAACATTGCTTTTACCAATCTGTGATTTTTTTGATTCATTGGCACCACATAACTATAGCCTTTCTTGAAATTTTTTCCGTTGGATGAAAAATCAGATCTTAGATCGTGAATTTTTATCTGGTGTCTTTTTAAGACTTCCGCCAAACGGTATGATTTAGCAGCATCTTTTTCATCGCCAAAAACAAGGGCTTTATTTACAAATGTTCTTCTTGATTTCTTATAAAAATCTTGTTGGTATTTCAAAATTTTGACGCGCATACTTTTAGCAGCAGACAAGGTTGATAAGGCCGCTGTAAATTGATTTCGGATTGCAAAAGGAAAGGTCAATACTCCATTTATAGTTTCTTGTGCATGCCCACGTGAGCTTGCTTGTTCAAATAAAATTCCAATACTTCCGTTGATATCAGGAAACGTTGATCCTTTTCCGTAATAAAAGTCATCAAAACTTTCTTCAGAATAATAGATTGACCCTATTTTATCTAAAGCTTTTGCATGATAATTGGCAATTTCTTTGGTCAATTCTTGGTTCATTTTTGGTGTCATAGGGTGTGTTCTACTCTGAATTCCTGGTTGAAAGAAAAAAGTAGAATTGGTTCCCATTTCATGATGATCTGTCAAAATATTTGGCATCCACTTATGAAACGATGCAATTCGTGCTCTGCTTTCAGGTAATTGTACCGGCAACCAATCTCTATTCATATCAAACCAATAATGATTGGTTCTTCCCCCAGGCCAAACTTCATGATATTCTCTATCGTTTGGATCTGGATTAATGTTACTTGCCTTATTTGTGTTTGCCCAATACGCAAAACGCTGTAACCCATCAGGATTAAAGGAAGGATCTAATAAAATAACTGCATTGTCTAATAAATCATCCATTGCACTTCCTTGTCCAGCTGCTAAATGGTATGCCAAAGCCAAACCAGCATTTGCTCCACTTGGTTCGTTTCCGTGTATAGAAAACCCTTGATAGACAACAATTGGAGCTCCAGAAACATCTACCAACGCATTGTTGGTTGCAGCTATGTGATTTTGCCTAATTTGATCTAAATTTCGATGATTTTTTGGCGATGTGATTGTCAATAACAACAAAGGTCTTCCTTCAAAAGTAGCGCCTCTATTTTCAATAGAAATTCTATCTGAAGCCTTTGCCAACGCTTCCATATAGGTAACCAACTTGTCATGAGTTACATGCCACTCTCCTACTTCATGCCCAATAATAGACTTTGGTGTAGGTATGCTTTTATTATAGGTTACATTATTAGGTAAATAGTAAGATAAATCTACTTGTTGTGCAGAAACTGTAATTGCTGTCAACAAGAATAGTACAAGTATTTTTTTCATCAGAAATAGTTTGGTTAATTTTATTGAACCGACAAGGTATAAAAAACAATACCTCGTTACTCATTTGTAACGAGGTATTTAACGTTTCTTTAACAAAAGAATTTTAAGCTTCTTGAAGTTTCATATCAGTACTTTCAAAAATCTTATCTGCAGAACCTGCAATAAAACCAGAATACAAAGTACCGTTTTGCATTGGATGACGAAAAGCAAACTCATAATAACAAGAAGTAATTTCTTTGGTTACTTCTTTAAATTTAACTGGAATTCTATCTGCCAATACACTAGATTGTTCTAACAATTCTTCAGGAGTTCCTTTAATTTCCCCTCCAGATGCATTCATTTTAAATCCGTTTTCTTTTATAAATTCATTCACTTCTTGTAAAGAATCAAATGTCTCTAATTTATTCACGTCTACCGTAAAATGATTAGAACAAAATCCATTTACATACAGCCAAGCAGCATATTCTGACTCTGCTTGTAATTTTTTATATACCTCAAAACTAGGTTGCTCCCACAGCCTTCCTTTAAAAACCAATGCTGACGGGATTAATGCATCGACAGGAATGCGATCAATCATCTTTTTTACAGCGGCTTGTAATTCGTAAGAAAACTCTTTCGTTTTTAACTGACTGATAAATACTCGTGGCGCATTTTTATCTGTTACATGCTCATAATGTTTGGCATATAGTTTCTTTGCCTCAAAAGTGTACGTTCCACACTCCACATAACCAGCCTCAATAAATGGAGTTGCTAACACTTCTATATCTACTCGTTGGTCATCAAAAGTCCTAAACGCAACATGGTCGTTAAAAACTTGATTTCCTTTATGAGTAAATAACTCTTTAATTTTTTCTGCAGATGGAGTTCTTTGGATGTATTCTTTCCAAAGTTTTTCAAAAATAGCCGTTGTAGTCATTTCTTGTTTTGTTTTTATATTGCAAAAATAAACTGATTTACTTTATTTTTTATCATAAAATAGGTAATTTTACATCTTAAATGATAATTTTAAGTCATTATAACTTTATTTGACTCAACCTTATATTATTTGACACAAATTCTTTTAAACACCTCCTTATGGAAAATCAATTTGATTATATTGACAAACAAATTTTAGTGCAGTTAAGAAAAGACGCTCGTAAAGCCTATTCGAAAATTGCCACTGAATTAAAAGTTTCGAACTCTTTAGTGCATCAACGGATTAAAAAATTAACAGAAATTGGACTAATCAAAAATGCTGAATTTGTACTGGATGAAAAAAAGTTAGGATTTAAAACCAAATCATATACAGGAATCCGCTTGCGTGAAGCACGTTTTGCAAAAACCGTGATGGAAGAATTGTCTAAAATTGAAGAAATTGTAGAATGCAATTATGTTTCTGGTAATTATGCCATATTTATTCTGATATTTGCAAAAGACAATGAACATTTACGCGAAATTTTATACGAGCAAGTTCATTTAATTAATGGAGTTGCAGGTACAGATACATTTATTTGTTTTGATACTGGATTTAAAAGAAATATTCCTATTCAATAGTTTTCAATGATTGACAATAGCACTTTAAAAGCATTATAAAATTCTCTACAAGGAGAATTGTTTTTTGATAATCTACACAAGAACATGTACGCCACAGATGCTTCTGTGTATCGTAAAATTCCATTGGCGGTTGCTTTCCCAAAAGAAGTAAAAGACATTCAACTATTGATTGCTTTTGCTACTAAAAAAAAGATTACCCTAATCCCAAGAACAGCAGGAACCTCATTAGCCGGACAATGTGTTGGAGACGGAATTGTTGTAGATACCTCTAAATACTTTACCAACATTTTATCGTTTGATCAAACAAAGAAAACAATTACTGTTGAGCCAGGAATTATTAGAGATGAATTGAATCATTTCTTAAGACCTTACGGGTTGTTTTTTGGACCAAACACCTCAACCTCTAACCGCTGTATGATTGGCGGAATGGTGGGCAATAATTCTTCTGGAAGCACTTCTATTAGATATGGTGTTACACGCGACAAAGTGCTTTCTATTGACGCTATTTTAAGCGACGGAACCCTCGCTACATTTTCTGAAGTACCATCTAAAGAATTCAAAGAAATATCAGCGAAAAATTCTTTAGAAGGAAAGATCTATGCAGCCATCTATTCTGAACTTATTTACGATGCTGCTCAGCAAGAAATAAAGGATGAATTTCCAAAAGAAAGCATCCATAGAAGAAATACAGGGTATGCCATTGATGAATTTTTAAAATCTGATTTGTTTGGAGGTACAGAGCCTACCATAAATGTGGCAAAATTATTGTCTGGTAGCGAAGGTACCTTGGCTTTTTCTACAGCAATTACAATCCAACTAGATGACCTACCTCCTACAAAAAGCATTGTGGTTGCTTCGCATTTTGACAGCATTAATGAAAGCTTAAAGGCAACTGTAACCACTATGAACCACCATCTATTCACGTGCGAATTGATGGATAAAGTAATTTTAGATTGCACCAAAAGTAATCGCGAACAAGCAAAAAACAGGTTCTTTTTAAAAGGAGACCCAAAAGCGGTGTTAATTTTAGAGGTAAAAGCAACAACTATTGAAAAAGCAGAAATCTTGGCCAATGCATTGATCAACGATCTCGAGAAAAATAGCTTCGGATATCACCATCCAAAAATCTACGGAAACGATATCAAAAAAGTACTAGAATTGCGAAAAGCAGGATTGGGCTTATTAGGAAATATGGTTGGAGACCGAAAAGCAGTGGCCTGCATTGAAGATACTGCGGTTGACTTGCAAGATCTACCCAATTATATTGATGCCTTTTCTGAAATCATGGAAAACCACCAACAAGAAGCAGTGTATTATGCACATGCTGGCGCTGGAGAACTCCATTTACGTCCAATTTTAAATCTAAAAAAGCAAGAAGACGTAGCACTCTTCAGAAAAATTACCACCGAAACAGCACAATTGGTAAAAAAATATAAAGGCTCTTTTAGTGGAGAACATGGGGACGGAATTGTACGTGCAGAATTTATTCCTTTAATGATTGGTGAGAAAAATTACCAATTATTACGTCGCATTAAAAAAGCATTTGACCCAAACAATATCTTCAACAAAGGAAAAATTACAGACGCTTTTGAAATGGATAAAAACCTGCGTTATAAGGTGGGTAGAACTGAACCAGAAATTAAAACCATTCAAGATTTTTCTGACAACGAGGGCATTTTAAAACTTGCTGAAAAATGTAATGGATCTGGAGATTGTAGAAAGCCTGTTTCTGCTGGTGGAACGATGTGCCCAAGCTACCGAGCAACCAAAAACGAAAAAGACACCACACGTGCTAGAGCAAATGTATTACGAGAATTTTTAACCAACTCTGAAAAACCGAATCGGTTTGATCACAAAGAGTTAAAACAAGTTTTCGACTTGTGTTTGAGCTGTAAAGCCTGTGCAAGTGAATGCCCAAGTAATGTAGATGTTGCCGCATTGAAAGCAGAGTTTTTATACCAATATCAAGAAAGTAATGGCTATTCATTTAGAAGCAAATTGTTTGCCAACAATGTCAAATACAACAAACTTGGAAGTATTGCTCCTGCGCTAACCAACTTTCTTTTAAACACAACGTTGGCTAAAAAAGTAATGGGTGTTGCCACTAAAAGACCCATTCCGAAGTTGGCACCAAAAACACTGCGAAAATGGGCTCAGCGACGAACCACAGCTTCCCATCCTAAAAAAGTGTACTTATTTTGTGATGAGTTTACAAATTTCTACGATGTAGCCATTGGAAAAGACAGCATCTTATTGTTAGAGAAATTGGGCTATCAGGTGCTAATCATTGAACACGAAGAAAGTGGAAGAAGTTTTATTTCAAAAGGCTTCTTGAAAGAAGCAAAAGAAATTGCAACTAAGAATATTAACATTTTTAAAGAGGTTATTTCTAACAAAACACCCTTGATCGGTATTGAACCTTCTGCAATTTTAACCTTTAGAGATGAGTACATCAGATTGGCAGACGACAGATCATCTGCAGAAAAAATTGCAAAAAACACGTTTACCATTGAAGAGTTTTTACAGAAAGAACATCAAAAAGGAACTATTGACACTTCGTTATTTACAAACGAACAAAAAACACTTAAAATTCACGGACACTGCCACCAAAAAGCACTGTCTAGTACAAGCGCTAGCTTTAACATATTGAACATCCCGAATCAGTATTCTGTAACCATTATGAATACCGGATGCTGTGGAATGGCAGGTTCATTCGGTTATGAAAAAGAACATTATAACATCAGTATGCAAGTAGGAGAAGACACCTTGTTTCCGAAGGTAAGAAACACAGCTAAAGATACCGAAATTGTAGCCGCAGGCACCAGTTGTAGACATCAAATTTTTGATGGAACAAAACGAATTGCAAAGCATCCTATAACCATTTTAAAAGAAGCACTTATACAATAAACAGTGATCAATGACAAACTCTTTACGATACCAACGTGTCACATCGAGTGAATTTGTTTTCGTAGAAAACACAAATTTGTATCGAGATGCTTCAAGTATTACTTATAAACTGTTCTCGATACTAATTTCTTCCATGTCTTTTCAGAAATTCACTCGAACTGACAACTGATAAAATTGATAACTGATAATTTTGTACATTTAGCGTAAAACCAAACTATCTTGCTAAAACAACAAAAAATCACCTCGATGCTGGCTCTTATAATTGCTGGGGAAGCCATTTTTTTATTGCCTTTTGTCTTAGTCCGTGTTTTTAGACCCACCATTTTAGAAGTTTTTCAAATAAACAATTTTGAGTTGGGAACCCTATTTTCAATTTACGGAATGATTGCCATGGGATCCTATTTTCTTGGAGGCCCAATTGCAGACAAATTTGAATCTAGAAAACTAATGGCAGCTGCACTTGTCTTAACAGCTTTAGGAGGCATCTTCATTGCCACAATTCCAGATCTTAGCAATCTTAAACTAATCTACGGTTTTTGGGGAATGACAACAATATTATTATTCTGGGCAGCACTAATAAAAGCCACTAGAGAATGGGGAACTAAAGAAACACAGGGAATGTCTTTTGGCTTTTTAGAAGGAGGAAGAGGTGCTTTTGCTGCTATTATTGCCACTTTTAGTGTATTGATCTTTAGCTTATTTTTCACAAACGAAGCAGAATCTGTTTCTTATCTTCAAAAAAAGGAAGCGCTTCAAATGATTATTTTATTTGTGGTAGGCATTGTTTTAATCATTGCGATTTTTGTGTGGTTTTTCTTACCTAAATCAATAGAAAAAGAACCGCAAGAAACCGTAAAAACAGCCACGTTTACAACCGTTATAAATATTTTAAAGAAACCTACAATTTGGTTGCAAGCTATTATTATTGTTTGTGCCTATGTTGCTTATAAAATAACAGACGATTTTTCTTTATATGCAAAAGAAGTCTTGCACTACAGCGATACCGAAGCTGCAAGTGTTGGAACCCTGGCCTTATGGATGCGACCCGTTGCTGCAGTTACAGCAGGGCTGATTGCTGACAAAATCTCCTCATCAAAAATGATTGTATATAGCTTTATATGCATTAGCATAACCAGTATTTTGATTGGTTTTGGTCTTTTTGAAGCAACTGCAGCAGCAATCTCTGTATTGATCATTATTATTATGTGTGTAGGTATTTATGCGCTTAGAGGATTATATTTTGCAATTATGGAAGAAGCCAATATACCGTTATCACAAACAGGAACTGCTATTGGAATTATCTCTGTTGTAGGGTATACTCCCGATATTTTTATCGGCCCCATTATGGGATACATTCTCGATAAAAACCCAGGTGCTATCGGGCATCAAAACCTGTTTTTATTCTTAGCGGCTTTTTCTTGTATTGGAATTTTAGCAGCAATTTATTTTGGAAAAATAACACGAAAAAATTGCTTTAATTCAACTAAAAACCATTAAACCAAGCGACAACACTCATTTTTAATTAATTACCTCTTCTACGGCAGACAAGTTCGGCAGATAAATACGCGTAAATGACAATGTACATTACTTTAAGGCAACCAAACTTGTTTTAATGGTTTCAATTTTCGCTAAGGTATCTGTTTCTTTTTTGCGTTCTAACACAATTACTTGTTCTGGCGCATTGCTCACAAAACGCTCATTCGATAATTTTTTCTGAATTCCGAATAAGAAGCCTTCTGCTCTTTTTAATTCGACAGAAAGCTTTGCTTTTTCTGCTTCTACATCAATTTCTTCTACAGAAACAGGAACGTAATATTCATTTGATTTTACTCTAAACGAAGCGCCCTCTATCTTCTCTGAAACATAGGTAATTGAAGCGGTATTTGTTAGTTTTTTGATAACTGCATCTAAACTTTCTGTAGATGCATCCTTATTTACAACAAACAATTCTACTGATTCTTTAAAAGAAATATTTTTTTCTTTTCGGATGGTTCTAATTCCTGAAACAACTTCAGTAATCTTAGAAAAATCAGCAACCAACTGCGCATCAATAGATGTTGATGCTGGCCATTTTGCTACAATTAAGGCTTCTTCTGGTGTTCTTTCTGATAAATACTGCCAAATTTCTTATGTTAAAAAAGGCATGAACGGGTGCAATAACTTTAAATTATTTTCAAAAGCATTGATGACTGCTCTGTATGTTTTCGCATCCATTGGTTGCCCAAATTCTGGCTTTACCATTTCTAAGAACCAAGAGGCAAAATCATCCCAAACCAATTTATACACTGCCATCAATGCATCAGACAGTCTATATTTGTTATAATGGTCATCAATTTCTGCCAATACGGTTTGAAACTTTGCCTGGTACCAATCAATGGCAATCTTAGCAACTTCTGGTTGTTCTGCAGTTTCGCTAATTTTCCAACCATGTATCAATCGAAAGGCATTCCATATTTTATTTGCAAATCCTTTTCCTTGTTGACAAAGTGATTCATCAAACATCAAATCATTTCCTGCGGCAGAGCTTAATAACAATCCAACACGCACACCGTCTGCTCCGTAGGTTTCAATCAGCTTTAAGGCGTCTGGTGAATTTCCTAATGATTTAGACATTTTTCTACGTTGTTTATCACGCACCAATCCTGTCAAATACACATTTTGAAAAGGTTTTTCATCTCTATATTCATATCCTGCAATAATCATGCGGGCCACCCAAAAGAATAGAATATCTGGGCCTGTTACTAAATCATTGGTTGGATAATAATAGTTAATTTCTTCATTCTCTGGATTGCGAATTCCATCAAAGACGTTCATTGGCCATAACCAAGCTGAAAACCAGGTATCAACCACATCCGTTTCTTGCCTCAAGTCTGATTCAACTAATGAAGCGTTTTTTGTTTTTCCTTTTGCAAGCTCTAGCGCTTTTTCAATGGTTTCGGCAACCACAAAATCTTCTTTTCCATCGCCATAGAAATAGGCCGGTATTTGCTGTCCCCATATCAATTGACGCGAAATGTTCCAATCTCTAATATTTTCTAACCAATGACGATAGGTATTTTCAAACTTCTTTGGATATAGTTTTATATCACCATCCTCTAACACCGATTTCATTGCTGGCTTCACCAATTCTTCCATGCTTAAAAACCATTGATCTGATAGCCTTGGTTCAATAACAGCTTTGGTTCTTTCTGAAGTTCCAACCTTATGAAGGTGTTGTTCTATTTTTAGTAAAAATCCTTTTTCATCCAATTCCTTTGTAATCTCTTTCCGAACTACAAATCGGTCTTTCCCTTCATAATGCAATCCGAAAGAATTTAAACTCGCATCGTCATTAAAAATATCAACAACTTCTAATTGATGCTTGTCTCCTAGTACTTTATCATTTTCGTCATGCGCTGGAGTTACTTTTAAACAACCTGTTCCGAATTCAACATCTACATATTCATCTTCAATAATCGGAATTACTCGATTGCACAAAGGCACTATGGCTTTTTTCCCTTTTAAATGAGTAAACCGTGTATCATTAGGGTTGATACAAATTGCGGTATCTCCAAAAATAGTTTCTGGCCGTGTGGTTGCAATGGTTAATGTATCATCACTTCCTTCAATTTTATAAGATAAGTAGTACAGGTTTCCCTGCCTTTCTTCATGGATTACTTCTTCATCAGAAAGTGTTGTTTTTGCTTCAGGGTCCCAATTTACCATTCGGTAACCTCTATAAATCAACCCTTTTTTGTACAAGTCAACAAATACCTTGATTACTGCTTCAGACAAGTCTGGATCCATGGTAAAGCTCGTTCGCTCCCAATCACAAGAACAACCTAACTTTTTCAATTGTTCTAAAATAATTCCGCCATATTCTTGTTTCCATTCCCAAGCATGCGCCAAAAACTCTTCACGAGTTAAGGAGTTTTTGTCAATTCCTTGTTCTTTTAATTTGGCCACCACTTTTGCTTCTGTAGCAATAGACGCATGGTCTGTTCCTGGAACCCAACAAGCATTTTTACCCTGTAACCGTGCTCTACGAATCAATACATCTTGAATGGTGTTGTTTAACATGTGCCCCATGTGCAAAACTCCTGTTACATTTGGAGGAGGAATTACAATAGTGTATGGTTCTCTTTCATCTGGTACTGAATGAAAGTACTTATTTTTCATCCAGTAGTCATACCATTTGTCTTCTACACTAGATGCTATATATTTAGATGGGATATCCATGTTTCGGCTTAATTTTTGAAATATAATCAGCAAATTTACAACTATATCTACAAATTGAAAAGTTGTATCGAAATTTTTAAATGCTAAATTTTAATTCTACTTTTGTATAAAATTTTTACCATGAAAAATATCTTTCTTTTTATATCTGTTTGCTTTTTAACAACAAGCCTTTTTTCTCAAGAGAAAAAAGAAATTGAGGCTGAATTTAAATTTGAAGAAGAAATTATTGATTATGGTAAAATTGCGCAAAACTCAGAACGTGTTCGTGTTTTTGAATTCACAAATATTGGCGCTACTCCGTTAATTATTACAAACGTTCGTTCTTCTTGTGGGTGCACAATCCCTAAAAAACCTACAGAACCTATCATGCCAAATAAAAAAGGAACAATAGAAGTTTCGTATGACACGTCTAGGCTTGGCGGGTTTTCTAAAATAATCACCATTTTTTCGAATGCCAAAAACAAAAGAAAAACAATACGAATTAAAGGCTATATAACTAAAAAAAAATCGGTTATTGTTAAAAAGAAAAGCATGCTTTCTAAGCAATAGAGAATTGTAAAAAGACAACTATATTGATAAACTTATCGATACTACTACTTTAGATCTTTTTTAGCAATCGAAATTCAAATTTCAATACTTGAAACCCTCTTTTAACTACCATTCTTATTCTTTTATTGTGCTTTTTTTGGAATTTTCCTAAGAGCTGTTTCAAACTATATTGATGTGCAGGCTCTCCATTAATTTTTAAAATAATATCACCTTTAAGCAAGCCAGCAATACCTCCAGGAGATTTCTCTAAAACCTTGTGAATAACATAAGATGGCTTGAACCTAAACTGATAATTTGAAACAAAAGAAATGGAATTAAAACCACTTCTGCTCTGATTAGTCTCAAATTCTCCTACAAGAATATTTTCTAATTCCTTGATTAATACTTTACCGTTATAAACCACATCTATACCACTCATATTATACTCAAACCCCCCTCTAAATGATCCGTTTTTTTTCAATGTAATTTGTTTATTTGGATAATCAATCCAAACTTTAAAACGTTTTAAAATATTTCCTCCAACACTTCCGTTTCGAGTTGCAAATTGACGAGCATAATAGGTCGAAGCAGAATCTAAAAATGAAACTGTAGGGTTTTTAATCCTAAATCTACCCAGAGATAATTCTTTTACCCTACTCCTATTACCATAAATAGTTCCGCTAAACCCTTCTCCAAGAATGTCTCTAAAACTACGTTTTGGAGTTTTAATTACTTCTTTTGTGTTTTCAAACAACCATATCGCATCACTACCTCCAGTATCAATTAACAGTTTTACTCCTGTTTTTACATTCCCAATAGTGTCTAACTGTACTTTTGCTTTGATATACGGCTTGTTTCTATAAAATTGCAAAGGAAAAACTTCGCATTTTCTACAGGTGGAAGGTTTAAATGTTGTTGGATTGTAAAAATAAATCATTTTTGTACTATAATTAATTTTAACAATAGCATCCTTTAACAAACTATACCCTATCACTCCATGAATTGTTATGCCCATTTTACTTGAAATATCAAATTTATCTCGTAAAATCACATAGATATTTTCGTTTGTACTTATATAATTTTTAATTTTTATGTTGTTTTTTTGAGACAAAAGAGCTTCTACAGGAGTGCCATCTCCCAATCCTTGTAAGGTAATTTTTTTTACATTATTTAAACCAACACTATCAATCTTAGAAAGGTTGAATAAAATTGTTTTGTCTACCCCAGTATCTAAAATAAAAGACAAATGACTTCCGTTAACATCTACAGGAATCACAATTAAATTATTAATTAACTGAAAACGTATGCTCTGCACATTTTGATTTGCGCCATAGAACTTAAATTCAGATTGTGCTTTTATTGAAAAAACAACAAACAAAAGCATCAGAACACTGTATGAAGTATATTTTTTAATCAACTGGTAGATTTATAGTGTTTGTTAAGATACATAATCTCCATGAAATTTTTACCTATTTAAGGAATCTTTAACCTTTGCGTTTTGTTGAAAAAGAATTTAATTTAGCAATACATTCTGAATATAATTTCGCAAATTTGTTCCTTTAAAACAACTAAAAAACAAATAGTATGCCCTTAATTTCAAGGAAAGGAAATCAAATGCCAGAATCACCCATTCGTAAATTGGTTCCATATGCTGAAGCTGCAAAAAAAAGAGGTACAAAAGTATATCATTTAAATATTGGGCAACCAGATATTAAAACTCCTCAAGTAGCCCTAGATGCTATAAAAAACAACACTATCGAAGTACTTTCTTATGCAAGATCTGAAGGTTCTGAAGTTTACAGAAACAAACTAGCAAATTATTACGCAACAAACAACATCAAGGTTACTGCATCTAATATTGTAGCAACAACTGGCGGATCTGAAGCCTTGTTATTTACAATTGGAAGCATCACAGACCCAGGAGACGAAATTATCATTCCTGAGCCTTTTTATGCAAATTACAACGGGTTTGCTACGGCATCTGGAATAAACGTTGTTCCTGTAATCTCTAAAATTGAAGACAACTTTGCATTGCCTAACATTGAAGATTTCGAACAATTAATTACCTCAAAAACCAAAGCAATACTAATCTGTAACCCCGGAAACCCTACTGGCTACCTATACAGCAAAGAAGAAATTGAAAAACTAAAACAGCTTGTCTTAAAACACGACCTGTTCTTAATTGCTGATGAAGTATATCGTGAGTTTGTATACGATGGCTTGCAGCACCACTCTATTATGAGTGAAAAAGGCTTAGACCAACATGCCATTATGATTGATTCTGTTTCTAAAAGATACAGCATGTGTGGTGCAAGAATTGGCTGTATTGTTTCTAGAAATGACGCTTTTATTGCTACAACAGTAAAGTTTGCACAAGCAAGATTAAGTCCGCCAACTTATGCATTATTAGCTAGTGAAGCGGCTTTAGAAACACCACAAAGTTATTTTGATGATGTTATTGATGAATATGTTGATCGAAGAAATACATTGATTTCTGAATTGCAAAAAATTGAAGGCATAAAGGTTGCCAATCCAAAAGGAGCGTTTTATTGTGTCGCTGAACTACCTGTAAAAGATGCAGATCATTTTGCACAATGGATTTTAGAAAAATTCAATGACCAAAATGAAACGGTAATGATTGCTCCTGCAAGCGGATTTTACTCAACAGAAAACGAAGGAAAAAATCAAGTTAGAATTGCCTATGTTTTAAATAAAACAGATCTAAAACGGTCTGTACAAATTTTAAAATCTGCACTTGCAACATACAATCGATAATTGAAAATAGAACAAAACATATCTCTAAAAAAGTACAATACCTTTGGCGTACAAGTCTATGCCAAACGTTTTGTAACAATCCATTCTTTTTACGACTTACAAGAGCTCATAAAAACCGAAAAAGAACTCTTTCTTTTAAGTGGCGGAAGCAATATGTTATTGATAAAAGACATTGAAAAACTAGTTGCCTTCATTGATATCAAAGGGATTTCTATCGACAAAGAAGATCAAAATTCAGTGCATGTAACTGTTAATAGTGGCGAAAATTGGCATGAATTTGTCTTGTGGTGTATTTCTCAAAATTATGGTGGCTTAGAAAATTTATCTTTAATTCCTGGCAATGTAGGTACCTGCCCCATTCAAAACATTGGTGCTTATGGAGTTGAAGTAAAAGAGACTATTACCCGTGTTGAATGCTTAGAAATTTCTTCCGGAAAAAGAGTTCATTTCTCAAATAATGAATGTGATTTCGGATACAGAAACTCAATCTTTAAAAACGAGGCAAAGGGAAAAAACATCATCACTTCTGTTAGTTTTCAATTGACAAAAAGTACGCACAAACTCAATACCAGCTACGGAGCTATTGAAACGGCATTGCAAGAAAAAAATATTACAAACCCTACAATTAAAGACATTTCTGATGCCGTTATTGCGATCAGGAAATCAAAACTTCCAGATCCAAAAGAGATTGGAAACTGTGGAAGTTTTTTTAAAAACCCTGTCATTGCTACAACACAATTCTACACCTTACAGAAAAAGCACCCAACCGTTCCTTTTTATAAGGTAGAGACACAAAACTTATATAAAATTCCTGCAGGATGGCTGATAGAACAAAGTGGCTTTAAAGGAATGCGATTTGGAGACGCAGGAGTTCACACAAAACAAGCTTTGGTACTTGTAAACCATGGTAATGCAACCGGATTAGAGATCTATCAATTGGCACAAAAAATACAACAAACAGTTCTTGATAAGTTTGAAATCTTCCTAGAAATAGAAGTAAACGTAATTTAACCTTCTTTTTTAAGCAGCTTACTTATTTGTTACTTCAGAAAAATGTACAGGAACTAGTATTGAAGCATTTTGCGTACTAATTTTATTTAAATTCGACTAAAACACTCTATTATTCTCGTTGCAAACTTCATACAAAGCATGGTTTATTAACCATATAGACTTTCCTATGATTTGGTAACTTTTCAAGTTAAAGCCATTATTTTATCCATATCTTTGCAGGACTTAAAGGAACTAAAATGAAACTTATTTTACTTACTATTGGTTTATTAGGATTGGCTTTTGCCGGAATCGCTATTAAAATTTGGGCAAAAAAAGACGGAAAATTTGCGGGTACTTGCGCCAGTCAAAACCCTGTACTAAATAAAGATGGTGAGTCCTGTGGATTTTGCGGTAAAACACCAGATCAATTTGAAACCTGCTCTGAACCGCAACATTAATACTCTTTTTTTTAGAAAGTTTTCTGTTCTATTTCAATTTACTATCTTTATCTCTAATACAATTTCAAAACTTACACATTGGAAATTAAAGGCGACGAATTACTTCAAACCATACAACGAGCAAAAGAAGGAAATCAAATAGCTTTCAACAAGCTTTTAGATAGCTTTTGGAATAATGTGTACAACTACCAATTAAAAAAAAATCAAAACGATAATGATACTGAAGACATCACTATCCAAACATTCTCTAAAGCTTTTGATAAAATAGCCACCTTTGACGAAAAATACCAGTTTAAAACTTGGCTAATTACCATTTCTAAAAATGTACATACCGATTTTTTGCGAAAAAAAAAGGCTTCCATTACAATGGAACCCTACAAAGACAAAAATCTTGAAACCTTTGATGTTGTTGATAACGACCCTACACCTGAAGATAAAATAATTACTGAACAAAATTTAGCAAAACTACTGCGAGACATCAAACAATTGAATCCAAAATATCAAGAAGTAATTACACTCAGGTATTTTCAGGAGTTGAGTTATAAAGAAATTTCTAAACAAATTGATGAGCCTATGAACAATGTAAAAATAAAATTGTTACGCGCTAAAAAATTACTAGCTGAAATCATTAAAAAATCAAACTAAAACTTACAACACTCAACCTAAACAAGGGTATTTAAAAATGAAACACAACAAATGAAAAAAACATTTTTAAATTCACTCGGTCCCGGATTATTATTTGCAGGTGCAGCTATTGGAGTTTCGCATTTGGTACAATCTACCAAAGCGGGGGCTGAATTTGGGTTTGGCTTGCTATGGGCGCTGCTACTAGTAAACTTATTTAAATACCCCTTTTTTCAATTTGGACCACGCTATGCAGCTGCCACCGGAGAAACATTGCTAGATGGCTACAAGAAACTAGGCAAAGGAGTTTTAGCCACTTATTATATATTAAATTTTGCCACCATGTTTACCATTCAGGCTGCAGTAACTATTGTTACCGCAGGATTGGCTTCACAATTATTTGGCATTACAAACAACTTGGTCTTGTGGTCGGTTACAATCACTATTATTAGCATTCTACTATTGTGCATTGGAAAATACAAGCTGCTAGATCACTTAATGAAATATATTATTCTCATTTTAACCGTCAGCACAGTTGTTGCTGTCGGAATTGCTTTATTTTCCAATACTGAAGGATTTGATTTCAGACAAGTTCTTCCTTCTGGAACTATTGAAATTACCTTTTTAATTGCTTTTCTAGGATGGATGCCCGCACCTTTAGATATTTCTATTTGGCATTCTCTTTGGACCATTGAAAAAAACAAAACCACTCTTACAAAGACTAGCCCTAAACAAGCTATTTTTGATTTTAATATTGGTTATTTAGGTACACTTTTTTTAGGAATTTGTTTTGTGATGCTTGGCGCACTGGTTATGTACAACTCTGGAGAAACCTTTTCTGACAAAGGAGCTGTTTTTGCTTCACAACTTATCAAATTGTACACAAATAATTTGGGTGAATTCTCTACCTTGTTTATTGGTGCAGCAGCTTTTACAACCATGTTTAGTACAACGCTAACAACCTTAGATGCGTCTCCAAGAGCAATGGAAAAAGCTACGCATTTACTGTTTAAAAAAGAAACACCTTTCAACTATTGGTTTTGGATGTTCTTTTTGGCAATAGGTACTTTCTGCATTCTTTATTTTTTCATGAAAGACATGGGGTTTTTAGTGAAAATTGCTACCATTTTATCTTTCTTAATAGCCCCATTTTATGCCGTTTTTAACTATCTATTGATCACCGGAAAACACACTCCTAAAGAACACCAACCGAGTGTTTATTTAAAAATAATGAGCTGGTTGGGAATATTATTCCTCATTGGATTTAGCGGTTGGTATTTGGTTAATTTATAAAGAACCTATTTTAAATTCTATTTCTTGAAACAATTAGCACTTTACTTTGTAACTTTGCGGTTCAATTTTTTTGAGTATGTCAAACGAATCAGTAATTCATCCAGAGAAAATAAAAAAACCCAAATGGTTGCGGGTTAAACTACCTGTAGGAAAAAAATATACCGAATTACGCGGATTGGTAGACAAATACAAATTAAATACCATTTGTACAAGTGGTAGCTGCCCAAATATGGGAGAATGCTGGGGAGAAGGAACTGCTACATTCATGATCTTAGGAAATATTTGCACACGCTCATGCGGGTTTTGTGGTGTAAAAACAGGGCGTCCAGAAACGGTTGAATGGGATGAACCTGAAAAAGTAGCACGTTCTATAAAATTGATGAGCATTAAGCACGCCGTTTTAACCTCTGTAGATCGTGATGATTTAAAAGATGGAGGCTCTATTATTTGGGCAGAAACGGTAAATGCGGTTCGTAGAGCAAATCCGACGACAACCTTAGAAACTTTAATTCCTGACTTTCAAGGAGAAGAAAAACTTCTAGATCGCATTATCAATGTGGCGCCAGAAGTTGTTTCTCACAATGTAGAAACGGTTCGTAGATTGACTAGAGAAGTTCGAATCCAAGCCAAATATGATCGAAGTTTAGCTGTGTTGAAATACCTGAAAGCAAACGGAATGCGTACCAAATCTGGAATTATGTTAGGCTTAGGAGAAACGGTAGAAGAAGTAATTCAAACCATGAAAGATTTACGCGGAGTTGGTTTAGATATCATTACTATTGGACAATATTTACAACCTAGTAAAAAGCACCTTCCTGTAAAAGAATTTATCACGCCAGAACAATTTAAAAAATACGAAACTCTAGGTTTAGAAATGGGCTTTATGTATGTAGAAAGTGGTGCTTTGGTACGCTCTTCATACAAAGCGCATAAACATGCTAAATAAATTTTAATCTGAAATTTCAATATTATATACCTACAAGGTTGTAAAAACCTTGCAGGAGACATAAAATTAATTCAGTATTCTTCTAAACTCATCGACTTAACTAAACACTTCATTAAAAAGCCTGAATTTCTTTTGAAATTCAGGCTTTTTAATAGGTTGTTTTTCGCTTTTACAAAAAATAACATCTGAAATATAATTTATTCCCAATGAAAGTTAACTTTTTTTAAACAATCAATAACACCTCTCTGCTCCATGTTAAAAAAATACAAAAATCGTTCTTTTTTAACAATTTTATTGATTAAAATTCAGTTTGGCACAATGCTTGCAAAATAGATAATTTGAAAACAAATTAAGAGGCTGTTTTCATTGTGTAAATTATTTGAATTAGTTAAACACTAAAAAACCATCCTGATGATCAGGATGGTTTTTATTTATACAGCCATTAATGCAAAAGAAATAAAGAATTTCTTAAAACTGACTACCCCTGTAGCAAGCTAACGATGTATCTCGCCAATTTTATTTTGACCTATTGACATTCTTACATTGCACTAATAATATCGTACTTCGTAATAATATGGTGGCTTCCATTCTCTAAATCTACCAATACTGCTTGATTTTCTTTGGTAATCAATTTAGAAACGGCGTCAATAGAAGTTCCTTTTTTAACCACAGGATACGCAGCTCCCATTACCTCTTTAATAGGCTTTTCGCTAATGTCTTTATCAGACAAATAGCTTCTTAGCAAGGCTGTTTCATCTACAGAGCCCACAAAACCATTTGCATCTTCTACAGGGATTTGCGATATGTTATATTCTCGCATTCTTTCAATAGCGTGTAAAACCAGCTCTTCTGTTTTTATAGAAACCATAGGAATATCTGCATGACTTTTGATTAAGTCTGCAGCAGTTGTTATCTCTTCTTCTAAAAATCCACGGTCACGCATCCAATCGTCATTAAACATTTTACCAACATACCTACTTCCATGGTCGTGAAATAGAACTACCACCACATCATCTTTTGCAAAATGTTCTTTTAGCTGTAATAGACCTTTGATTGCTGACCCTGCAGAATTTCCAACAAAAATACCTTCTTCTTTTGCAATTTTACGTGTATATATTGCAGCATCTTTATAGGTTACTTTGGTAAACCCATCAATGATAGAAAAATCTACATTTTCAGGTAAAATATCTTCTCCTATTCCTTCAGTGATGTATGGATAGATTTCATTCTCATCAAAAATTCCTGTTTCGTGGTATTTTTTAAATACAGATCCGTAGGTATCGATTCCCCAAATTTTAATGTTTGGATTTTTCTCTTTCAAATACTTTCCAATTCCAGAAATTGTTCCGCCTGTTCCTACTCCAACCACAAAATGTGTGATTTTACCATTGGTTTGCTCCCAAATTTCTGGTGCTGTTTGCTCATAATGTGCCAAGGCATTTGATGGATTATCATATTGATTTACATACCAAGAATTTGGTGTTTCTGCTCCTAATCGTTTGGAAACCGAATAATAAGAACGAGGGTCTTCTGGATCAACATTGGTTGGACAAACCACAACTTCTGCTCCAACGGCACGTAAAATATCCATTTTTTCTTTAGACTGTTTGTCAGAAATTACAAAAATACATTTGTAACCTTTTATAATTGCCGCTAGGGCCAATCCCATTCCGGTATTTCCAGATGTTCCTTCAATAATAGTTCCTCCTGGTTTTAAGCGGCCATCTGCTTCTGCATCTTCAATCATTTTTAAAGCCATTCTATCTTTTACAGAATTTCCAGGATTGAAGGTTTCTACCTTTGCCAGTACAAAAGCATCGATTTGTTTTGTAACAGAATTTAATCGTACCAAAGGTGTATCACCAATCGTTTCTAGTATATTTTTTGCGTAGTTCATTCATCGAATTTAGAGGACAAATTTAAGCAAATTGAATGGATTTTGAGGGTAGTATTTTTGTGATAATGACAGAAGGTAATATCAACATTAAAAAACACAAAATCAAGGTTCCTATATTCAATAAAAGAATGCTAAAAAAGTCAATATAAACAGGCATCACACTTACAGAGTAAGTTTTAGGATTTAAGGTGATGATACCGAAATAATGCTGTATAAAAAGAAGGAATATTCCAATAAGATTTCCCCAAAACAAGCCTTTTAAAATCAGATACAATGCGTTGTACAGAAAAATTTTTCGAATGCTCCAGTTGTTACTTCCTAGCGCTTTTAAAACACCAACCATCTGAACACGTTCTAAAATCAACACCAATAGCGCAGTAATCATATTGATGCTTGCTACTAAAACCATAATTCCTATAATGACCCAAACATTGGTATCAAATAATTGGATCCAATCAAAAATAAACGGGTACAAATCTACAATTGTATTGCTATTTAGAGTGGCTCCTATTGCTGTGTAAATTTCATCTCCTTTTTCTTTTAAAACATTGAAATCATCTATTAAAACCTCAAAACCGCCTACCTGATTTTCCGTCCATTTATTCAACCGTTGAATTTCACGAATATCTCCAATCATTACGTTCTTATCAAACTCATAAAATCCTGTATTATAAATTCCTGTAATGACCAGTTTATAACGACTCGGAATGCTCTTTTTTGTTGATTTTAAAAAATGTACATTGATGGTGTCATGCAATTGCAAATGCAATCTGTTTACCAATGTTTGAGACAACAATACATCTCTTGTTCTTTTTTGATTAAAATTCGGGAGCTCTCCTTCTAGCAGATATTCTTCAAAAAACGCCCAGTCATAATCTGTAGAAACTCCTTTAAAAATAACCCCGTCAAAATCGGTTGGAGTTCTAATCAGGCCTGCTTTATTTGCAAAGATTTGAACATTTTTTATTCCCTGAACATTGGCAAACTCCGGATAAAAATTTTGATTTTTATCAATCGGTGTTATCGAAACATCAGAAGCATTATCATCGTAATTTACAATCTGAACGTGCCCTTTAAAACCAGAAATCTTATCTCTAATTTTGTGCTGAAAACCTGTACTTATAGCAACAGAAATCATCATAATAATAATCCCTAAAGCGATTGCAGTGATTGCAATTTTTATTATTGGTGATGAAATACTACTTTTATACTCTTTACCAGCAATAATACGTTTCGCTATAAATAATTCGTAATTCAAATCTATGGTGCCATTAGTTCGTTTCAAAAATACATATTTAATCTTGTTTTTATGCATTAGTTTTCAATGGACTTCTTGCGGGCAAAAAACAATTGTAAAAAATAAAAATATAGAGGCTGCAGCGCAACAAACAAACACCTATATTTCTCAATTAAAAGGAAAGAACGTTGCCATTGTTGCCAATCAAACTTCTGTTATAGAGAAAAAAGATAAAGATAAAGATAAAGATAAAGAGAAACGGGCAGTTGTACATTTGGTAGATAGCTTATTGTCTTTAGGAATTCGTGTCAAGAAAGTTTTTGCGCCTGAACATGGTTTTAGAGGAAAAGCAGATGCTGGCGAGGCCATTGCTGATGGCAAAGATTTTCAAACCGGATTACCTATTATTTCTTTGTACGGCAACAACAAAAAACCATCTAAAGAACAACTAACAGGAATTGATGTTGTTGTTTTTGATATTCAAGATGTTGGTGCACGGTTTTACACCTATATTTCTACCTTACATTATGTAATGGAAGCATGTGCAGAAATAGGAGTCCCTGTAATTATTTTAGACAGAGCCAATCCGAATGGGCATTATATAGACGGACCTGTTTTAGAATTAGCACACAAAAGCTTTGTAGGCATGCATCCTGTACCTGTGGTATACGGAATGACAATTGGCGAATACGGAAAAATGATTAATGGAGAAAAATGGTTAAAAAATGGTATTCGATGTGATTTGACCGTAATACCGTTAAAAAATTACACACACGCTACTGAGTACACTTTACCCATAAAGCCGTCACCAAACTTGCCCAACGCAAAATCTATAAACCTTTACCCTAGCTTGTGTTTTTTTGAAGGCACTAATGTAAGTGCAGGACGAGGAACAGAACTTCAATTTCAAATCTACGGCTCTCCTTTTTTAGAAAAAAGCGACTTTTCTTTCACGCCACAATCTAACGAAGGTGCCAAATACCCAAAACACAAAGGCCAGTTAAGTTTTGGAGAAAACTTAAGTAAATATCCTAACTTAAAGCAACTGAATTTATCTTGGCTGATCAAAGCACACCAGCTAAACACATCGGACAGCTTCTTTAATGCTTTCTTTACCAAATTAGCAGGAACCAAGACTCTTCAAACACAAATAGAACAAGGTTTTACTGAAAAAAAAATTAGACAAACATGGCAAAAAGACTTACAACAATTTAAAAAAGTGAGAGCCAACTATTTAATCTACGATTGACTATTTTTAATTTTTATTTTTTTATTTTTTTTCTCCTATAGTTGTTGGCTTCCGGTGCCCTTGAAAAGGTTGTTTTAGCAATTCAATTAAATTAGAATTACTTACTTCGTCTGGAAAAGTATCTACTCCATACACTATTTTCTCTCTGTCTAATTTCAAATAGGTTCCAAAAAGATGGTCCCAAATAGAAAAAATATTTCCATAATTAGAATCGGTATATGGCAACATGTTGTGGTGATGAACCTTATGCATGTCTGGAGAAACAATAACATAGCTCAATATGTGATTTATTTTTTTTGGAAGCTGTACATTGGCATGTGTAAACTGCGTTGAGACTAACGACAATGATTGATACAGCATTACAATCGCAATAGGTGTTCCTACTAAAAAAACAGCAAACAAAGTAAATGTAAAACGAATCATACTTTCTAAAGGGTGGTGTCTATTTGCAGTTGTCGTATCTACCTTGTGATCTGTGTGATGCACCAAATGAACCATCCAAAGCACTTTTACTTTGTGCTCTGTAAAATGTGCGAGATAGGCTCCAAAAAAATCCAAACAAACAACTCCTATAAGTACAGTCATCCACAAAGGCATTTCTGGCAACCAATTAATAATCCCAAAATTATTTGCCTGTACCCAATCTGCACCATTCAGCAAGGCAAATGCTAATGAAAAATTAACCAAGATGGTTGTAGATGTAAATACCAAATTAGGAAAAGCATGTTTCCATTTTTTATACTTGAATTTGAATAATGGAACTGCGCCTTCTAGCAGCCAAAAAAAAGTAATTCCACCTACAAGAATGAGAGCCCTATGTATTGAAGGAATAGTTTCGAAATAATTGATGATAGTTTCCAAGTTAATTTATTTTTTCTAAAGATAGAAAATTCTACGAAATGTTAGATATTAGGTGTTAGGTGTTAGGTGTTAGGTGTTAGGTGTTAGGTGAAATTAAAAAAACAGCCTCAAATTCAAGCAATTTCTTTTCTTTTTTTCCGTCTTTCATCTTTTGTCTTTCGTCCCCGCATGCGGCAGACAGGTTTAGTTCAGAGTCTCTATGTATAAGGTCCATACTTTCTCTTAGATACTGAAACAAGTTCAGCATGACAAAGGGGGTTTAGTTTTTAACCTCTATCCTTCTCTCCTAACGGCAGCTTTACTTTCAACTTTTCAATAATAGCATACACCGCCGGGCAAATTTCAGTGTTTTGTATTGCTAAATCCGTAATTTTAATAAACTTCTTCCGATTGGTATGCGGATATTCTACACAAGCTTTCGGGCGTACATCATAGATAAAACAGGTGTTATCACTTTCGTCAAAAAAAGTACATGGCGCAGACTTTAAAACATAAAAATCATCCTCATCACGATCAATGTACTGAGCAATAAAGTCAGACTCCTTCATTCGCAAATGTTTTGAAATACGCTGAATGTCTTTTTCTGTAAAAATTGGACTCGTTGTTTTACAACAGTTACCACATGCCAAGCAATCCGTTTTTTTAAACTCAGCATCATGAATCTCTTGCATTAAATAATCCAAGCGTTTTTGCGGACGCTTCTTTAATCTTGCAAAATACTTCTGGTTCTCTTTTTTAACTTCTTTTGCCAATTTAGGCAATTCTTTCAGTCGTTTTTCCATGTCTTTCATACGCGGTAAAAATACCTCTTTTAAATTCAAGAATCATTTTAAATATCAACCCCAAAAAGAGCTATTAAAAATCAAATTAATTTCGTAATTTTGGGCTGAAATTTTGATTTTAAAAATGAGCATTCAACACCGCATAGAAACAACTGTTAAAAAAGGTTTTTTATCTTTATATAATACAGAAATTCCATCTGTAGAATTTCAAGCAACCCGTAGAGAATTTGAAGGAGACATCACTGTGGTTGTGTTTCCGATGCTGCGCTATAAAAAAGGAAATCCCGTTCAGATTGGTGAAGACCTAGGAAACTATATCGTCAATGCTTTGGACCAAGTGATTCGTTTTAATGTGGTAAAAGGTTTTTTGAACCTCGTTATCACTGACGCTATTTATCTGGATGCTTTCAAAACTATTTTTACTGATGACAATTTTGGCTTTGTAAAACCTTCTAAAGAAAACGATGCCGTTTTGGTAGAATACTCTTCTCCAAACACCAATAAACCACTACACTTAGGGCATGTTCGAAACAACCTGTTAGGGTATTCTGTATCAAAAATTATCAAAGCTGCTGGGCAAAAAGTTTATAAAACACAAATTATCAATGATCGTGGAATTCATATTTGTAAGTCGATGTTGGCATGGGAAAAGTTTGGAAATGGAGAAACCCCAACATCTACAGGCTTAAAAGGTGATAAACTGGTAGGGAACTACTATGTGAAATTTGACCAAGAGTACAAAAAAGAAATCAACAGCCTAATCGCTACTGGCCTCTCAGAAGAAGATGCTAAAAAACAAGCACCTCTTTTACTTGAAGCACAACAAATGCTTCAAAAATGGGAGTCTGGAGATCAAGAGATTATTGCTCTCTGGGAAAAAATGAATGCTTGGGTATATGCAGGGTTTGAGGTTACCTATAAAAATTTGGGTGTCAATTTCGATTCCTTTTATTACGAAAGCAACACCTATTTATTAGGAAAAGATAATATTGCTGAAGGTTTGAAAAAAGGCGTTTTCTTTCAAAAAGAAGATGGCTCTGTTTGGATTGATTTAACAGAAGACGGATTGGATGAAAAAATTGTATTGCGTTCAGACGGAACAGCAGTATATATGACTCAAGACATTGGAACTGCCATTCAACGATCTAAAGATCATCCTGATGTACGCGGAATGGTTTATACCGTTGGCAACGAACAAGATTATCATTTTAAAGTACTGTTTTTAATTTTACAAAAACTTGGATACACTTGGGCTGATCAATTATTTCATTTGAGTTACGGAATGGTAGACTTACCTTCTGGAAAAATGAAATCTAGAGAAGGAACGGTGGTAGATGCGGATGAATTGATGATTGAAATGACCAATACCGCAAGAACCTTATCTCAAGAACTAGGAAAACTAGAAGGCTATTCTGAGACAGAAAAAGAAGAATTATACACAACTATCGGTTTAGGAGCTTTAAAGTATTTTATTTTAAAAGTAGATCCTAAAAAACGAATCTTATTTAACCCGAAAGAATCGGTAGATTTTCAAGGAAATACAGGTCCGTTTATACAATATACCTATGCTCGAATTCAGTCTATTTTAAGAAAAGCAGATTTTGATTATACCGTGTTCAACAAAAGTGAATTAGCCTTACACCCAAAGGAAAAAGAGTTGATCAAACAACTTCAAAATTATCCAGCAATCATTCAGTTTGCTGCCAGCAATCATTCGCCTGCTTTGATTGCAAATTACACCTACGATTTGGTAAAAGAATTCAACTCCTTTTATCAAAATGTATCTATTTTAGGAGAAGAAGATCAACAGAAAAAAATACGAAGAGTACAACTTTCTAAAAAAGTAAGTGCAGTCATAAAATCTGCTTTCTCTTTACTAGGAATTCAGGTGCCAGAAAGAATGTAAACACAATGAATTAATGTGGGAATGAGTTAGTGAATTAATGTGAGAAACGCCTACCAAATAACAAAAAGGGACTTACAATGATAAAAATTAAAAGTTAATAAATTAGCATGCGTTAGGGATTGAAGTGACATCCTTTTTAGTTGTCAGTTCGAGTAAATTTGCGAAGAATGAGTAAATTTGTATCGAGAACAAAACTAAAAAGATAAAACGGAAAGCCCGCTCGAACGCCCAAACTTAAAAAACAAACAACAACTAAAAAAATAAAACACAAGACATGAAATACGACATCATTATTATTGGTAGTGGTCCTGGAGGCTACGTAACTGCAATTAGAGCATCGCAATTAGGCTTTAAAGTTGCGGTAGTAGAAAAAGAAAATTTAGGTGGAATCTGTTTAAACTGGGGGTGTATCCCAACCAAAGCCTTATTGAAATCTGCACAAGTATATGATTACTTAAAACATGTAGATCAATACGGTTTAAAAGCAGAGGCAATTGACAAAGATTTTGAAGCGGTAATTAAACGCAGTCGTAATGTTGCCGAAGGAATGAGCAAAGGTGTTCAATTTTTAATGAAGAAAAACAAAATCGATATTATTGATGGTTTTGGAAAAATTCAAAATGGTAAAAAAGTAGCGGTTACTGCTGAAGACGGTTCGGTTACAACATACAGTGCAGATCATATTATTATTGCAACAGGAGCTCGCTCTAGAGAGCTACCAAACTTACCACAAGATGGTAAAAAAGTAATTGTATACAGAGAAGCGATGAGTTTACCTACACAACCCAAATCTATGATTGTTGTTGGATCTGGCGCTATTGGCGTTGAGTTTGCGCATTTTTACAATACCATGGGAACTGACGTTACCATTGTAGAGTTTTTACCAAATGTGGTTCCTCTAGAAGACAAAGAGGTGTCAAAGCAATTTGAACGCTCTATCAAAAAAGCAGGCATTAAAGTAATGACCAATTCTTCTGTAGAGTCTGTTGATATTTCTGGTGATGGTGTTAAAGCAACTGTAAAAACAAAAAAAGGAGAACAAATTTTAGAAGCAGATATCGTATTGTCTGCAGTTGGAATTAAATCAAATATTGAAAACATTGGACTGGAAGATGTAGGTATTGTAACCGATAGAGATAAAATCTTAGTCAACGATTTTTACCAAACAAACCTTCCTGGATATTATGCCATTGGAGATGTAGTTCCTGGACCAGCACTAGCACACGTTGCTTCTGCAGAAGGAATTACCTGTGTTGAAAAAATTGCAGGCTTGCATACTGAAGCCATCGATTATGGAAACATTCCGGGATGTACCTATGCAACACCAGAAATTGCTTCTGTAGGAATGACCGAAGCACAAGCTATAGAAAAAGGATACGAGTTAAAAGTTGGTAAGTTTCCGTTTTCTGCCTCTGGAAAAGCAACTGCTGCCGGAACTACTGATGGCTTTGTAAAAGTTATTTTTGATGCAAAATATGGAGAATGGCTAGGATGTCATATGATCGGTGCCGGAGTTACAGATATGATTGCAGAAGCCGTATTGGGACGTAAATTAGAAACTACTGGACACGAAGTATTGAAAACAATTCATCCGCATCCAACCATGAGTGAGGCCGTAATGGAAGCTGTTGCAGATGCTTATGATGAAGTGATACACTTATAAAACAATAATTCATGAAACATCTATTTATTTTAGTATTAGCAATTTCAATTACCTCATGTAAAACAGAGAACAAGGGGCCTCATAAATTCAAAGTAGAATACAACGGTGCGTTGAAAAACATGATGCACAAAGGAGACATTTCTGCAAAAGTAGCCTTAAAAGTATTTGAAAACGTTGAACATTTTTACGCCCTTGGAGCCATTGAAAATCTTAAAGGAGAGATTCAAATATTTGACAGCAAATCATTTAACACAATGGTTATAGACAGTACTCTAAATTTTGATAATTCATTAAACAAAAAAGCAACACTTCTTGTGTATGCGTCAGTTAACAAATGGAAGTCAATTAATATTCCTACTACTATTGTGACTTATGAGGAATTAGAAAGCTACATAGAACAAGCCGCTAAGAATAATAAGATAAACACGAATGAACCATTTCCTTTTTTAATGGAAGGCACACTTAAGTCATTTGATTGGCACGTAATTAATTGGAAAGATGGAGACATGGTACATTCTCATGAAAAACACGTTAATTCTGGGCTTAATGGAACTATAGAGAATGAAAAAGTTGAACTATTAGGCTTCTATTCTGATGCACATAAGGCAATTTTCACACACCACACAACCAATATGCATATACATATAAAAACAGTTGACAATAAAATAGCTGGACATCTTGATGGTTTGACCTTAGGGAAAGGAATGATTTTAAAATTGCCTGACACAAAATAAAAGCAATACACCATGAAAAGACCCTTTCTTTTTAAGCTGTTTTTTATTCTAATTGTTTTGATTGGCTGCAGTGACAGTAGTACAGATACTGTTATAAATCCTCTTCCAACAGGAACCATTAATGGCTCGCTTACATTTGAGGGTATAGAGCGTACATTTATACTGTATGTGCCAGAATCTCATACCGGAGAAACGGCAGTGCCTTTGGTACTAAATTTTCATGGCTATACTTCAGATGCTGCTACACAAATGCAATACTGTGATTTTAGATTGCTTGCAGATGCTAACAATTTTATAGTTGTACATCCGCAAGGCACTATTTACAATGGCGCTACACATTGGAATGTTGGCGGTTGGACTGTAGGAAGCACTGTAAACGACGTAGGTTTTACAAAAGCACTTATCAATCATATTAGTGATGCATACAACATAAATACTGAAAAAGTATATGCTACGGGCATGTCTAACGGTGGTTATATGAGTTTTTTATTAGCCTGTGAACTCAGTACTAAAATAGCAGCCATTGCTTCTGTTACGGGATCTATGACTCCTGAAACGTATGAAAATTGCAATCCACAACACCCCATGCCTATACTGCAAATGCATGGAACGGCTGACACTGTTGTACCTTATAATGGTGCTAGTTGGACACAATCTATTGAAACCGTATTGCAGTATTGGATAAATTATAACAACTGTGATACCACTCCTATTACTGTGAGCTTACCCGATACAAATACTACGGATGGCAGCACTGTAGAAACCATCACGTATAACAATGGTGATGAAGATGTAATTACCAAACATTATAAAATTACTGGAGGCGCACATACATGGCCTGGATCTTGGGGGAATATGGACATCAATGCCTCGAATGAAATTTGGGAGTTCTTTTCTAAGTATGATATTAATGGGCTGATTGAGTAGTTTAAATAATGGCTCAATATAACAACACAGAAAACTCCGAGTTCTCAGAATTAGAGCTGACAGATTCGTTTCCACAATAAGCACGTGTAAAATACATTTAAAAAATACGTGTGATAGACTTTAAATTTCATATCTTTGTAAAAAACAACTCATAATCGTATTATTATGAATACAAAATTGACATTAACAATTGAGCAAGAGATCATTAAACGCGCAAAAAAATACGCGAAAATAAAAAACCGTAGTTTATCAGATATCATTGAAAATTATTTAAAAACACTTACTAAAGAGAAAAAAGCACCAGAAAGCAATACGCTAAGTCCAATTATAAGATCCTTACAAGGCTCTTTTAAGATGCCTGTACATATGGACTATAAAAAAGAACTGGAAGACCGTTTAGAAAAAAAATATAGCTAAATGGACAATGTTTTAATTGACACAGACGTACTGCTTGACTTTTTTTATGACAGAGAACCATTTGCAAAATATGCCACAGAAATTTTAAATTTATGTGATAAAAATGATTTAAAAGGATACACAACACCTGTCATCATTTCAAACGTGTACTATCTACTTAAAAAAACAGCAAAGCACGACATTATTGTTGAGAAAATAAAACAACTACTCAGTATCATTGACATCATACAAATGAATACAAATGTGGTTGTAAACGCATTAAATTCAGAATTTAAAGATTTTGAAGATGCGTTACAAAATTTTTCTGCCGTAGAAAACGGATCCATACATGCTATTTTAACAAGAAATGTGAAAGATTTTAAAAAAAGCGAATTGGCTGTTTTAACACCCGAAATATATTTAAAAGGAAGAGGCACATAAACGCTTATAGCTCTGGATGTTTTTTATTTCAAATTTACTAAATAAGCAGTACTTCTACCGTCACCTATCATTTTAAAAAAACCTAGATCGATAAAACATAACAAATACAGAGAGATGTATTCTGTCTTTTAAGTCTGCGAAAAACATACAGAATATTCACCGCATCTATTTTTTTAACAATATGCCTCGAATGAAATTTGGGAGTTCTTTTCTAAGTACGATATCAATAGGTTGATTGAGTAATGTAACAAAAACAGCCCTCACCTGTCTGTCACCCTGAACCTACCTCCTACCTTCGGTAGGTAAACCGGCAGGCAGGCTCAGCATGACAAATTAAAAAAGAACGCCTATTTAAAAGTCCAAGCTACAATCCGTGTGATTTTATTTCCTTGGTGCATCGGAATTACTTTGAATGCTGTTACCCCTAATTTTTTAGAAGATTTTTGAAGGCTTTCAACATTCTCTTTTTTAGACACCAAGCTTGTAAACCAGGTACAATTTTCTTTAAACAAAGAGCTTTGGTATAAATAATTGTGTAAAAAGGCCTTTTCGCCACCAACATACCACAACTCGTCATTGTTGCCTGCAAAATTACGAACAGCATTGGTTCCTAAATTTCTTGTTTTACGTCTGTTTGCTCCTCTCGCCTCTTCTGCAGATTTATAAAAAGGGGGATTACACATCGCCACAGAAAAAGCATCTTCTTTTTTAATGATGCCTGTTAAAATATTATTTTCATCAAACTGCTGTCGCAATTCAATTTTTGAGCTCAAGCCATTGTCATCAATAATATCTTGCGCCGAATCCAAGGAATCTAACGCTATATCAGTGCCAACAAAACTCCAATCATATATTGAAACACCTAATAAAGGGTAAACACACGTCGCTCCAGTGCCAATATCCAACACGTTGATGTTCTCTTTGATAGATGCTTCCTGTAGCAAATCATTCAAATAATGGATATAATCTGCTCTTCCTGGAATAGGCGGACATAAATTTTAATCTGAAAAATCCCAATGACGCAACCCATAATGTGCAAACAGCAAGGCTTTGTTTAATTCTTTTACAGATTTTGGATCTGAAAAGTCTATTGTGAGTGCGTTGTGCTCATTTTTAAAAACAAAGGCTTTTAAAGGAGGATGATTTTCTATCAATACCTTAAAATCATAGCCTTCATTGTGTTTGCTATTCGGATGGAAATTTTTAGCCAGTGCTTTCATAGGCGCAAAATTAGATTAAAAAGCACAAACACGCTTCCTTTTTACCAATACCTTTTACAGAAAATAGATTGTTCTGCTATTGACAATGTTTTTTGTTTATGTTCTTCGTTTGAAGATTCCTACTCCTGTCTGCCGATAGGCAGGTTCGCAGGAATGACAGGGAAAATTAATTTTGTTCAAATACACAACGGATATCTTTAGTATATTTGAATATCTCAATACATTTAAAATGAAACGAAAACTGTTACTTTTTATAGCGATACTCTTTATTTGTTATCTCGGATACACAACTATTAGTGCTGATTTCACAAAAACAGAAGACACCATCTATATCAATGGAAATATTATCACCTTAGAAAACAAACTCCCAATTGCAACTGCAATGTTCATAAAAAAAGGGCTTATTGAAGCTATCGGGAACCACACAGAAATTATCCAATTTAAAAATGACAATGTTGCTATTGTAGATTTAAAAGGAGCAACTATATTGCCTGGCTTTATTGATAGTCATTCACATGTAGCTTTGTCTGCCTTTTTAGATCCCATGATTGATTTATCGGGTTTTAAGCACCAAACCAATGCTGAAGTTTGGAACTATTTAAAAGAACAGCTAGCAACTAAAAAAGAAGGCGAATGGGTAGTTTGCAAAGGGATTGATCCCATTTTAATAAAAGATTTAATAACGCCAAACATTCATTTTTTAGATTCCATTGCTCCTAAAAACCCGATTGTTTTAATTTCGCAAAGTTTGCATACCTATTGGGCAAATTCACAAGCATTTTCAAAATCAGGCATTACACAAAAAACCAAAAACCCCTCAAAAGCGAGTTATTACGAACGAGATGCTGCGGGGAATTTAACAGGGTTAATTGCAGAACAAGAAGCATTTTTCCCGATTTTAGAACAGCTAAGAAAAGAGGTACTCTCTCCAAAATCAATGATTAATTCTACTGTAAATGTGTTACAAGCACATGCTAAAAACGGAAACACAACTGTTGTATCTGCAGGGATTACAATTAACGACGACAAACCTTTGCGTTTATACGAGCATTTATCAACTAAAAAAACCTCGTTTACAAATCAATTATTAGCTACTTTTGGAATGTTACCAAAACGAAGTCAACACCCGAGGCATTTTTTATACATACGACACGATAAAGCGTTTTTACTTCCAAAGAAAAAAGATTCCACCAACGATTTTTACAATATCTTAGGAGTAAAACATTGGTATGATGGTTCTCCATATACTGGATCTATGTTTATTGACAAGCCGTATATGGTTTCAGAATTGACAAAAAACGGATTGCACATTCCTGAAGGATATGCAGGAAAACCACTGATAAAAGGACCTGACTTACTCAATTTTATCAAAAAATACAGCAGCGAAGGATGGCAAATTGCAATTCATTCTCAAGGAGATATTTCGAGTCAACAGGTTTTAAAAGCTTTTAATGCCGTAAACAAAGAAACAAACATCAGCACATTAAGACATCGTTTAGAACATTGCTTGCTACTCACAGAAAAGAGCCTTTCAGAAATGAAACACATGAATATTACACCTAGTTTTCACATCAATCATTTGTATTATTACGGCAATGCACTGGCTGATGATATTATTGGAATAGAGCGTGCTCAAAAAACACTTCCTATTGGTACTGCTCAAAAATTAAACATGAACTACTCCATGCACGCAGATCAACCTATGTTTGAAAGTAAACCTTTTCATTTAATTCAAACTGCAATCCTTAGGCAGACTAAAGAAGGTGATACTTTAGGTATGCATCAAAAAATAACACTGTTAGAAGGGCTAAAAGCAATGACCATTAACGCCGCTTGGCAACTTCACATGGAGGATAAAATCGGTTCTCTAAAAAAAGGAAAATATGCTGACTTTATCATCTTAGACCAAGATCCTTTTAAAACTTCAACTGCTGAATTGCATAGCATTAAAGTAGAAAAAACATATGTAAATGGGAATGAAATAAAGTAGCGTTCGCAATTACATTTCTAAGATTGTAAACTCTAATTGCAATGGTTTTAAAGACACTTTTAGTGCCTCGATAAATGCATTGCCATATTCTAAATAATAGTCGGAAAAATTGCGTTGTCGTTCTTCTAAACTTTGGTTTGGTAACAATTGGTTTTGAAGTGCTACAATTCTAGCTACCAATTCTTTCTGCCGTCGTTTTTCAGCTCTCAACAAGCGTTTTTCTAAAGTATCTAGCCCGTTTAACTGCTTTTTTTCTTGTGCATTTACAGCACCTATAAAAGAACCGTCTGTCTTTTCAGCTACCGTTTTTAATGTTTTAAACTGCGCTATCAATTGCTTTTTTTGTGTTGAAAAACCCATACTAATTCCCGCATTTTCTATTACTTTTTTTGCCAGTAAATCTTGTTGTTTTAAAAAGAGCTCTTCAACAGAAATAGTTAAATTATTTAATTTTTTTTGCTGGTTTTTAGAAATTACTTGTACGGAATTTCGCAGTAGTAAAATTGGAAACGGAATGTCTGCCTTTTTAAAATACGTTTTTAACTCTAGCCAATATGCCAATTCTCCACCTCCACCAATATAACATAGGTTGGGCAACACCACTTCTTGGTACAAAGGTCTCATCAACACATTTGGGCTGAATTTTTCTGGAAAACTAGCAGCTTCTTCAAGCACCTCGTCCAAACTCCAAGAAATTTCGGTATTGTTTACGATATAATTATCGCCCTCTTTGATAATTCGTTCTCTAAAATCATCTCCTAAATAGAACAAATTAATTTCTCTTGGGTTTACTTGAATTTCATACTCTTTTCTGAGGGCAGCAACGGTTTCAGACACAGCTTGAAAGGAAGTTTTATTTAATAATTCCTCTTTTATAAAGGGGCTAAACTCTTGCTTTAGAGCGCTATCATCTCCATCAACAATTACCAAACCGTAGTTGGAAAACAACGCATTTGCAATGCATCGTGTTGCATTTGCCAAATCTGAATGTTGCAAATAGGCTTTCTCAAACAATTCTTTTAATGGCGTGGCATTTTTCGTGGCTCCTAACTGCTCAGAGAATGCTTCAAAAACCGCTTGTAACCCATCTGTAGAAAACCGTCCAACAGCACCACCATCTGCTTTATTCCACTGTATTTTTTTCCCTTGAAAATAAAAGTAATTAATTTCGTCAAAGTCGTGATCTTCTGTTGCCATCCAGTATACAGGAACAAAATGCTGCTTCGGAAATTTCGCTTGTAATTCTTCGCACAAGTTGATTGCCGAAATAATTTTATATAAAAAATACAAAGGCCCTGTAAATAGGTTTAATTGATGGCCTGTAGTTATTGTAAAGGTATTTTCCTTTAGAAGCAAGTCAATATTACGCTGTGTTTCTTCAGAAACAGATACCTTTTTATATTGTTTTCTTAAGGCACCAACCAATAGTGTTCTTGACGTTGTAGAAAATGAGGCTTGTTTTTCTTTGAGCTGTTGTTGAAAACCATCAAGGTTGGGAACATTATGATAAAACGGGCGTATAGCGTCTTTTTGCTCTAAATAATCAGCCATTGTTTTAGAGAAAAAACCTGTTTTTTGAAAAGGAATGTGTGTTACTTTCATCTAGATATTAACTCTTTTAAATAAGGCATACACATAAGGCCTTGGGTCTCCATTAGGATTTATAAATGTATAATCAAACGTTTCAAGTAATTCAAAATCGGTTCCTAAAGATTCTTGTAACATCGCTGTATTGTACCGGTACACGTCTAATCCGCAGCACTTTTTTGCGCCCTCTTTAGCAAAAGTGGCAATTATTACAAAACCTTCTTTTTTAACAATATGCTTTAGCAAGTCAAAATACGCAGTTCTTTCTTTTTCTGTTAAAAAGAAATGCAAAACCGCTCTATCATTCCATAAATCAATGTTCTTTAAATGTTTTAATGCGGTTGAATTGGTCAAGTCGTCAACAATATACTGTACATTCTCTGCAGTTGCTTTTAACCGATTTTTTAACTGACTCAATGCCTGTAAAGATAAATCACTCGCAATTACATTGCTGTATTTTAAATCTAATAAATCATCAATCAAGGTAGAAGAACCAGAGCCTACATTTAAAATGGCGGCCTCTTTTGGCAATTGACATGCTTCAATAAGTTGCAATGTAGGTGTTGAGTTTTCTTCGTACCAACCCAAGGAATCAGTGGTTGTTTTTGAATAGGCAGCATCCCAATGATCTGTATAATTGATTTTGTTTGATGATTGACAATCACCCTCTGTTTTAAATGTCATTTCGTGTAAATATTTTGATAAAAATACAACTTTTTGATGGTTGCAAACTAGTTGTTCTTTTATCTAACAAAATTTTAACTTCTTTTAAGTTATTTTATAAATAATATCAACTAGATTTGGTAACCTTAAATTTTAAATTAACCAACATGAAACACAAATACGTCTTTTTTATTTTAATTGCTTTTTTTACACTTCAACTTAGCGCTCAAAAAATAATGAGTCCTGATGAATTTTTAGGATACAAACTAGGATCACGTTTTACAAGACACCATAAAGTAGTTGATTATTTTAAATACGTTGCTAATAATTCTGATTTGGTACAATTTCAACCTTATGGAAAAACCAATGAATTTCGAACCTTATCTGTCGTTTTTGTTTCTTCAAAAGCTAATATTACTTCGTTAGAAAGCATTCGAAAGCAACATTTGACAAATGCAGGAATAGAAAATTCTACAGGTTTAACAGACAAAGCTATTGTTTGGCTAAGTTACAATGTTCATGGTAATGAATCTTCTTCAACAGAAGCTTCTATGCTTACCTTATACACCTTGATTACCAAAAAAACAAGTTATCTTGAAAATACCGTGGTTATTATGGATCCGTGTATAAATCCTGATGGAAGAGACCGTTATGTAAATTGGTACAACCAAGTAGTTAGCAATCCTTACAACAGTAATTCCAATGCTAGAGAACACAGAGAACCTTGGCCAGGAGGAAGAGCAAATCATTACCTATTTGATTTGAATAGAGACTGGGTTTGGGCAACGCAAGTTGAAACACAACAACGCTTAAAAATATATAATAAATGGCTACCTCATGTGCATGTAGATTTTCATGAACAAGGAATTAATAATCCCTATTATTTTGCTCCAGCAGCAGAACCTTTTCATGAAGTAATTACCGATTGGCAACGCGATTTTCAAACTCAAATAGGAAAAAACCATGCAAAATACTTTGATAAAAATGGTTGGCTTTATTTTACTCGAGAACGTTTTGACCTCCTGTACCCAAGTTATGGAGATACCTACCCTACTTATGTAGGCGGAATTGGAATGACTTACGAACAAGCTGGTGGCGGAAGAGCTGGATTGGGCATCATAAAAGCTGATGGAGAAGAATTGACGTTAGTAGATCGCTTAACACATCATACAACGAGTGGATTGTCAACCGTAGAAATTGCCTCTAAAAATACTTCCGCATTAAATACTGAATTTAGCAATTACTATGCTGATAAAAAATTCAAATACAAAAGTTATGTATTAAAAGGAAACCAAAGTAAAACCAATAAGTTAATTGCACTTTTAAACAAGCATGAAATAGCGTATGGCTATGCAAATGGAAAGTCAGTTACTGGGTTTGATTATGAAGCAAATTCAAAAGGAAGCATGAAAACTTCTTCTAATGATTTAGTGATTTCTACAAACCAACCCAAAGGAAAACTCATCAAAACATTGTTTGAGCCTGCTGCTAAAATAAGTGATTCTATTACCTATGACATTACCGCTTGGTCGCTTCCATATGCTTATGGATTCAAAGCTATTGCCAGCGAAAAACTCGTAGCAAGCACTAAAAGACCTTTAAAAACAGTAGCTTCAAAAGTTACTCCAAATACTTTTGCGTATACCTTTTCTTGGAACCACATTTCTGATAGCAAAGTGTTAGCAGCCTTGTTACAGCAAGATATTAGAGTTCGATTTACAAGAAGAAAAATCAATAATAGTGGGCAACAATTACCAACAGGATCTATTGTGGTATTGCGTGGCGACAATAAACACATTGCTAATTTTGATCAAAAAATTGCCAACACTGCAAATTCAAACAACAAAAAAACCAGCATATTAAATACCGGGTTTTCTGATAGTGGCCCTGATTTAGGTTCTTCTTATGTACGAGAAATAAAGAATCAAAAAATAGCCGTTTTAGCAGGGAAACATACTTCTTCGTTAAGTTTTGGAGAAATCCAATACTTCTTTTAACAAGAAATTAAGTATCCATATACAGCTATCAATACCGATGATTTTTCAGCGTCTCTTCTAAAGAGCTACCACACATTGGTACTTCCAAATGGCTATTACAATGGATTATTAGGAGAAAAACAATTGAAAGACTTAGCCTCTTGGGTTCGAAATGGCGGAAAAGTAATTGCCATTGGAAATGCCAATCGCTTATTTGCTGATAAAAAAGGTTTTGGGTTAACATCTAAAAATAAAGACAGCGATGCAAAAGAAGCAAACAAATCTGACAAAAACTTGCATTTAGTTGCTTATGATCAATTAGAAAGAGAAAGCATTCAGAATAGTATTACAGGGGCTATTTTTAAAACAGCTGTAGATCCTTCACATCCTTTGGCTTTTGGCTATGATCACAGCTATTTTACCTTAAAATTAAGTAGCAATTCGTATACCTATTTAGAAAACGGTTTCAATGTAGTTAGACTGGAAGACAATACAGCCATTTCTGGATTTGCAGGCCATAAAACATTCGAAAACCTCACAAAATCATTGATTTTTGGTGAAGAACAAATCGGAAGAGGAAGCCTTATTTATATGGTTGACAATCCGCTGTTTAGAGGTTTTTGGGAAAACGGAAAATTGTTTTTTGCCAATGCTCTGTTCATGACCAATCCGAGTATGAAAAAACTGTAAACTATAAGACATTCAATATTTAAACTAAAAAAGCATCCCGAAGTATTCGGGATGCTTTTTTTTTATAAAATAGTCTTATTAAGAAACTACAGGAGTTCCATACAAATCAAAATCACCTGCTTCGTGAATTTTAATATCAATAAATTCACCTATTTTAATATAATGCGCTGTGGCATCTACCAATACATCGTTATCAACATCTGGCGAGTCAAATTCTGTACGCCCATAGAAGTATTCTCCATCTTTACGGTCAAATAGACAACGGAAGGTTTTTCCTATTTTTTCTTGATTCAACTCCCAAGAAATCTGACTTTGAATTTCCATAATCTCATTGACTCTTCTAAACTTTACCTCTGCAGGCACATCATCTTTCAAGGTATAAGCTCCAGTGTTTTCTTCATGAGAATATTCAAAAGCCCCCATGCGTTCAAAACGCATTTCTTCAATCCAATCTTTTAATTCTTGAAACATTTCTTCCGTTTCTCCCGGATATCCAACAATCAAAGTGGTTCGTATTGCCATTTCTGGAACTACTTCTCTAAATTTGTGAATCAATGCAGTGGTCTTCTCATGCGTAGTTCCACGCTTCATCGATTTCAATAATTCTGTATTGATGTGCTGCAGTGGAATGTCTAAATAATTACACACTTTAGGCTCACTTTTCATCACTTCTAATACATCCATCGGAAAGCCTGATGGAAAAGCATAATGCATTCGAATCCATTCGATTCCTGCTACTTTTGCCAAGGCTTTTAACAGCTCTGCTAGGGCACGTTTTTTATAGATATCTAAGCCATAATAAGTCAAATCTTGAGCAATCAACATGACTTCTTTAATGTCTTTTTCTGCCAATTTTGTAGCTTCAATAACAATATCTTCGATGGGTGTTGAAACGTGTTTTCCACGCATTAGTGGAATGGCACAAAAAGAACAAGGTCGATCACATCCTTCAGCAATTTTCAAATAGGCATAGTGTTTAGGAGTTGTTGTTAAACGCTCTCCAATCAATTCGTGCTTATAATCTGCTTCTAATACTTTTAATAAATTTGGTAAATCATGTGTGCCAAAATACTGATCTACATTGGTAATTTCTTTTTCTAAATCTGGTTTATAGCGTTCACTTAAACACCCTGTTACATAAACTTTGTCAACTTCTCCAGCTTCTTTCCGTTGGGCATAATGCAAAATGGTATCAATGGATTCCTCTTTGGCTTTTCCGATAAACCCACAAGTATTGATCACGACAATATTTCCATCATCATTAACATCTTCATGAACAACTTCCTTTCCGTTGGCTTTTAGCTGTCCCATCAACACTTCAGAGTCATAGATGTTTTTAGAACATCCTAAGGTAACTACGTTGATTTTATTTTTTTTGATTGTTTTTGTGCGCATTATATCATAAATCTTATATAAATAGATTCCCGAGAAATCGAGAATGAAAAATTTTTTTACTTAAAAAAAGAATCCACAAACTCATGCTTATTAAATACTTGTAAATCGTCAATACCCTCTCCTACGCCGATGTATTTTACAGGAATCTGAAATTGATCTGAAATTCCGATAACAACACCGCCTTTTGCAGTACCATCTAATTTGGTTACTGCCAATGAAGTAACTTCGGTTGCCAAGGTAAACTGTTTGGCTTGCTCAAAGGCATTTTGCCCTGTTGATCCGTCTAGCACCAACAAAACCTCGTGAGGTGCATCTGCAACTACTTTTTGCATAACGCGTTTAATTTTTACCAATTCATTCATTAAATTGACTTTGTTGTGCAAACGTCCTGCTGTATCTATAATCACTACATCTGCCTTTTGAGTTACGGCAGATTGCAGGGTGTCAAAAGCAACAGAAGCAGGGTCAGAACCCATTTCTTGACGAATAATAGGCACTTCTACACGATCTGCCCAAATTTGTAGTTGATCAATTGCTGCAGCTCTAAATGTATCTCCAGCACCTAAAACAACTTTTAAACCTTTCTTTTTAAACTGTGCTGCAAGTTTTCCAATCGTGGTGGTTTTACCAACGCCATTTACGCCAACCACCATAATTACATGAGGTTGCTTTCCTCCTGCCTCGGTAAGTGTATTTGGCAGTACAAACTCGGTAGCTTCTCCTGTATTTGTTTCAGAGAGCAATCCTGCAATTTCTTCTCGCAAGATAGTATTGAGTTCATCAGTTCCCACATATTTATCTTTTGCAACACGTACTTCTATACGATCAATAATTTTTAAGGTAGTTTGAACTCCTACATCTGAAGCCACCAGCACTTCTTCTAAATTATCTAAAACATCAGCATCAACTTTCGATTTACCTACAACGACTTTTGATAACTTAGACAAAAAACTGGTGTTGGTTTTTTCCAAACCTTTGTCTAGTGTTTCTTTTTTTTCTTTTGAAAATATCTTTTTAAAAAAACTCATTTTTTTGTTTTTAGAATAGCTTTTTAGATTTTTGCATTAGGGAACTACCTACTGGAAGCCGCCTCAAAAATACGGAATTCTTAGACATAAAAAAAGCTACTCTCTAACGAAAGTAGCTTTGTATTTTTATTCGATAAACGATTACTTTTTAGCTAAAAAGTCGTTTACTTTTTTAGGATCCATGATCGCTTCAACAAATGTATAAGCCCCTGTTTTTGGAGATTTTACCATTTTGATCGCTTTTGATAATCTTTTTGAACCTGTTTGTAACGATGCTACTGATTTCTTTGCCATGATCTATATATTATTTGATTTCTTTGTGAACGGTCATTCTCTTTAAGATAGGATTGAATTTTTTAATTTCCATTCTATAAGGAGTATTTTTCTTATTCTTTGTAGTAATATATCTAGAAGTTCCTCTTTGCCCAGACGCTTTATGCTCTGTACATTCTAAGATTACTTGAATTCTGTTTCCTTTTTTTGCCATCTCTCTATATATTTTTTAAGGGTGGATTATTTTTTTAAAAATCCGTTTGCTCTTGCTTCTTTCAAAACAGCAGAAATCCCTTTTCTATTAATGTTTTTTAAAGCAGAAGCAGAAATTTTTAAAGTAATCCACTTATCTTCTTCTGGAATATAAAAACGCTTTACCATTAAGTTAGCGTCAAATTTTCTTTTTGTTCTATTCAAAGCATGAGAAACATTGTTTCCAACCATTGCTTTTTTTCCTGTAAGTTCACAAACTCTAGACATCTCTTGACAGTTTTAGTATTATTTCTAAACGAGGTGCAAATTTATGAAAAAATTACACATTCATCCAAACAATTCTAATTATTTTTTAGAATCTTTTTTTGCAGTATTTCCAAGGCTTTGTTTACGGTTCTTTGAATCACTTTTTCTCGTGGCTGTCCGAAATTAAATTCTTCTGTAAATACCCCTTTTTTAGAGGCCAATGCAATGTAAACCACCCCAACGGTTTTGTCAGTAACATCTGTTGTTGGCCCTGCATTTCCTGTAACTGCAATAGCATAATCTGTTGCTAATTTTTTTCGTGCAGATACCGCCATAGCTTCAACTACTTCTTTACTAACAACGCTATGTTTTTCAATCAAATTTACTGACACGCCTAACACACTTTGTTTTGTTTCTGCTGAATAGGTTACAAAACTACCTTTAAAGTAAGAAGATGCTCCTGCAACCGAAACTAAGGTTGCTGCTATTTTTCCACCTGTTATACTCTCGGCAGTACAAACCGTCTTACGCTGTTCTATCAGCAACTCTCCTACTCTTTTTTCTATAGATGCATCGGTGTCAAAACCAATAACAACATCAGAGATAAGCGCGTTTAATGCCGTTAATTGTTCTTTCAATACACGCTCTAACTCTTGTTTATTCTCGCCTTTTGCCGATACACGTAAACGTACTTTTCCAAAAGAAGGCAAATAGGCCAATTTAACAAACGGAGGTAAGTTATTTTCCCAATTTGCAATCCGACCTGCAATCACACTTTCTCCTTGACCGTGTGTCATCACGGTTTTATGAATGATGAAAGGCAATTGAAATTGCTGTTGAATTCTTGGCAATACCTCATTTCTCATCAACCCTTTCATTTCGTACGGAACTCCCGGAAGCGACACAAACACCTTTTTATTTTCATAAAACCACATACCAGGCGCTGTTCCAAATTCATTTTTAAGGCAGGTTGCCTTTGAAGGCAGTTGTGCTTGATATTGCTGTATCTCTTTAAAAGGGTGGTTAATTTTTTTAAACAATGCTTTGATGTGCTCAATTACTTCTGGATATTCAATCCATTCTGAATCGTTAAAATAAGTTGCCAAGGTTTTTTTGGTAATATCATCATTGGTTGGCCCCAATCCACCAGTTACAATTACAAGATCTACTCTTGCCTCCGCTTCTTTTAAAGCGTCTAAAATATGTTGTTCTTCATCTTGAATAGAGGTTATTTGCATAACAGAAACCCCTATTTTATTCAATGCTATCGCAATCCATTGTGAATTGGTATCTACAATTTGCCCGATAAGAATCTCATCTCCAATGGTAATAATTTCTGCGTTCATTTTTTATAGTTATAAAGGTTCAATATTTTGCTTTGCTACTCTATAGCTCTGAAACTTGTTTATTTCACTTTAATTTGAAACGCTTGTTTTCCATCTAAAACCCCTGTTAATATGTCGTTTTTTACTACTTTTCCAACTCCTGATGGAGTTCCTGTAAATAGAATATCTCCTTTTTTTAAGGTAAAATATTGCGAAACATACGCAATCAATTCATCGGTTTTCCACAGCATGGCAATGGTGTTTCCATCTTGCACAAGCGCATCATTTTTGAGTAATTGAAATTGTAAATTTTCTAAATCAAATATTTCCTTCGGATAAAACTCCCCAATAATTGCACTCCCATCAAAAGCTTTGGCTTTTTCCCATGGCAATCCATTTTCTTTGCATTTTGCTTGTACATCACGCGCTGTAAAATCGATTCCCAATCCGATTTCATCATAATATTTATGCGCAAATTTGGCTTCGATATGTTTACCTACTTTATTAATTTTTATCAATACCTCTACTTCATAATGCACATCGGCTGAAAAATCAGGAATAAAAAACGGATTTTTTCTAGGTAAAATAGCCGAATCTGGCTTTAAAAAAACAACTGGATTTTCTGGTCGTTCATTAGCCAATTCTTCTATGTGTTTGGCATAATTACGCCCGATGCAAATAATTTTCATATAAAATAATTACTAATTTATAATTAACTGATAATTGATCACTGATTACGGTATCCATTTCTTTACAAAATTAGGCTTCCGTTTTTCTAAAAAGGCATCACGTCCTTCTTTGGCTTCATCAGTCATATATGCTAACCGAGTTGCTTCGCCAGCAAATACTTGTTGCCCAACCATTCCGTCATCTGTTAAGTTCATTGCAAACTTTAACATTTTAATAGACGTTGGAGATTTTGCTAATATTTCTTGTGCCCATTCATAAGCAGTCGCTTCCAATTCATCATGCGGAATTACCGCATTGACCATACCCATTTCATAGGCTTCTTGTGCCGAATAATTGCGCCCTAAAAAGAAAATTTCACGAGCTTTTTTTTGCCCTACCATTTTTGCTAAATAGGCTGATCCATAACCGCCATCAAAACTTGTTACATCTGCATCTGTCTGTTTAAAAATAGCATGTTCTTTAGATGCCAAGGTCAAATCACAAACAACATGCAAACTATGTCCGCCACCAACTGCCCAACCAGGTACAACAGCAATTACTGCTTTTGGCATAAACCGAATTAACCGTTGTACTTCTAAAATATTTAAGCGATGGTAGCCATCCTCTCCAACATAACCTTGATGTCCACGTGCTTTTTGATCTCCTCCAGAACAAAAAGAATAAACACCGTCTTTTGAAGACGGACCTTCCGCAGACAGCAACACAACACCAATAGAAGTATCTTCACCGGCATCATAAAAAGCATCGTACAACTCTTTGGTGGTTTTAGGACGAAAGGCATTGCGAATATCTGGCCGATTAAATGCTATTCTTGCCACTCCATTGCACTTTTTATAGGTGATATCTTCGTACTCTTTTACCGTTTTCCAAGCTGGTTGTATCATAAATTGTTTTTTTTAACGTTCTAACTGCTAAAATAAGATAATAATACTAGTTATTGTTTGGATTTACGTTAAGAACTCATTTAAACTTTTTTCAATTGGTTGTAAAATATTATTTCATCCTTAAATCTTGTCTTTTTTTAGCTCTGTAACGATCCTAATATAATTTAAAAAAGCCTTCATTTGAGTGCAAAATCCTTATTGTTCGCTTCAACCAATAAAGTTTAATGAATTCTAAAAGAAAAAGAGTATTTTCAACATTAAAATCAGTACCATGAAAAATTTATTATGCATAGCGCTCCTGTTACTCTTTAGCGAGATGGTTTTTTGTCAAACAATAACTGTAAAAGAATACGAATCAGAAGAGCTACAAGATACACGAAGAATAAAAATTCATATCCCTACAGCCACTGAAAAAGATAGTCTTGCCAATTATCCTTTAACTATTGTTTTAGATGGCGACTATCTTTTTGATTTATATGTTGGAAACACTAAATTATTAACCTACACCGATAGAGCTCCAAAACAAATTATTGTAGGTATTCAAATGGCCAATACTCGAAATAAAGATGCATCTATAAACAGTATCAATAGCGGATTGACAGCCGATAGCAGAAGTTTTTATCTCTTTTTAAAAGAGGAATTGATTCCTTATCTTGAAGACACTTACAACACCTCTCCTTTTATTACTATTGTTGGAAGCGGTATCACTGCAAACTTAATTACCCATTTTTTAAAGGATGAAAACCCTATCATTAATGCCTATATCTGCCTGAACCCCACATTCAATTCAGACATCAATCAACAACTGCAATCCTACAATTTAGACAAGCTAAAAACAATTGACAACACCTACTATTTTTACCTGAATAGCACAGAACAAATAGGTAGTAAGAAACACGCTAATATTACTGTTTTTAACCGCTATCTTCAATCGTTAGAAATTCCGAATTTTAACATTCGATATGATTATTTAGAAAACTCTCCAAACGCTGTATCTGCTATTGGAGAGGCTATTCCAAGAGCATTGAGCAAGGTTTTTGAATTGTATGCAAGCATCTCTAAAGAAGAGTTTGAAACAAAAATAAAACCCCTATCTCCATTAGATGCTATTAGTTATTTAGAAAATAAATACCTCGAAATCGAATACCTATTTGGTACAAATATTGGCATTCGAGAACGTGATATTTTTACTATTGAACAACTCATTATCGACAAAAAAAATGGAGATTCTCTGAAGATTTTTGGTAAAATGATCTTAAAACTATACCCAAAATCTCCCTTAGGAAATTATTACCTCGGACTCTATTACGAAACGGGTAAAAAAAATAAGAAAGCCTTAAAACAATATCGAACTGGCTATGGAAAAATGGATCCTTCAGATCCAAACGCAGATAAATTTTATGAAAACGTAGAACGAATGCTTCGAAAAGAGTGAGCATTCAAGACAATTTTTTCTTTCTTTTAGTGTCAACTAGAGAAACCTAGACCTATGAGCTCTTATAATAAATGCGTAGTGATTTTAATTAAATCTTTGTGTACTTGAATTCGGTACCGTCATAGTCTGTATATGTAATCGTTTTTTCTTCCATATTTAAATCAATATCAATAAGATTTTCATGGCTAGGTAAGGTTGTTGAACAATTATAACACCCTTCACCATTGATGTTGATATAATCATAATAATTTGGATAATATATAGAGATTTTGGTATTACTTTCATTAACAGAATACGTAAAACTTATATGCCAAGTAGTTTCAGAAACGTAGTAAGAGCAACTTGTATAGACACATGGATCA
>JAQWOR010000070.1 GCA_029245785.1 Polaribacter sp.
ATACCGTAGAGTAATTATCCGTAACAATCGTTTAAAAAGATTGGTAGAGATCAAAGCTCCAGAAGTAATTTTACGTAATGAAAAACGAATGTTGCAAGAATCAGTAGATTCATTATTTTACAACACACGTAAATCATCAGCAGTAAAAACAGAATCTAACAGACCTTTAAAATCATTGTCTGATTCATTAAAGGGAAAACAAGGACGTTTTCGTCAAAACTTGTTAGGAAAACGTGTTGATTATTCTGCACGTTCTGTAATTGTTGTTGGACCAGAATTAAAATTATCTGAATGTGGATTGCCAAAAGAAATGGCAGCAGAATTATACAAACCTTTTGTGATTCGTAAATTAATTGAAAGAGGAATTGTAAAAACGGTAAAATCTGCAAAGAAAATTATAGACAGAAAAGAACCTGTAGTATGGGATATTTTAGAGAATGTTTTAAAAGGACATCCTGTTTTATTAAACCGTGCTCCAACGCTTCACCGATTAGGAATTCAAGCTTTTCAGCCAAAATTAATTGAAGGAAAAGCAATTCAATTACACCCTCTTGCCTGTTCAGCATTTAATGCCGATTTTGATGGAGATCAAATGGCAGTACATTTACCATTAGGACCTGAAGCTATTTTAGAAGCACAATTGTTAATGTTGGCTTCTCACAATATCTTAAACCCTGCAAATGGTGCTCCAGTTACAGTACCTTCTCAGGATATGGTACTTGGATTGTACTACATGACCAAAGAAAGAATTTCTACTCCAAAGGTACCTATTAAAGGAGAAGGATTAACTTTTTACTCGCCAGAAGAAGTAAACATTGCTTTTAACGAAGAAAAGGTTGATTTGAATGCAGGAATTAAAGTACGTACTTTTGATGTTGATAAAGATGGGAATCAAGTACAAAAAATCATCAAAACAACTGTTTGTAGAGTGTTATTCAACGAAGTGGTTCCTGAAGCAGCAGGATATATCAATGATGTATTGACCAAAAAATCGTTGCGTGGAATTATTGGGCATATCTTAAAAATGACTGATATTCCTACAACAGGAAAGTTCTTAGACAATATTAAGAACATGGGATATAAGTTTGCATTCCAAGGAGGATTATCATTTAGTTTAGGTGATATTATTATTCCGAAGGAAAAAGAAGGAATGATTGCAGAAGCGAATAAAGAAGTAGATGTTATTATTTCTAATTATAACATGGGAATGTTGACCAACAAAGAACGTTACAATCAAGTAATTGATATTTGGGGTTCTGCAAACAACCGTTTGACAGAATTGTCTATGAAACGTTTGCGTGAAGATCAACAAGGATTTAACTCAGTATATATGATGCTTGATTCTGGTGCGAGGGGTTCTAAAGAACAAATCCGTCAGTTAACAGGTATGCGTGGATTGATGGCAAAACCTAAAAAATCTACTGCAGGTGGAGGAGAAATTATTGAGAATCCAATTTTATCTAACTTTAAGGAAGGATTATCAATTTTAGAATACTTTATCTCTACACACGGTGCTCGTAAAGGACTAGCCGATACCGCATTAAAAACTGCCGATGCAGGATATTTAACACGTCGTTTGGTAGATGTATCACAAGATGTGATTATCAATGAAGCTGATTGTGGTACATTGAGAGGATTGGAAGTAAAAGCATTGAAGAAAAACGATGAAATTGTTGAGTCGTTGGCAGAAAGAATTGAAGGACGTGTTTCTTTAGAAGATGTATTCCATCCAACAACTGATGAGTTATTGGTGAGTGCTACTCAAGAAATTAGTGGAGCCATTGCTTTGGCAATTAATGAAACTACCATTGATAGAGTTCAAGTACGTTCTGCATTAACTTGTGAATCTAGTAGAGGAATTTGTGCTAAATGTTATGGGCAAAGTTTATCTACCCTAAACAAAGTACAGCTAGGAGAAGCAGTTGGTGTTATTGCAGCACAATCTATTGGAGAACCTGGTACACAGTTAACATTAAGAACATTTCACGTTGGTGGGGTTGCTGGAAACATTTCTGAAGAGAATAAGTTAATAGCTAATTTTACAGGAAATGTGGTTGTTGAAGACTTGCGTACTGTAAAAGGTAAAAATGCTGAAGGTGAAGTAATAGATATTATCATTTCTAGAACTGCAGAAATCAAAATTGTTGATAAGAAAACAGGAATTACGTTAAGTACAAATAACCTTCCTTATGGTGCTACCATTTTTGATATGGGTAGAAAAACCATTAAGAAAGGAGATGTTGTTTGTCAATGGGATCCATTTAATGGTGTTATTGTTTCTGAATTTGGAGGAAAAGTTCGTTTTGATAACTTAGAACAAGGAATTAATTTCCAAGTTGAAGTTGATGAGCAAACAGGTTTCCAAGAAAAAGTAATTACTGATTCTAAGAACAAAAAACTAATCCCTTCTTTATTGATTGAAGATAAAGATGGCAATACATTGCGTTCTTACAGTTTACCAGTTGGAGCACATTTAATGATTAGCGATAATGAAGCTGTTGAAGAAGGTAAAACATTGGCTAAAATTCCTCGTAAATCTGGTAAAGCAGGTGATATTACAGGAGGTTTACCACGTGTAACAGAATTGTTTGAAGCACGTAACCCATCAAACCCTGCAGTTGTTGTAGAGATTGACGGTGTGGTTTCTTTCTGGAAAATAAAACGTGGAAATAGAGAGATCATTATTGAATCTAAAACAGGTGATATTAGAAAATACTTGATCAAACTATCAAATCAAATCTTAGTACAAGAAAATGATTTCATCAAAGCAGGGATGCCATTGTCTGACGGAGCAACAACTCCTGCAGATATCTTGAAAATTCAAGGGCCATCTGCAGTACAACAGTACTTGGTTAACGAAATTCAAGAAGTATATCGTTTGCAAGGGGTAAAGATCAATGACAAGCACTTTGAAGTTGTGGTACGTCAAATGATGCGTAAAGTAAAAATTATTGATTCTGGAGACACCTTATTCTTAGAAAACCAATTGATTCATAAAAATGACTTTATTTAAGAAAATGACGCCATTTACGGAATGAAAGTTGTTGAAGACGCTGGAGAATCTGAGAACTTGAAAGAAGGACAGATCATTAGCTCACGTCAATTGAGAGATGAAAATTCTATTTTACGTAGAGCAGATAAAAATTTATTAGTAGCAAGAGATGCAGAACCAGCAACCGCAGAACAAGTATTGCAAGGTATTACAAGAGCATCGTTACAAACAAAATCATTTATCTCTGCGGCATCATTCCAAGAGACTACAAAAGTATTGAACGAAGCTGCAGTAGCAGGTAAGATTGATACCTTACAAGGCTTGAAAGAAAATGTAATTGTTGGTAAGAGAATACCAGCAGGTACAGGAATGAGAAAGTACGAACATATCATTGTTGGTCCTAAAGAAGAAATGGAAGAAAATTTGTAATTTTTTATCATGAGCGACAACCAAAACAAAGAAGGACAATTAAATATTGAGTTGGATGAAACCATTGCAGACGGAACCTATTCGAACCTTGCAATTATCAACCACTCAGTTTCAGAATTTATTGTTGATTTTATCAATGTAATGCCTGGAGTTCCGAAAGCCAAAGTGAAGTCGAGAATTATCTTAACACCACAACATGCAAAACGGTTAACGAAAGCATTGGCTGATAATGTACAACGTTTTGAAGAAGCCCATGGCGAAATTAAAGATTATGAACAACCTCCAATTCCAATGAATTTTGGACCCACAGGAGAAGCATAAATAAAAAAACGCGAAACATATTGTTTCGCGTTTTTTTTATGAGGTATTTGTTTTGTTAAAAAAATAGTATAACTTTACTTTTTAAAAATGCACACTATGGTACAAGAAAGAATCAAAACATACGAAGAATTTTATCGGTATTATTTATCAAAACATAGCAATAAAACAAACAGGTTGCTACATGTGATTGGAACCACTATTGTTTTGGCAATTGCTTTTACAGCAATTTATCACAGAATGTTTGAGTTGTTTTTATTGCTACCCGTTGTTGGTTATGGTTTTGCTTGGATAGGTCATTCCTTTTTTGAGAAAAGCGCCCCTCCAACGTTTAAATACCCGCTGTGGAGTTTAAAATCTGATTTTAAAATGTATTTCGATATTGTAGGAGGGAAGTTACATTTAGATGCATCTAAAGACGAAAATTACCAGTTTTAGAAAACCGTTGATAAGATTTCTTTGGTTAAAAAAGAGAAACAATATACTATATGCGTCTTGTTTTGTCTAATAAGTAAAAATCAGCCATCACTAATGCTGCTAAGGCCTCTACAATAGGAATGGCTCTTGGTACTACACAAGGATCATGTCTTCCTTTTCCTTTAATCTCTGTTGCGTTTCCATCAGCATCAATGGTTTTTTGGTCTTGCATAATGGTAGCAACGGGTTTAAAAGCTACGCGAAAATAAATATCCATTCCGTTACTAATTCCACCTTGAATTCCACCTGAAAGATTGGTAGCCGTAGTTCCATCTGGATTGAACGCATCGTTGTGTTCGCTTCCTTGCATTTTGGCGCCACAAAATCCGCTACCAAATTCAAAACCTTTTACGGCATTGATAGACAGCATGGCGTTGCCCAATGCTGCATGTAGTTTCTGAAAAATAGGCTCTCCCAAACCAACGGGCATTTGTTGAATGACACAAGTAATGGTTCCTCCAATGGTATCGCCTTGTTTTTTAATTTCTTTGATTTTGGTGATCATTTTTTCTGCAGTAGCAGCATCTGGGCAGCGAACTATATTGCTGTCTGTTTTTGAAAAGTCTAGTTCTTGATACGGTTTGTTTATAAAAAGATCTCCTACCGAAGAAGTAAATGCATTGATGTTGATGTGCGCGATGAGTTGTTTTGCCAAAGCTCCTGCAACCACCCAATTGGCAGTTTCACGCGCAGAAGTTCTTCCGCCACCACGATAATCACGAGCTCCATATTTTTTATCGTAGGTAAAATCGGCATGTGAAGGTCTGTACACATTGGTGTTGTGCGAGTAATCTTTCGATTTCTGATTGGTGTTTTGAATCTGAAAACCAATAGATGCTCCTGTTGTTTTTCCTTCAAAGATTCCTGATAAAAACTCAACTGTGTCAGGCTCTTTACGTTGTGTTACAATGGCAGATTGCCCAGGCTTACGTCGATCTAATTCTTTTTGAATGGCTTCAAAATCAACGGTCATTCCCGCAGGAAAACCATCAATAATTCCGCCAATAGCAACACCATGCGATTCTCCAAATGTAGTGAGCTGTAATAAATTTCCGAAAGAATTAAACATATAAGTAACGTATTTAAAGCGATTGCTCCTGTTGAAAAATCAAAAGTACCGATTTTTAGTCAACTACGATGAGAAAAACCACAACTTTATTGCCATTAAAACCACAACAATAATTAAAAATGTTTTTATAAACTGATCTCCTTTGTTTACAGAGAATCGACTCGAAAACCAAGCGCCTAAAGCATTTCCAATAGCCATGGTTAATCCAGCGGTCCAATTAATTTTATTGTTCAAGATAAAAACCGCTAAGGCACCTGCCATATAAATAGAAATAATGATTGCTTTTGCGGCATTTGATTTTACCAAAGAAAGGCGATTGTAATAATGCAAAAAGAATAATAAGATAAAACCGAGTCCTGCATTTATAAAGCCACCATAAATTCCGAAGAAGAAAAAGGCAATACAGCCAATCCATAAGTGTTTTCCTGTGGTTCTTTCAATAAGGTCAGTGGTTTTTAGTTTGGGTTTAAAGACAATGATAAGCACCACAGCAATCATCACAGCAGAGAGTACCTTATTAAAGGTTTCTCCTTTGATATCAACCGCTATTTGAGCACCGATGAGTGAGCCTAGCAAGGCTGAAACTCCCAAATATATACTAAAGGGAAAAGTTTTAATGCCTTTGCTTTTAAAACCTGCTGAGCCCACCAACATTTGAACAAACAAAGCAATTCTATTGGTTCCGTTAGCAACATTAGGAGGCAATCCTAAAAAAATCAGGACAGGTAAAGTTAGTAGAGAACCTCCACCAGCCATAGTATTAATAACTCCAGCAATAAAACCAACCAAGATCAGTAGTAGTATATCTGTCATTTTAATGAGAATGAATGGATTGCAAAAGTATTATAAATAATATGGAAAAGCAGAATTAAATTCTGTCAAAAAAAGTAAAGAAACCTTTCCGAAAGCCAAAAAAGGTTTCTATATTTGCATCCGCATTCAGGGAATACCTGATGAGATACTCGGAGAATTGGCAGAGTGGTCGAATGCACTAGTCTTGAAAACTAGCGACTGTCACAGGTCCGGGGGTTCGAATCCCTCATTCTCCGCTTAGAGCAAAGCTCAAATTCTGAAAAGAATTTGGGCTTTTTCTTTTTAAGGAATGTTGAAAAACCTAGTTTTTGTAAATGGATTAAAAAGAAAAAGAGTAGAACTGTACTAGCAGTTTTGAGCTTTATTGTAAGGTGTGGCGATGGAGGGAGCACTGAAAGTAATCCCTCATTCTCCGCAAAAGGAAACCCATAACGAATGTTATGGGTTTTTTATTTCCAAAAAAAGCGAAATTTATTTGGGCTTTTTTTGGAAATAAAAAACCAAACAGCGTAGCTGTGGGTTTCTATGCTTGCCAAGGATAACTTTCTGGGATGCACGACCAGCGGGAGTGAATCCTTAGGCATCTTGCTCTGGAAGGTAAAAAGCGAAATTTATTTGGTTTTTTTCTTTTAAAGAAAGTCCATAACATACCTTCAAAAATTGCGAATTAACCGTTAAATAAATTCTCTTTTTTTCACGATTAAATCAAAATTTCAAAAGCTATCGCATCAAGTTCTTTAGTGTTGCTGCCGCCATTTCTGCAGTAATATCTCGTTGAGGCATGGCAAACATTTCATAACCCACCATAAATTTTTTAACGCTGGCAGACCGTAATAAAGGTGGATAAAAACTCATATGCCAATGCCAATGATTGTGTTCATTTCCGTCAGTTGGAGCTTGATGAATTCCGGAAGAGTAGGGGAACGCACAGTTGAATAATTGATCATAACAAGCTGTCAGTTTTTTAATAGCTTCTGCATAATCGATTTTTTGAGAAGTGGTTAGCAAACCGATATGTGCTTGTTGTTTTTTTGGAACAATCATTGTTTCATAAGGCCAAACAGCCCAAAAAGGAACGAGCACTACCATATGATCGTTCTCAAAGAGGATGCGCTCGTTTAATTTAAGTTCTTGCTCAATATAATCGCTCAACAAGCTAGAGCGGTGTTTTTGAAAGTGCGCTGTTTGTGTCAGATTTCTTTTTTGTACTTCATTCGGAATGGAGCTTTGTGCCCAGACTTGTCCATGAGGATGCGAATTGCTACAGCCCATTACAGCACCTTTGTTTTCAAATATTTGCACGTAGTTGATAAAATCTAGTTTTCCGAGGTTGCTGTATTCTGATTGCCATACAGTAATCACTTTTTCAATTTCTTGTACAGACATTTCTGCCAAACTTTTTGAGTGATTGGGCGAAAAACAAATGACTTTTCCAATCCCTTTTTCACTACTCGCTTTTAACAATCCGTTGTTAATTTCAAACGTTTCACTGTCGCTTTTTAAGGCTGCAAAATCATTTTCAAAAACAAAAGTATCGGTGTAATCAGGGTTTGTAATTCCGTTAGAGCGTTTGTTTCCTGCACACAAATAACAGCTTGGATCGTGTTCAATGACTGTTTTTTCAATGGTTTTTTCTTCCTGTCCTTGCCAAGGTCTTTTGGTACGATGTGGTGACACCAACACCCATTCATCGGTGAGAATATTATACCTTTTGTGTGTGTTATTTTCTAGTGTTTCTTTCATGAGATGCGGTGTGTGCCGTTTGCAATTTTCAATTGATAGGAGCTAATGTTGATTCCGAATTTTTGAAGATATTCTGAAGAAGCTTTGTTGGTAAATTTTTCAATCGCCTCTTTTTTGATCAAATTAAGTGTGCAGCCTCCAAAACCTCCGCCCATCATTCTTGCTCCAAGAACCTCAGGAAACTCACGAGTCAAGTCCACCAAAAAATCCAATTCGGTACAGCTTACATCATATTGATGTTGTAAACCGTTGTGTGAGCTATACAGTAGCTTTCCAAATGCTGTAAGATTGTTGTTTTTGAGCGCTTTTGAAGCTGCAAGTACTCGCTGATTTTCTTGAATGATATACACTGCTTTTTGATAGTCTTCTGTTGATACTTGGTCTTGAATTTTTAAGAGATCTGTTTCATTAGCATCTCTAAGTGCTTTGATGTGTAGTAATTTAGTTATTTTTTCACACGTCGAACGCCTATCATTATAAGCGCTTTCTGCTAAGTTGTGCTTGACGTGGGTGTTGATCAAAAGGAGTGTGTATTCTTTAAAGTCGATGGTAAATTCGATAGCGCTCAAATCTCTACAATCTAATAATAATGCTTTGTCTTGCACGCCAAACATACTTGCATATTGATCCATAATACCACAGTGTACGCCTACAAAATGATGTTCTGCTTTTTGTGAAATCAGGATCATTTCTTTTTTAGAGAGCCTTAACGAAAAGAATTCATTGAGGGCAAACACGATACTATTTTCTAAGGCTGCTGAAGAAGAAAGTCCCGCGCCACTTGGAATATTACCTCCAAATACCAGATGAAAGGGGCTGAGTTGAAGGCCTTTTTTTTGCACTTCATCCACAACGCCTAATACATAATTTCTCCAGCTACCATTTGGTATGGGCTGTAGCTTGTTTAGGCTAAATTCAATAGATTCATTTTTGTCAGCGGCAACAATAGTACAGAACGCTGTGTCACTTGTGTCAATAGCTGCTACAATACCTTTGTCTATCGCTGCAGGAAACACAAATCCCTCATTATAATCGGTATGTTCACCGATCAAATTGATTCTTCCAGGTGAAAAAACCAGTAGCGGCTCTGTTCCAAATTGGGTGTTGAAATTTGTTTTAATTCGTTCAATTAGGGGTGTATTGATCATTGGTTATGCAAAATAAATATAGACAGCTAATACTAACAAACAAATAGCAATTCCTACTTGGTGTACGTATTTCCAAGGCGCAATATTTACTTGTTTGGTGTACTCTTGTACGTAGTCTTTTTCTCTTGGTTTCCATTTTCCAATCAACAACATGATGCCGACATTTAATACAAATAAGAGCGCCATGATGTCTAAGAAATGAGGATATGCTTGTGCTTTGATTAAGGCCAATGCCGCTTCATCAACGATTCCTGATGCTGCTGCTTTTTCTAGTGCCGAGTTTATAAAAAAGGGCTGTAGAACAAACTGACTGATGATGTACAACAAGCACCCTGAGAAAAGTCCGACTTTTGCCGAAATGGCAGGAACTCTTTTTGTTAAAAACCCGACCACAATAATGGTTAAAATAGGGATGCTGTAAATTCCGTTGATTTCTTGTAAATAGGCAAATAAACTTCCAGCATTGGCAATCATCGGAGCAATAAACATGGCAGCAATTGCCAATATGATTCCGAATGTTTTTCCGTATTTTACCACTGTTTTTTCATCGGCCTCTTTGTTGATGTGTTGTTTGTAAATGTCAATTCCGAATAAGGTTACAGAACTGTTCAATACACTATTGAACGAGCTTAATATGGCTCCGAATAACACCGCTGCAAAAAAGCCTACTAAAGGTGCTGGCAATACTTTATTGACCAACATTGGGTACGCATCATCAGGATTTTCAAGGCTTCCATTAAATAAATGAAAGGCAATCAATCCAGGAAGTACCACAATAATTGGACCTAGTATTTTAATAAAAGAGGCAAGTAACAATCCTTTCTGACCTTCTTTTAAGTTTTTTGCCCCTAAAGCTCTTTGGATGATTTGTTGATTGGTTCCCCAATAAAATAATTGTACCAACATCATCCCCGTAAAAATGGTGTAAAAAGGAACAGGATCGGTTGGTCCTCCCATGGACTTGAATTTCTCTGGATGTTCAGTTGTTAATATGGTAAGTCCATCCATCATACTTCCATCTCCAATAGCCATCAATCCGAAAATTGGGATTAAAATTCCTCCTACAAGCAATCCAATCGCATTGATTGAGTCAGAAACGGCAACGGCTTTTAAACCTCCAAAAATGGCATAGATAGATCCGATAATTCCAATGCCCCAAACACAAATCCAAATAGCTTGTGTATGCGTAACCCCTAACAATTCAGAAACATTAAACATGCCGCTAATGGCTAAGGCACCAGAATACAAAATAACAGGGAGTAATACCACCACATAACCTGTTAAAAATAAGCCTGAAGTCAATGTTTTTGTGGTAACATCAAACCTTTTTTCTAAAAATTGAGGGACGGTCGTTAGCCCTCCTCTTAAATACCGTGGCAATAAAAACACCGCGGTAACAATCATGGCAACAGCTGCCAATGTTTCCCAAACCATGACGGATAAACCACTTTCAAAAGCAGCACCATTCAACCCTACAATTTGTTCTGTAGATAAGTTGGTCAACAATAAAGAACCGGCAATAACTCCTGCAGTTAAGCTTCTTCCTCCTAAAAAATAACCGTCAGAAGAGTTTTCATTTGTTTTTCGAGTGGCAATGTAAGCAATAACGGCCACTAGAATAGTGAAGCCTATAAATGATAGAATCTGCATTGTGTTCCTGTTTTAAAATTTGATTAATTGACCCCTAATGTACATCAATATCTTTACTTATAATAGAAGTACGAATGTGTTTGTAGACAGCGCCTTTTTTCTTGTAGTGAACGTACAATCAATGTCACAAATATAGTATAAAACAATAAAAAACCAAACCAGTACCTACTAGTTTGGTGTGTTTTTATTCTTCTTCTTCATATTTCATCAAATTAATATTTCTTACATTGCGCTCATGTTAAAAGGATGTTTTAAAAATATCGTTTCGTTTTCTATGGCACTTTTGGTGTTGGCATCTACGATGTCATTCACGATTAGTGAACATTATTGTGGAGATGAATTGGTAGCGACTTCTTTGTTTGTAAAGGCGGATACTTGTGGTATGGAAATGCCAATGTCTCCATCAAATGAAACGAGTCTTAAAACAAATGGCTGTTGTAATGATGTTGTTCAAATTATAGAAGGACACGATGATTTAAAGTCAAACTACACACAATTAGAGTTCAAAGAACAAGTGTTTTTAGCTGCATTTAGGTATGCGTACAATAACTTGTTTGAAATGAATGATAACAATTTAGTTCCTTTTAACCACTACACTCCTCCGCTTATTGTCAAAGATATTCAGGTCTTAGATGCGGTTTTTTTAATTTGATTTTTTTGTTTGTGTCACTACGAGGTGTTTTATTTTTTTACATAAAACTACGTGGTAATCTGTGCATTTCAATATGAATTGTACGATTTGTAAAAGATTACTTCACTTCAGATTCACTTTATGAATCTATTCGTACTGACTTTCTGCTGTTCTAATGAGTTTCAACACGTACACGAATAAACGATTAAATCACACAAATTATGCTAAATAAAAGCATCAAATTTCTAATAGAAAACAAACTAGTAGCTGTATTGTTATTGGTTCTTTTTATAGGTTGGGGAACCATCAACGCGCCATTTAGCTGGGATACTGGATTTTTACCGAGCAATCCTGTGGCTGTTGATGCCATTCCAGATATTGGAGAAAATCAACAAATTGTATTTACCAAATGGGATGGAAGGTCTCCACAAGATATTGAAGATCAAATTACCTATCCACTAACCACATCATTATTAGGAATTCCGGGTGTAAAAACCATCCGTAGTTCTTCTGCCTTTGGATTTTCTTCTATTTATATCATTTTTGAAGAAGACATTGAATTTTACTGGAGTAGAAGTCGGATTTTAGAAAAGCTAAACTCTTTACCAGGAGGGTTGCTTCCAGAGGGTGTAAAACCTGCTTTGGGACCAGATGCTACAGGATTGGGTCAGATATTTTGGTACACTTTAGAAGGGCGTGATCAAGATGGAAACGTAACAGGTGGTTGGGATTTGAATGAATTAAGAAGTATTCAAGATTACTATGTGAAATACGCCTTGTCTTCTGCATCTGGAGTTTCAGAAGTAGCTTCTATTGGTGGTTATGTACAAGAATACCAAGTAGATGTTGATCCTGAATTGATGCGTCAATACAAGGTCAGTTTGCAACAAGTTGTCAAAGCTGTTAAAGAAAGCAATCAAGATATTGGTGCACAAACGTTAGAAATTAACCTTGCTGAATATTTGGTACGTGGTTTGGGTTACGTAAAATCGATTGCCGATATTGAAAATGCCGTAGTGACTTCTAAAGATTTTACTTCCATCAAAATTAAAGACATTGCGAATGTAACTTTAGGACCTGCAGGAAGAAGAGGTGTCTTAGACAAAGAAGGCGCAGAAGTTGTTGGTGCTGTTGTAGTGGCTCGTTATGGAGCTAATCCCATGGAAGTGATTACCAATGTAAAAGCGAAAATTAACCAATTAAGTGCAGGATTGCCTTCAAAAGTACTGTCAGACGGACGTACCTCTCAAGTAACCATTATTCCTTTTTACGATCGATCAGAACTCATTCATGAAACGTTAGATACCCTAAGCGAGGCACTTACCTTAGAGATTTTAATCACCATTTTTGTAATTTTAATCATGGTTTTTAACCTACGAGCATCCATTCTAATTGCTGGTTTATTGCCTGTTGCCGTTTTGATGGTTTTTATTGCCATGAAACTATTTGGTGTAGATGCCAATATTGTGGCTTTGTCTGGTATTGCCATTGCCATTGGAACCATGGTAGATGTGGGTGTCATACTTTCAGAAAACATTATCAGACATTTAGAAGACAACAAAGAAAAACTATCTATAAATACGCTTGTTTACAATGCAACTACAGAAGTTTCTGGAGCCATTTTAACAGCTGTATTAACTACTGTTATTAGTTTTGTTCCTGTGTTTACCATGATAGGAGCAGAGGGAAAGCTATTTAGACCTTTGGCCTTTACAAAAACTTTTGCTTTGACAGCATCCTTAGTTGTGGCCTTGTTTTTAATTCCGCCTTTTGCAGCTTTTTTATTCAAAAAGAAATCCATCAACAAGTTGAAAACCTATGTAGTGAATGGTGTTTTAATTGGATTAGGACTTGTTGGATTGCTATATGGCTATTGCTTAGGACTTGTTTTAATTGCATTTGGAGCTTCCGTATTTTTAAAACTAAAGGGAACTCTTTCAGAAAAGCAAACCAATATGATTCATATGGGTATATCTGCAGTGACCATTGTGTTTTTATTGGCAGAATTTTGGAGGCCTTTGGGAGTTGACAGAAGTTTTATCATCAATCTTCTTTTTGTAGCGTTTATCTGTTTTGGTCTCTTGGGAGTTTTTACAGCATTTAGAAAATCATATACACGTATTTTACAATGGGCATTAGATCATAAATTAGTGTTTCTATCCATTCCAACGTTGATTGTTATTGGTGGATTTTTTATCATGAAAAATACAGGGAAGGAATTTATGCCATCATTAAATGAAGGCTCTTTTTTATTGATGCCAACTTCTATGCCGCATTCAGGAATTGCAGAAAACAAGCGTATATTACAGCAATTAGATATGGCTGTTGCTAGTATTCCTGAAATTAAAACCGTGGTAGGAAAAGCAGGAAGAACAGAGTCGGCATTAGACCCTGCTCCGTTGTCGATGTATGAAAATGTGATTCAATACAAACCTGAGTACATGTTAAATTCAGACGGAAAACGCCAGCGTTATCAAATAAATGAAAATGGTTTATTTGTGTTGAAGGATGGAAGGTTGGTGTACAATGTAAATGCTGATATCGATACAAGTGAACAAGACAATGCTTCAAGTGTTTTGTATACTTCGGTTGTGTCACGACAGTTGACAGAAGATGATGACGGAGAGTTTTACAGAAATTGGCGCCCAGAAATTAAAAGCCCTGATGATATTTGGAAAGAAATTGTTCGGGTAACGAAATTACCAGGTGTTACTTCCGCTCCAAAATTACAACCTATAGAAACACGTTTAGTCATGCTACAAACAGGAATGCGAGCACCGATGGGAATTAAAGTAAAAGGCCAAAACTTACAAAAAATAGAAGATTTTGGCTTGCAATTAGAAGGAATTTTAAAACAAGTTGAAGGTGTAAAAGTAGCCGCTGTTTTTGCGGATCGAATTGTAGGAAAGCCGTATTTGTTGATAGATATTGATAGAACCAAGATTGCACGGTATGGAATCTCTGTTGATGATGTACAAAGTGTTCTAAAAGTAGCCGTTGGAGGTATGGTTATTTCAGAAACCGTTGAAGGTCGTGAACGTTACGGAATTCGCGTTCGGTATCCGAGAGAATTGAGAGCCAGTCCAGCAGATTTAAAAGGAATCTATGTTCCTGTAGCAAAAGGAAACTCAGTGCCTTTAGATGAGTTGGTAACTATTAGGTATGAGCAAGGACCACAGATGATTAAAAGCGAAGATACTTTTTTAATTGGTTATGTGTTGTTTGACAAGCTAGATGGTTTTGCTGAAGTAAATGTGATTGAAAATGCGCAAGCACTGATTCAAGAAAAAATTGATTCAGGAGTATTACTTATTCCAAAAGGAATCAATTATCAGTTTACGGGAACCTATGAAAATCAATTAAGAGCAGAAAAGACCTTATCGGTTGTGGTGCCTTTGGCCTTGGCAATTATCTTTTTAATTTTGTATTTTCAATTCCGCTCTGTAGCTACCTCATTAATGGTGTTTACAGGAATTGCAGTAGCATTTTCAGGAGGTTTTATAATGATTTGGTTATATGGTCAAGATTGGTTTTTGAACCTTAGCTTTTTTGGAGAAAATCTTCGAGAATTATTTCAAATGCATACCATCAATTTAAGTGTGGCGGTCTGGGTAGGTTTTATTGCTTTATTTGGGATTGCGACCGATGATGGTGTTGTGATGGCAACCTATTTAAAACAAACCTTTGCGAAGAACAAGCCCACTACTAAAAAAGGAATTAGAGCTTCTATTGTAGAAGCAGGAGAAAAAAGGATTCGTCCTTGTTTGATGACCACAGCAACCACTATTTTGGCATTGCTTCCTGTTTTGACATCCACAGGAAGAGGTTCTGATATTATGATTCCAATGGCAATTCCGAGTTTTGGTGGAATGTTAGTCGCATTAATCACCTTGTTTGTGGTACCTGTTTTATATAGTTGGAAAGAAGAGTTGTCAATTGAAACATTAAAAAAATAAAGATGGACTTATTTATGAAAAAAATGTCAAAGATTATAATTTTTATATTTTCACTTTTCATTTTTAACTTCTCTAATGCGCAAGATTTAAAGTTGTTAACTGAAAAAGCATTAGAGAACAATCCAGAGATTCAAAAATTTGAATTGCAATACAAAATTACTTCAGAAAAAGTAAATGAGGTACATGCTATTCCAAATACAGAAGTGGCTGTCGGGTATTTTATCAGTGAGCCTGAAACTAGAACAGGAGCGCAACGAGCAAAAGTGTCTATAAAACAGATGATTCCTTGGTTTGGTTCTATTACAGCAAGAGAACACTATATGAACTCATTGGCCGATGCAAAATTTGAAGACATTGCTATTGTTAAACGGAAATTAGTACTGTCTGTATCTCAATCCTATTACAATCTGTATGCAATAAAAGCAACACAAAAAGTAGTACTAGCCAATATAGAGCTGCTAAAAAACTACGAAACAATGGCATTGAAATTTGTTGAAACCGGAAAATCTTCTGTAGTAGATGTCTTACGGTTGCAAATGAGACAAAATGAATTGCAACAATCCAAAGAAATTTTAGAACAACAATATATAGCAGAGCAAACAGTGCTTAACAACTTATTAAATAGAGATAAAACGGTTGCTATTGTGTTGAATACCGAACTGATGATTCCGACAGGAAAAGAGTTGCGTACTTCTGAGAATTTAAAGCTGCATCCAGAATTGTTAAAATATGACAAGCTGTATGCGTCTGTAGCAAACTCTGAGTTGTTAAATAAAAAAGAAAGCGCTCCAATGCTTGGTTTTGGGCTAGATTACATTGCCGTTTCAGAAATACCAAACACTGTTTTTAATGATAACGGAAAAGACATTGTAATGCCAATGATTTCTGTATCGATTCCTATTTTTAATAAGAAATACAAATCAAAAACCAAGCAAAATAGATTGAAACAAGAGGAAATCATAGCGCAAAAACAAGCACGTTTTAATTTGTTAGAAACAGCACTTGATAAAGCGATTGCCAATAGAGCGGTTGCTAAAATACAATATGCAACACAAGCTAAAAATTTGCTGCAAGCTCAAAAAGCGGAAGAAATTGTACTAAAAAATTACGAAACAGGCATGCGTAATTTCAATGATGTTTTAGACATTCAAGAGTTGCAATTAAAATTTCAGAAGAACCAAATAGCCTCCGTAAAAAAATATTTTATACAAACAGCAAGTATTAATTACTTAAGCAAGTAAAGACAAGAGATGATACATACATATAAAATTACTGGAATGACCTGTGTTGGTTGTAAAGCTAATGTAGAACGTGCATTGAAAAATCTAAAAGACGTTACTAAGGTTATTGCACATTTAGAAACAGGAGAAGTGGCTCTCGAAATGAAATCACTTATTACTATTAAACAATTACAAGAAGCGTTATTAAATGCAGGCTTGCACTATATAATTGAAGAAGTGATCCCTAAAGATGATCAAGAAAAACCTTCGTGTTGCAGTACAGAAAAAGCAGCAGAGAGCTCTTCATGTTGCGGTTCTAGTAAAGAAATAAACGTGTCTATAAAAGAAGGCAATGGTGTCTTTTATTGTCCGATGCACTGTGAAGATGAAAAAACATACAACTCACAAGTAGGATGCCCTGTTTGTGGAATGGATTTGGTTGAACAACCTAAACTTACAGTTGCTTCACAATACACCTGTTCGATGCACCCAGAAGTAATTAAAGATCAAATGGGCGCTTGCCCAATTTGTGAAATGAATTTGGTACTGATAAAACCAGTTGAGAGCGAAGAAGATAAAAGTTATCAAAAGTTGCTTTTTAAAATGAAAATTTCGATCCTGTTTACGGTTCCGATTTTTGTCATTGCCATGGCAGACCTGATTCCAGGAAACCCGTTGGGAAAACTATGTTCTCAAAATAGTTGGAATTGGATTCAATTGTCATTATCGCTTCCCGTTGTTTTTTATGCCACGTGGATGTTCTTTGAAAGAGCCTATAGATCAATCATTACATGGAATTTAAACATGTTTACTTTGATTGGTATTGGTGCAGGAGTGGCTTTTTTATTCAGTATTGTAGCCTTATTGTTTCCAGAATTGTTTCCTGACCAATTTAAAACAGACAGCGGTACCGTATATGTTTACTTTGAAGCAGTAACAGTTATTTTAACCTTGGTGTTATTAGGGCAATTACTAGAAGCCAAAGCGCATGGTCAAACCAGTAGCGCTATTAAAGAATTGTTAAAATTAGCCCCTGCCGAAGCAACCTTAATTACGCCAGAAGGCGATACAATAATCTCGATTCATACCATTAAAAAAGGAGATTTCTTACGTGTAAAACCAGGCGGTAAAATACCTGTTGATGGAAAAATAACAGAAGGATATAGCCATATTGATGAAAGCATGATTACTGGCGAGCCAATTCCTGTTGATAAAACAGAAAACGATGAGGTTAGTTCAGGGACTATCAATGGTACAAAATCATTTGTAATGCAAGCTGAAAAAGTAGGGGCAGAGACCTTACTTTCGCAAATTATACAAATGGTAAATACCGCCAGCAGATCAAGAGCACCTATCCAAAAATTAGCTGATAAAATAGCCAAGTATTTTGTACCGATTGTGGTATTGGTTTCGGCAATTACCTTTGTTGTTTGGAAAACAGTTGGACCTGAACCAGCTATCGTTTACGCTTTTGTCAATGCCATTGCTGTATTGATCATTGCTTGTCCCTGTGCCTTAGGATTAGCCACTCCAATGTCTGTAATGGTTGGAGTAGGAAAAGGTGCCCAAAATGGCGTACTGATTAAAAATGCAGAGGCTATTGAAAACTTAAACAAGGTAAATGTTTTAATCATTGACAAAACAGGAACTATCACTGAAGGGAAACCATCGGCAGAAAACGTGCTAAACGAGTTGGGAACTTTTGATATATTATTATTACAGCAGATAGCTTCTTTAAGTCAATACAGCGAGCATCCATTAGCAAAAGCCGTTGTAAAACTCGGAAAAGAAAAAGGCACAACGTTAACAGCAGTTAATGATTTTGAAACCATTATGGGAAAAGGCGTTGTAGGAACTGTAGAAGGAGAACACATTGCCTTGGGAAATAAAAAATTAATAGAGCAAGTAAAAGCAAGTATTCCTAAGAAAATTGAACAGCAAGTAATTGCAGAACAAGAATTAGGAAAGACGGTTTCTTATATTTCGGTAGATAAAAAAGTAGTAGGGTTTGTAACAATTACAGATGCCATTAAAGAAACAAGCAAGGAAGCAATACAGCTTTTGCAACAACAAGGAATTGAGGTAATTATGCTTACAGGCGATACTAAAAGAACCGCAAAAAGGGTTGCAGATCAGTTGCGTCTTTCAAGCTTTCAAGCAGAATGTTTGCCTGAAGACAAATTGAATGCTATCAAAAAATTACAAACATCAGGAAAAATTGTTGCCATGGCAGGAGACGGTATCAATGATGCGCCAGCATTGGCACAAGCTACTGTTGGCATTGCCATGGGAACAGGAACAGATGTGGCTATTGAAAGTAGTGAAGTAACCTTGGTAAAAGGCGATTTATTAGGCATTGTAAAAGCTATAAAATTAGGTGAGAGTGTGATGAAGAATATTAAACAAAATCTTTTTTTCGCTTTTATCTACAATGTTTTAGGTATTCCTGTGGCAGCAGGAGCATTATATCCAGTATTTGGTTTGTTATTATCACCAATGATTGCCGCACTAGCAATGAGCTTTAGTTCGGTGTCTGTGATTGTAAATGCATTAAGATTAAAAAATATAAAGTTATAAAATCTAAAATTTTAACCCATGAAAAAATACACAACGCATATTGGAATATTAGCTGCAGGTTTGTTATTAGGATGGCTACTTTTTGGCGGAACATCAGCTGACAACCTTGCAAACGATTCTGTTGAAACAAGCACAGAAAATCAGCAATGGACTTGTTCAATGCATCCACAAATTATGCAGCCAGATTCTGGAGATTGTCCCATTTGTGGAATGGATTTAATTCTGGCAGAAACAAGTGCAGATGGACTTGCCATAGATCAATTTAAGTTGACCAAAAATGCGATGGCATTGGCAAACATTCAAACCTTTGTAATTGGAGCCGGAGGAATGGCAGAAAACACAACCGTGAAACTTTCAGGTAAAATTGTGGAAAATGAAGAAGAGAATGTAGTACAAGTAAGTTATTTTACTGGAAGAATAGAAAAGTTACATATTAGCGCTACTGGAGAAAAAGTGCACAAAGGACAATTGTTGGCAACGTTGTACTCTCCAGAATTGGTTGCCGCACAACAAGAATTGTTGACGGCCATGTCTTTAAAAAAATCACAACCAGAATTGTACAAAGCAGTTCGCAATAAATTACAATTGTGGAAATTTTCAGAAACTCAGATCAATAGCATCGAAAGTTCGAAAAAAGTAATTGAAAACTTTCCGTTGTATGCAACTGTTTCAGGGACAATTTCTAAAAAATTGGTTGAAGAAGGAATGTCTGTTAAACAGGGAAGAACCTTATTTAAAATAACCAATTTAAATACGGTTTGGGCACACTTTGATGTGTATGAAAATCAGCTTCACCTATTTAAAAAAGGGCAAAAAATAAGCGTTACAACAAATACAGCTATGCATAAAGAGTTTACCTCTCGCATTTCTTTTATAGCTCCGATTTTGAACACAAAAACCCGAGTAGTAACGGTAAGAGCAGTGTTGAATAATGTTAATAATGCGTTGAAACCAGGGATGTTTGTTGAAGGGGAAGTTGATGTTAAAGCTTCTGCTAAAAAGGAAGAGGTAAGCATTCCAGAAACAGCTGTTTTATGGACAGGAAAGCGTTCTGTTGTGTATGTAAAGACAAGCCCAAATACACCTGTTTTTGAAATGAGAGAAATTACTTTGGGAACTAAAATAGGTGCTAGTTATACTATTTTAAAAGGATTAAAGTATGGAGATGAAATTGTAACCAATGGTACTTTTACAGTAGATGCTGCCGCACAATTACAAGGAAAAAAATCAATGATGAATGCATCTGGAGAAAGAACAACTACAGGGCATGAAGGGCATTTAGGAAATGCGACAGATCATTCAACAATGATTACAAGGATTAAGGTTTCAACTACATTTCAAAGTCAATTGAAAAAGGTGGTTACCATTTACCTATCATTAAAAGATCATTTAGTAGGGTCAGATGGGGTAAAAACACAAGAAAAAGCAATAACTTTGAAAGCAGCTTTGTCTAACGTAGATATGAAATTATTAACCACCGAAGTAGCTCATAAAAACTGGATGGCGATTGAAAGTGAATTAAAAGAAGCTATTGAGAAAGTAGCTAAAACTACTGATGTTAATAAACAAAGAGCTGCGTTTGTAAAACTATCATCAGAGCTTATTAAAGCAGTGCAATTGATTGGAGTTAACCAAAAAATAATACTGCAATTTTGCTCTATGGCAAACAATAATAAAGGCGCTTATTGGTTAAGTTTAGAGACAGTAGTTAAGAATCCATATTATGGAGATGCCATGTTAGGCTGTGGAGAAGTAAAACAAGTAATAGAATAATAAATTTAAATATTAGAACAAATGAAAAAAGTAATTTTAAGTGTAGCGGTAATCGCTGCTATCGGCTTTACAAGTTGTAAAACAGCAACAAAAGAGGCACCAAAAACAACAGTAGAAAAAGAAGCAACAACAGCTGTAGCGGTAAGTACTGCCACTTTTGGAGTGCGAGGAAACTGCGGAATGTGCAAAACTACTATTGAAAAGGCTGCAAATAGCATAGAAGGAGTTACAGAAGCAACCTGGGACAAAGACAAAAAGAAAATGGACGTTTCTTTTGATGCAGCAAAAACAGATGTCATGGCAGTACATACTGCAATTGCAAACTCAGGCTATGACACTGATAAAGTAATGGGTAATTTAGAAGCCTATGCAGGTTTGCCAGCATGTTGTCAATATGATCATGCAATGGACATGAATCAAACAGGTGATGTGAAAGAAAAAGCAGCACATTAAGTTTTTAATAAGTATACCCGTTGTGCATTTTGAAGATAATTTGTCCGTTCGAGTGAATTTTACTCATTTTTATGAGTAAAATTAGTATCGAGAATCAAATTTTCGGTTTTAAAACCTGTTCTCGATACAATTTTCTACTGAAAATTACTCGAACTGACATTTAGTTTCGTCTAAATTGATCAAAAAGCACAACGGGTTAAGCAGATATAAAAATAGCGTTGTAATTTTACAACGCTATTTTTTTATATTTAAGTATGGATTTATTTAATTTAGAACCTGTTACAAATAAGTTGCCTTATGATGGAACTGCCAATTATCATGGAGTCGTTTTATCGCAAGAACAATGCTTGTTGTACTATCAGAAATTGATGGAATCTATCCAGTGGAAAAATGATGAAGCCATAATTTTGGGAAAGCGAATTAGTACAAAAAGAAAAGTTGCTTGGTACGGAGATACCAATTATAATTACCAGTACTCTAAGGTAACAAAACAAGCGTTGCCTTGGACAAAAGACCTCTTAGCGTTGAAAAAAATTGTAGAAAAAGAGAGCAATGCAACCTATAATTCCTGTTTGTTAAATCTATATCACTCAGGAGAAGAAGGCATGGCTTGGCACTCAGATGGAGAGAAAATGTTAAAAAAGCACGGAGAGATCGCTTCTTTGACATTAGGAGCAGAACGTAAATTTTCATTCAAGCACAAAGCAACGAAACAACGAATAGATATATTGCTAGAAAGAGGAAGCCTTCTAGTGATGAAAGGTACTACACAAACCAATTGGTTGCATCGATTACCACCAACCAAAAAAGTACATACGCCAAGAATAAACTTAACTTTTAGAACGATAGTCCTTTAAAGATTACGTTTCTTTGTACTATTAAACTTAGTGAACTACTTATTTTGGAAAACAAACCATCTATAAATCTTAATAAATTTATTAGCAGCACCGGAATCTGTTCTCGTAGAGAGGCAGAAAAATTGATTGTTTCTGGTAGAGTTACCATCAATGGAAACCTGACACAATTGGGTAATCGTGTTGTTGATGGAGATGTAGTAAAAGTAGATGGAAGAACCTTACAAGCAAAGCCCAAAACTATTTATATTGCGTTTAATAAACCTGTAGGGATTGTATGCACGACAGACTCTAAGGAGAAAAAAAACATTGTTCGGTATATCAATCATCCAGAGCGGCTGTTTCCTATAGGAAGATTAGATAAGCCCTCAGAAGGGTTAATTTTTTTAACCAACGATGGAGATATTGTCAATAAAATTCTTCGTGCTGGTAACAATCATGAGAAAGATTATGTGGTTACTGTTGATCAACCCATAACAGATGATTTTATCAAGAAAATGGGCGCTGGAATTCCTATTTTAGGAACAGTAACCCAAAAGTGTGCCGTTACAAAACTTTCGACTAAAACATTTCAAATTGTGCTAACGCAAGGACTGAATCGTCAAATTCGCAGAATGTGTGAATACTTGGGCTATGAAGTGCTTAAATTGAAACGAACACGTATCATGAATGTTCAACTAGATGCATTGAAAATTGGTGAATGGAGAGATCTTTCAGAAAAAGAGTTGAAAGAGATCAATACCATGGTTGCGAGCTCTTCAAAAACAGAAGAAGCATCAACAGGTATTCAGAAAAAGAAAGCTCCACCTAAAAAGAAACCTTCGCAAAAACCAAACGCATTTACAAAAAAAAGTGCTGCATTTCGAAAGAACTCTCCAAAGTCAAAAACAAAATCGAATTCATCATCTAGAAAAAAACGGCGATAAACCTTTCGATTTTTTTAACTTTTCAAGTCTTAAATAATGGTATCTTTGCCGACAATGAAATTCGACTTAAAAGCAACCGACCCCAAAAGTAAAGCCAGAGCAGGTGTAATGACCACAGATCATGGCGAAATTGAAACTCCTATTTTTATGCCTGTTGGTACTGTTGGTACTGTGAAAGGCGTGCATCAATCAGAATTGAAAGATGAGATAAACCCTGATATTATTTTAGGAAACACCTATCACTTGTACTTGCGTCCGAAAATTGAAATTTTAGAACAAGCAGGAGGCCTGCACAAGTTTATGAATTGGGATCGAAATATTTTGACAGATAGTGGAGGATACCAAGTGTAT
>JAQWOR010000071.1 GCA_029245785.1 Polaribacter sp.
ACTTATTTTAAAGGACTTAGAAAAGTTTGACACAAAAAACCCTGAAACATTAAGATCGGTTGCTTATAAATACCAAGAACTCAATTTGCATTTAGATGCTTTGCTTGTCTATAAAAAACTTATGAAAATAAGACCTAACCACGCACAATCTTACAGAGATTTGGCAAATGCTTATGTACATCTAAAACAATATAAAAATGCTTGGAAAATATACGCGTACTATTTAAAAAAGGGGTTTTCATTAGAAGAAAATCCTATCGGAGAAATGATGACTTCTGAAATGAAAGCACTATACTTATTGCGGAAAGAAACTGCTAGCATCAACGATAAATTGGCTTTTAAAAATTTAGATGTAGATGACACAAGTGATGTAAGAATTGTTTTTGAATGGAATACATCAGATGCAGAGTTTAGCTTTGAGTTTGTGAACCAAAACGAGCAATCGTATGTCATAGATCACACCTTATATGAAAGCAATGATCTTATAATTGACGAAAAATTAAAGGGCTATAACTCAAAACAATATATAATAAACCCCTTAAGCGCTGGAGATTGGCTCGTTAACCTAAATTATTATGGAAACAAACAAAACATTCCGACATATCTAAAAGTTACCACCTATTATGATTGGGGAAGGATCTACCAAACTGAAAACATTGAAGTTTTTGAATTAAGTTTAGAAAACAGAAAAACACAATTGCTCAAAATTAATTCAAAATCTTAACACTTAAAGTTATTGACTATCTACATCTACAATAAACCGAATAGGTCTAAATTCTGAAACAGATTGAAATGTGTTTTTAATCGCATCAATTTGTTGCTTGGTAACCGCTAAAGATTGTTTTGGCGGAATTTTAATGATTAAATTCTTAATAAACTGATTTCTCACTCTAGAAACCACTGGTGCTGCTGGGCCTAGCACATTTTCTCGATACGCATTTTGTAGGGCTTTTGCCAACCAGTTTATTCCACGATCTACTTTCTGATAATCTCTATGTTTTAGGGTGATTTTTATCAAGCGATAATACGGTGGGTAATGATATTGCCAACGGTCTTGTAGCTGCTCTTGATACATTTCTGCATACTTTGTGCTTGCAACTTGTTGTAAGATTTGATGATGAGGATTAAACGTTTGAATGGCTACATTTCCTTGTTTTTTAGAGCGACCTGCCCTACCCGACACTTGCACCATCATTTGAAAACTACGTTCGTGCGCTCTAAAATCTGGAAAATTGAGCATGTTGTCTGCATTTAAAATTCCCACCAAAGAAACGTTTTCAAAATCTAAGCCTTTAGACAGCATTTGAGTACCTACCAAAATGTCTATTTCTTGCGCTTCAAAAGCGCCAATAATCTTCTGATATCCATATTTACCACGTGTGGTGTCTAAATCCATTCTGCCAATATTCGATGCTGGAAATAGCGCTTTCAATTCTAATTCTATTTGCTCGGTCCCAAAACCTTTGGTATCTAAGGTATTGCTTCCGCAGGCAGCACAGCTATGAGGCATGGCGCGTTGGTAATTGCAATAATGACATTTGAGCTCATGTCTAAATTTATGGAACGTCAAGCTCACATCACAATTCGGACATTGTGGTGAAACTCCACAAGTAGTACATTCTACCACTGGAGAAAATCCACGTCGGTTTTGAAACAAAATCACTTGCTCCTTCTGCTCCAACGCTTCCGTAATCAACGTCAGCAATCTATCAGAAAAATGTCCATTCATCCGTTTTTTACGATGCTTTTCTTTGATGTCTATCAATTCTATTTTTGGTAATTGTACATTTCCAAAACGCCTGTTTAGTTCCACCAAACCATATTTCCCTTGGGCTGTATTGAAATAACTTTCTAAAGAGGTTGTTGCAGAACCTAAGACTATTTTAGCGATGTGTTGATGTGCCAATACTATTGCTGCATCTCTTGCATGGTAGCGAGGTGAAGGCTCAAATTGTTTGTACGAAGTTTCATGTTCTTCATCTACAACAATTAACCCTAAATTAGAGAAGGGTAAAAAAACGGAAGATCTTGCACCTAAAATAATCTGTGCTTTTGTTTTATGGTGTAATACATTATTCCAAACCTCTACACGCTCGTTCATGGAGTATTTAGAGTGAAATACAGAAATTTGATTGCCAAAATAATTTTCTAATCGTGATATGATTTGCGTGGTTAATGCAATTTCTGGTAATAAAAACAACACTTGTTTTCCTGCATCTACTACTTCTTGGATTAATTTGGTGTAGATTTCTGTTTTTCCGCTGCTGGTAATTCCGTGCAACAAAACCACTTCTTTTTCTTGAAAAGAGGCTTTGATTTCTTGATATGCCTTTTCTTGAAAAGTATTTAGCTTTTTTAAGCTACTTGTTATTCCTTTAAATTGAATTCTATCTGTTTGAATGTGGTAAAATTCAAAAATATTTTTATCAACCAGTGCTTTGATTACCGCCATAGAAACCCCTATATGGGTTTCTAAAGTTGTTGCCTTGATTGGTTTTTTACCGGTAGCCAATTGAAAATAGCCTAAGACTGCTTCTCGTTGTTTTTTGGCTCTGCTGAGTGTTAGCAACAAGTTTTCTAAGCTTTCGCCCGAAGAAAATTGAGAATTCAATCGAACATATTTTACCAGCTTAGGTTTGTATTGCTCATAAATTTCTTCTTTGACAGCAACAACCTCTTTTTGAATGAGTCCATTAATAATTGGCAGCACTTTTTTCTTTCCTAAAATGTCAGAGACTTGATGCACTGTTAATTGAGATTGATGTTGCAAGGCCTCAAAGATTAAGAATTCTTCATCAGACAAACTCGCCTCGTCAGAGAAGGCAACATTTTTATATACAATTGTCTCACTTTCTAACAAAAAAGCAGAAGGCAAAGCAGCTCGATATACATCGCCCAAAGAACACATATAATAACTAGAAATCCAGCGCCAATGTTGCAATTGAATTTTAGTAACAATAGGAGTTTCATCTAAAATTTGATAAATTTCTTTGGCCTCATACAACTCAGGGGCATTTTGATGAATTGCCACTACCAGTGCTGTGTACATTTTTGTTTTCCCAAAAGAAACTGCTACACGCATTCCTTTTTTAAGAAAACTTGCTTCTTCCTTTGAAACCGAATAGGTAAAGGTTTTTTGAATAGGAATGGGCAGTATAACGTCTATAAAATGGTTCAATCTAGCATAATTTTGTGAATGTTCAAGGTACAAATCCGTATCAAAAGTTGTTCTTCAAAATGTTCTCGATACAATTCCACACGTCGGAACCACTCGAACTGACAGTTGTTCTTAATTAAAATACAAACAAAACCAAAACTACGTAAATTTCACTACATTGTACACAGAAATTTCTTAGAAATTATGAGGGTATTAGATTGGAAATCTATCGGAAAATTCAACTCTGTAAACGGAAGGACTCTTTTTGTAATTGATCAAGGAGATGCAAAAGAAACCCTGGTTATTTTACATGGCTATCCTACTTCTTCTTACGATTATTACAAGGTACTTTCTGAGCTTACTAAAAAATACCGTGTCATTATTCACGATCATTTGGGGTTTGGTTTTTCTGGCAAACCGTTAAACTATTCATATTCTTTAATTGAACAGGCAGATGTTGCTTTGCAATTGTGGAAACAATTAGGGTTGACTGACATTACGCTCCTAGCTCATGATTATGGAACAAGTATTGCTACCGAAATTATTGCGAGAGACAACTTGCAACAAATCGACATCAACATCAAAAAGCTAATTCTTTGCAACGGAAGCATTCATATTGAATTGGCAAAATTGAGAACAATACAAAAAGTATTAAAGAATAAATGGACAGGAAAATGGGTTGCAAAAATTGCCAATCAGAGCCTTTTTAATAAAAATATACGAAAAATCTATGAGGATTCATCTAAGCTATCAAAAGAGGAATTGAATGACATGTGGTTTCAAATAGAATATAATAAAGGCAAAAAAGTCATTCATTTAATAAGCAACTACATCAATGAACGGCATTTTTTTTGGCATCGTTGGATTGGAGCCTTGAAAATCACCAAAATCCCGACTCAAATTATTTGGGCTACAAAAGACCCTATTGCGGTAAAAGAAATCGCACAGCAATTGCAACATGAAATACCCAATAACCAGTTGTGTTGGTTAGAAAATACGGGGCATTTTCCGATGTTAGAAAGCCCAAAAGAATGGTGTCAGTTAATTTTAGAAGCAGCTTACTAATCTTCGGTAGTCGCTTCAGGAATTTCTTTTTCTTCTGGCCTTATTTTTCGAGTACCTGCATACATATCATAACGTACCAAACGACAATCTAAATCACCATTTTTCAGTGGAATACGCTTAGATGTACGTAAACCTACGTGTTTTAAGGCTTGTAAATCTGAAGTGATAAACCAAACAGTAGAATCTGGATACCCATGTTTTAGGGTATCTCCTATCTTTTTATAAAACTCTTCGGTATCAATATTCAAACGTTCTCCATAAGGCGGATTAAACAGTATTGTTGTTTTACCAAAAACCTCTTTCTTTGAATTGAAAAAGTTGACATGGTGCACGCCAATAAACTCATCTAAATTGGCATTCATTACATTATCTTGTGCTTTTCTCACTGCAGATGGTGCTTTATCAAAACCCATAATTTTAAAATGAGAACTACGAATTTTCTTCAACAGTACATCTTGAATTAAAAAGTACAAGTCTTCATCATAATCTTTCCAATTTTCAAAAGCAAAATGCTTGCGATTGATGTTTGCCGGAATGTTATTGGCAATCATTGCTGCCTCAATTAAAATAGTACCAGAGCCACACATTGGGTCAATAAAATTTTCTTCACCTGTATAGCCCGAAAGTAAAACCAATCCTGCTGCCAATACTTCGTTAATTGGCGCAATATTGGTAGCGCTTCTATAACCTCTTTTATGCAAAGAATCTCCCGAACTATCTAAAGAAATAGTACACCAATCTTTTTGAATATGCACATGAATTTTAAGGTCTGGATATTTAACATCTACATTGGGTCTTTTGCTATATTTATGCCGAAAATAGTCTGCAATAGCATCTTTAGACTTTAGCGTAATATAATGTGAATTGGTGGTAAAATTTTTAGAATTTACAACAGCACCAATAGAAAATGTCCCATCTACATCAAGGTAGTTCTCCCAATTAATTTTTTGAATGCTTTTATACAAATCTTCTTCATCATATACTTTAAAAGATTTAATTGGTTTTAAAATTCTGATCGCTGTTCGCAAAGCAATATTTGCTTTGTACATAAAACCACTATCCCCTTTAAAAGAAACATTCCGAATTCCGATCTGTACATCTTGCGCTCCTAAATCACGCAATTCTTTTGCTAATACCTCTTCTAAACCAAACATGGTGGTTGCCACCATTTTAAAATCTTTACCCATTCTTGTTATTTTCAACTGCAAAAATACATTTTAATTTACGATTGGTGATTTATCTGTAGAATTTTTAAAAGACTACCACCATCTAAGGAAAAAGAGATATTAAACAGAACATCTTACCAATACCAATGGTTCCCGATAATTACCGGAACAAATACTGAACTAATAATTCATCTTTTGTGTTTTTAATTATAATTATTCTGTATTTTTGTATTCAATATGACTGCACAAAAAGATTGGTTCACCTCTTGGTTTAACACCCCTTATTATCACATCCTATACAAACATAGAGATGATACCGATGCAAAAATTTTCATGCAAAACATTACAAAATTCTTAGCTTTAAAAAAAGAAGCGCACCTTTTAGATTTGGCTTGTGGAAAAGGGCGTCATTCGGTGTTTTTAAACTCACTTGGCTATCAAGTTACCGGTGTTGACTTGTCTAAAAACAGCATTTCTTTTGCTCAAAAGTTCGCCAACAAAACACTTCAATTCAACGTGCACGACATGCGAGATGCATTTACCAATCAATACGACGCAATTTTTAACTTGTTTACAAGTTTTGGCTATTTTGTAGAGGATACAGAAGATATTAAAGTGCTAAAAAATATCAAAAACGGACTTCAAAAAAACGGGATTGCTGTCATTGATTTCTTAAATGTAGTAACCTTAAATGATAATTTTGCTAAAAACGAATATCAAACTATTGACGGAATCGAGTTTCATATCCATAAAAAAATTGAAAATGGTTTTATCCTCAAAGAAATTTCTTTTGAAGCCGATGGAGAATCGCATCTTTATGTTGAAAAAGTGAAACATATTGATGCTGAAAAGTTTGAAGCGTATTTTAAAGAAGTTGGTTTAGAAATACAGCATACCTTTGGTGATTACCAATTGTCTCCTTTTAATGAACAGACCTCTAACCGCTTAATATATATAGTATCATGATGTATATCTTATTAATTTTATCTGTAGTACTCGGATCTTTAGCTGTTGTATTATTTAAACCTAAAAACACGTTTACACGGTTGCTACTATCATTTAGTGGTGCTTATTTGCTTTCTGTGACCATTTTACATTTACTGCCAGAAGTATACCAAGAAACAAGTACTAGCACAGTAAAAATTGGTCTTTTTATTTTAGCCGGAATTTTAATACAATCGGTCTTAGAGTCTTTTTCTAAAGGCGCAGAACATGGCCATATTCATGTGCATTCAGAACAACATAAATTTCCGCTATTACTTTTTATAAGTCTTTGTATACATGCCTTTTCTGAAGGTGTGCCTATTTACAATGGAGATGCTAATTTATTATGGGCCATTGTCGTTCATAAAATTCCGATTGCAATTGTGTTGACCAGTTTTTTAATACACTCTCGCTATTCCAAACAAACCATACTATTCTTTTTAGGCGTATTTGCCCTTATGAGCCCATTGGGAGCTTTTGTTGCTAATAAGGTTGATGTATTTAGTGATTATCACACAGAAATTACAGCATTTATTATTGGTGTTTTTCTGCACATCTCTACCATTATATTGTTTGAAAGTTCAGAAAATCATACCTTTAATTTCAAAAAATTCATGGCCATTTTAGCAGGAATTTTATTGACAATCTTTAGTCTATAAAAAATGGTATGTTAATTCGCCACCTCATTGATGAATTTTATTCGCATTAAGCGCAATTCTTCTTCGTCATAATCTCCATCAAATTCATCTAAAGCTTCTTGGATCTTGTCGGTTTCGGCTTCCATAAAATAGTCAAAAATTTCTTCTTGCTGATCTTCATCTAATAAATCATCTAGGCTGTAGTCAATATTTAGCTTGGTACCCGAATAGATTATTACCTCCATCTCCTTAATCAAAGCGTTCATTTCTAAGCCTTTTGATTTGGCAATATCAATTAAAGGTAATTTTCGATCTGTATTTTGGATGATGTATAATTTCAGTCCCGATTTAACACCTGTACTTTTTACGATTAAATCATCTGGTCGTAAAATGTCATTTTCATCAACATACTCAGCAATTAATTTTATAAATTCTTTTCCATATTTACGTGCTTTCCCCTCTCCTACACCATGAACGGTTGACAAATCTTCCATAGAAACGGGATATTTCAGCGCCATATCATCTAAGGAAGGGTCTTGAAAAACCACAAATGGAGGAACTCCAAGTTTTACAGCAATTTTTTTACGCACATCTTTTAGTAAAAGAATCAATTTCTGATCAATAACAACAGAAGTGCTTTTTGCATTTGTAATGATGGAGTTATCATTATCTTTATCATAAGTATGATCTTTTGTCATTAAAAAAGAAGAAGGGTTGTCAATAAAACCAATCCCTTTTTTTGTCAATTTTAAAACACCATATTGTTCAATTTCTTTACGTAAATAACCAGTAACAAGTACTTGCCGAATCAGAGCCGTCCAATAATTAGCGTCTTTTTCTTTTCCAATTCCAAAAAAGGGCTGACTTGGAGTTCTGTGAGAAGATAGCATCGCATTTTCTCTTCCAATAATAGTACTTACGGTATCTTTAGCTTTATATTTTTCTTTCGTATCACGAACAACAGACAGCAATTTTACAACTTCATTTTTGGCTTCGTGCTGTTGCTTCGGATTTTTAGTATTATCGTCTAATGCTGCTCCTAAACCATTTATCTCGTCAAACTCTTCACCAAAATAATGCAATAGGTATTTTCGCCTACTGATAGAAGTTTCTGCATAACCAACTACTTCTTGTAAAAGAGCATGGCCTATTTCTTGTTCAGCAATAGGCTTGCTAGCCATAAATTTTTCTAATTTTTCAATGTCTTTATATGCATAAAAGGCCAAACAATGCCCTTCTCCTCCATCTCTTCCAGCTCTTCCTGTTTCTTGATAATAACTTTCTAAGCTTTTAGGAATGTCATGGTGAATTACAAACCGAACATCTGGTTTGTCTATTCCCATTCCAAAAGCAATCGTAGCAACTACAATATCGCAGTCTTCCATTAAAAACATATCTTGATGCTTTACACGAGTTTTTGCATCTAGCCCTGCATGATATGGAACCGCTTTTAAATTGTTTACTTGTAGTACTTGTGCAATTTCTTCTACTTTTTTTCTACTTAAACAATAAATAATTCCAGATTTACCAATATGTTGTTTTACAAACCTGATAATATCTTTATCTACATCTTCTGTTTTAGGTCGTACTTCATAAAATAAATTAGGCCTATTAAAAGAAGCTTTAAATGTCTTTGCATCAGAAATTCCTAAGGTTTTTAAAATATCTTCTTGTACTTTTTCTGTTGCCGTTGCCGTTAAACCAATAACAGCAACGTCGTCAATTTCTTTGATAATAGTTCTTAAGTTTCTGTACTCTGGTCTAAAATCATGCCCCCATTCAGAAATACAATGCGCTTCATCAATGGCTACAAATGAGATGGTTTGTGATCTTAAAAAGTTAACGTATTCTTCTTTAATTAAAGATTCTGGGGCTACATAAAGCAATTTTGTAACTCCATCTTCGATATCTTTTTTAACCTGAGCTACTTCTGTTTTGTTCAAAGAAGAGTTCAATACATGGGCAATTCCTCTATGCTCTGAAATACCTCTTATTGCATCTACTTGATTTTTCATCAAAGCAATTAAAGGAGAAACTACAATAGCGGTTCCAGCACTCATTAAAGCAGGGAGTTGGTTGCACAAAGATTTTCCTCCACCAGTTGGCATCACTACAAAGGTGTCTTTCTTTTGCAACACACTCTTTATAACCTCTTCTTGTAAACCTTTAAATTCATCAAAGCCAAAGAACTTTTTTAAAGGCTTATATAAATCAATTTCTTCATTCATCATTATTGATCAATCTAATATTATCTGCGACATCATTAAAACCAAAAATTTAGGTTTGGGCTCTATGATTATTTATAGTAAATTTGTAGCATTCTTGTAAAAAGAATACACGCTATTATAATTTAAAGATATAACTTTTTTTTATACTCAAAAAATTAAACCTTGAAAGATTTTAATTACATTGTAACTCCATCCATTTTTTAAATGAGCGACCAACCAAAAGAAATGTCTTTTTTAGGACACCTAGAAGAGTTAAGATGGCATTTGGTCAGAAGCAGCATTGCTGTTTTTGTGATTGCCATTGTGCTATTTACCTACATAACAGAAGTTTATGATTCTTTTTTATTAGCCCATTTAGATCCCAATTTCACAACCTACAAATTCTTTTGTCAAGTATTTGGTCGTATTGGGATTGAAAGCAGTTTTTGTTCTCTTAGCTTTCCACAAAAACTACAAAGTTTGGCTTTAACACAACAATTAATGAGTTCTATTTGGACTTCTTTGGTGTTGGGATTCATTATTGCTTTTCCTTATTTACTATGGGAAATATGGCGTTTTATTTCTCCTGGGCTACATAAAAATGAACGACGAAAATCTCAAGGATTTATTTTTATTGCTTCGATTTTGTTTTTTATGGGTGTATTATTTAGTTACTATATCATTGCGCCCATGTCTGTTTCTTTCTTTTATGGATATGAAATTAGTGATCGGATTGTGAATAATTTTACGCTAGATTCTTATACAGGATTAATCACCAATACATTATTAGGTGTTTCTTTAGTCTTTGAGTTGCCTGTATTGATTTTCTTTCTAACAAAAATCGGATTGGTAAGTCCTGAGTTTTTAAAAAAATACCGCAAGCATGCTTTAGTGTTAGTGTTGGTGTTATCAGCAATCATTACACCTCCAGATGTAGCAAGCCAAATCATTGTTTCCATCCCTATTCTTATCTTGTATGAAATAAGTATTTCCATTTCTAGAATAGTTATTAAAAAACAACAAAAAAATGATAGCTAGAGCTCAATAATTCAAGGAGTGTTATCAAAAAATAAACGATAAATAAATTAGACCCGTAAAAGATGATTTTAAAAGCAGATAGTATTCAAAAACTGTACGGAAAACGTACCGTTGTAAACGGAATTTCTTTGGAAGTTTCGCAGGGAGAAATTGTTGGTTTACTCGGTCCAAATGGAGCAGGAAAAACGACTTCTTTCTACATGATTGTAGGAATGATAAAACCAAATGAGGGCCATATTTATCTAGACGATCAAGACATTACTGAAGATCCGATGTACAAACGTGCACAAAAAGGAATTGGTTATTTAGCACAAGAGGCTTCTGTTTTTAGAAAATTAACCGTAGAGCAAAACATCTTATCTGTATTAGAATTTACTGACAGAACAAAAAAAGAAAGAGAAGAAAAACTAGAAGTTTTACTTGAAGAGTTTGGATTGGGACATGTTCGTAAAAACATGGGCGACTTACTTTCTGGTGGAGAACGTAGAAGAACAGAAATAGCACGTTGTCTTGCTTCTGATCCAAAATTTATTTTACTTGACGAACCTTTTGCTGGAGTCGATCCGATTGCTGTAGAAGACATTCAAAGCATTGTTGCGCAGCTTAAAAACAAAAATATAGGCATTCTAATTACCGATCATGATGTACAAGCAACGCTTGCTATTACTGATAAAACGTATTTAATGCACAACGGAACTATTTTAAAAGAAGGAACTCCAGAAGAATTGGCAGCTGATGAAACAGTGCGTAAAGTATATTTAGGAAAAGACTTTGAATTGAAAAAGAAAAAGTTTTAAGTCCATTTTCGATACATCTAACTTATGACTGTGATCTCGAATGTCACACATTAGCGTGATGTATCGAGAACACATTATTCTCAATACAATTCCAAGTACTTTAGGTTATTAAAACCACTCAAAAGTAGTAATCAGCTTAGGCAGCCTTCTTTTTATTCAAATTACTTCCTACAGAAAGTAACACGTACAATACAATCACCAACGGAATTGCAAGTACTTTTAAGCTTACAATCAAGGCTATTGAAGCTAGTAAGAAAAAGAATTTTAATTTATTTTCTTTCAGTCCAAAGTTTTTAAATTTTAGTGAAAATAACGGGATTTCTGCATTCATCAAATAACTCAACACCAACGTAACGGCTATTAAAAATTCTTTGTTTTGCACCAAACCAATAAAAAATTCATTATCAGTATACATCGAAATTAATGGCAATGCAATGACAAACAAACTCATGGCAGGTGTTGGCAAACCAATAAAAGAATCGGTTTGTCTGGTATCTAAATTAAATGTTGCCAAGCGATAACAAGCTGCAAGCGTTAACAACAATCCTATGTATGGTAAGTAGTTTAAAGAAACAACTTCCGTTACTGGGTTGTTTTTTAACAATTGAAACATTACAATTCCAGGAACAACACCACTGGTTACCATATCTGCCAAAGAATCTAATTGTTTTCCTAATTCTCCAGAAACCTTTAGTAATCGTGCTACAAATCCATCAAAAAAATCAAAAATAATTCCCAAGACAACAAATAGTGCCGCAGAAAGAAAATCTTCTTGTACAGCAAAAATTACGGCAATAGTGCCACACAATAAATTGCCAAGCGTTAAGAGATTCGGCAGGTGTTTTTTAATGGTCATATACAGTTGTTTGAATAGCGAAAATAAGAAATCCTATTGGGAGTTTTAACGTTCTTTCTTTTTTTATCATATTTGTAAAGAAATCTCCCCCATAAACCATGACACTTAAAAATAAATTAACAATCAATCATTTAAAAATCTGACATCTTTTTATGCCAATTTTTACAGCCGACTTTAAGCCTACGATTCCTTTTAAAAATGGACATTTTAATACCATGTACCGTCCTCTTTTTCAGAAAGAAAAAAGTCTGTATACTCGCAAGCGAATTGGTACTTGGGATCATGATTTTATCGATTTAGATTTTTCGAAAGCCAATTCGAATACCTTAGCGGTATTAATTCATGGTTTAGAAGGTAGTTCAGAATCAAAGTACATGGTCTCTACGGCAAATGAGTTAAATAGCAAAGGCATTGATACTGTTGCCTTTAATTTACGTGGCTGTAGTGGTGAAGATAATTTATTATTAGGCACATATCACAGCGGGAAAACAGAAGATGTACATTTTGTAATCAACCATCTATTAGAAAATTATGACTATGAGAACCTTATCATCATAGGTTTTAGCTTAGGAGGTAATTTGACCTTAAAATATATGGGAGAATTTGCTGATAAACTATCGCCAAAAATAAAAGGTGCAATTGCCACTTCTGTACCTATAGACATTACAAGCTCTGAGCGAGAAATGGACAAGCTGAAAAACAAATTGTACATCGAAGAATTTTTAAAAACCATTCGATTAAAAGTCTTGGAAAAATCATATAAATTTCCTGAATTTAAACTCGATAAAGAAAAACTTTTTAAAGCTTCTCGTTTTAAACATTTAGAACATTTGTACACTGTTCCCGTATTTGGATTTGAAAGTCCGGAAGATTATTGGCAAAAAGCGAGTTCGAAACCCTATTTGCCAAAAATTAATAAGCCAACACTACTTATCAATGCAGAAGACGATTCTTTTTTAGCCAAAGAGTGTTTCCCTTACGAAGAAGCAGGAGATTCTGACACGTTCTTTTTAGAAGTTACCAAATATGGTGGCCATGTTGGCTTTATGACTTCTTTTAAGCAACATGAAAACAGGTGGTTAGAAAAAAGAATAAGCCGATTTATAGAAGAGAATGTCCAAATAAACATTGAACAAACAATATCTTAAGTTAACGATGGTTATTAACATAAGAATTAAGGCATGCGCATTGCATTGAGGCTTTCGGAAATTTTAGACACCGTTATTTTTATCTTTATCTAGACGAAATTTTCAATCATAGCCCCAGTTAGGGTTGAAAACTTTAATGTAGAAAAGGGAAAAAAGAATATGTACAAAAATCTATGTGTAATGAGTATATTTGTAACAAGCAATTCTGTATGTTAAAGAAACTATTTTTACTTTTTATAACAATTTCAGCACTGCAAGCACAAGCCCAATCTTTTCGAAATTATTCGAATGAATTTTTAAATATTGGTGTAGATGCTGCAGCGCTAGGAATGAGCAAGTCTGTAGTTGCCACTAGCAATGATGTCAATGCAGCCTATTGGAACCCTGCGGGATTAGTGCACATACAAGACTACCAAGGTGCTTTAATGCATGCCTCCTACTTTGCTGGAATCGCCAATTATGATTATGCCGCTTTTGCAATGCCTGTTGACCAACAAAGTGTGATTGCTTTTTCAGTAATTCGATTTGGAGTGGACAACATTCTAAACACTACAGAATTAATTGATAACCAAGGAAACATCAACTTTAACAACATCACGTTGTTTTCTGCGGCTGATTATGCATTTCATATTTCCTATGCCAGAAAGCTACTTTTTAAAGACGTATATTTAGGTGTAAACACAAAGATTATCCGTAGAGTTATTGGTGATTTTGCCACTTCATGGGGCTTTGGTTTTGATGCCGGAATTCAATTTGAACGCAAGCATTGGAAATTTGGATTGGTCGTTAAAGACATTACAACAACTTACAATACATGGAGTATCAACCAAGACACGTTTGATAAAATTAAAAATTCCATTCCAGGTCAAAATCAAGAAGCACCAGAAACTATAGAAATTACAAAACCTAAAATACAGCTTGGAATTGCAAGAAAATTTAACATTACTAGAGACTTACATTTATTAACAGAGCTAGACTTCAATCTACGTTTTGCACAAACCAATGACCTAATTACTACCTCGGTTGCAAGTATTGATCCAACGATTGGGTTTCAATTGGCGTACACCGATTTGGTTTACTTGCGTGGTGGTGTTGGAAACATGCAACACATCACACAATTTGACGGAAGTAAAAACCTATCTTTACAACCAAATTTTGGCGTCGGATTTAAATACAACGGCATACAAATAGATTATGCATTGACAAATATTGGAAGTATTGGCAATGCCTTATATTCGAATATATTTTCTATTAAATTTGATTATAGCTTCTTTAGATCTTAAAAAATGACGATACAAAAACACGTTTTAATCATTGCTCTTTTATTTGCTTTTCAAATGGGGTTTGGGCAATACAAACAACTTTCTTCAGCTGCAGAAATCAGTATTATCACTGCAGGGCCTGGAAAAGTTTTATACGAAGGATTTGGCCATAGTACCATTAGAGTGCAAGATAAAAACCTCGAATTAGACCTTGCCTATAATTATGGAATCTTCGATTTTAATGCGCCAAACTTTTACCTAAATTTTGTAAAAGGAAACCTTTTTTATAAACTCGAAAAATACCCTTTTCACTATTTTGTTCGAAGCTATAACCAACAACATCGTTGGGTAAAAGAACAAATACTAAACCTAAATCAACCTGAAAAACAACAATTTTTTGACTACTTAGAAAACAACGCAGCACCTGAAAACGCGGTCTATTCTTATGACCCTTTCTTTAATAATTGTGCAACAAAACTAAGAGACATTACCGATAACATACTTCAAGAAAATGTGATTTTTTCTACAACTCATTTAACAAATATAGAAACCCTTAGAAAATTAATGAACAAAGAAATCTCTTGGAATTCTTGGGGAAGTTTTGGTATTAATTTGGCTTTGGGTAATAGACTCGACAAGCTTGCAACTGAAAAAGAATACATGTATTTACCTGACTATGTGCACATAGGGTTTAAAAACGCAACTATTATTCACAACGGCATCGAAGAAAAATTAATCAAAAAAGAACAGCTCATTTTAAAATATAAAGAATTGAGTGTTCCTGTGCCAACCTTTAGTCCTTTTGTACTGTTTTCCTTGCTAATGTTTATTGGGCTATGGATTACCTATTCAGACATCAAGAAACAACAGCGCACAAAATGGCTTGATTTTCTATTGTTTTTTAGCACTGGGCTCTTAGGTGCTTTGATTATATTCCTTTGGTTTTTTACAAATCATAGCACAGCTCCTAATAATTATAATTTTTTATGGGCTTTTGCTCCCAACCTATTCATTGCATTTTACAGCCTTCAAAAACACCCCAAAAAGTGGCTCCAAAAGTATGTTCAATTCTTATTGCTGTTATTCCTTATAATACCTTTAATTTGGATCGGTAACATTCAACGGCTACCAATGTCAATCATTCCTTTATTGATTTTGCTCTGCATTCGATACGTGGCGCTAGCAAATCGTTTGTTAACCGTAAAGTGATTGCTCCTTTCAACTAAATGTACATATGTTTTTTTTTAATAATTGATTGTTAATTCCGTCAAATATTTTACTTTTGAGTATCAAAAACATACCATAAGAATGAAGAAACAGCTCATAGAATGTGTTCCCAACATCAGTGAAGGACGTGATATTGAAAAAATTCATACCATTGCAAACGTGGTAAGCACCGTTGAAGGGGTTAAATTATTGGATGTAGATCCAGGAAAAGCAACCAACAGAACAGTTATTACTTTTGTTGGCGAACCTAAAAATGTAATTCAAGCGGCTTTCCTTTTGATACAAAAAGCATCTGAATTGATTGACATGAGTAAACAAACAGGAGCACATCCTCGTTTTGGAGCAACCGATGTATGTCCGTTAGTACCTATTGCAAATATTTCTATGGAAGAAACCGCTGCCTACGCGCACCAACTAGGAAAACGTGTTGGCGATGAACTAGGAATCTCAGGATATTTTTATGAAAATGCAGCAACGTCTGAGGATCGAAAAAATCTAGCAACCGTTCGTTCTGGAGAATATGAAGGCTTGAAAGAAAAATTAGCAAACCCAAAATGGAAACCTGATTTTGGTCCGGAAACACATAACAAACAAGTTGTTTCTTCTGGAGTAACCGCTATATCTGCACGCGATTTTTTAATTGCCTACAATATAAACCTAAACACAACCTCTACACGACGTGCAAATGCTATTGCCTTTGATATTCGTGAAGCCGGAAGAGTACAACGAGAAGGAAACCCGATTACTGGGAAAAAAGTACTGGATGCCCATGGAGAACCGGTTCGTGTTCCTGGAAAATTAAAAGCCGTAAAAGGAATTGGCTGGTTTATTGAAGAATACGGAATTGCACAAATTTCGTACAACTTGACCAATATCAGTATTACCTCTATGCATGAAGCTTTTTTTGAATCTGTTAAATCAGCAACCCAACGCGGATTACGAGTTACAGGTTCTGAATTGGTAGGCTTAGTACCCTTACAAGCCATGTTAGATGCTGCCGATTTTTTTCTTGTAAAACAACAACGTTCTTTAGGAATTAGTGAAAGTGAAAAAATAAAAATAGCCATAAAATCATTGGGCTTAGATGATTTAAAACCCTTTGATCCACAAGAACGGATTATAGAATATGT
>JAQWOR010000073.1 GCA_029245785.1 Polaribacter sp.
CCATTGGTTCCGTTGGTTCCGTTTGATCCTGCTGCTCCTTGTGTTCCTGTTAAACCTTGTATCCCTTGAGAGCCTGTTACTCCCTGTATTCCTTGTGCTCCTGCTAAAGAAGCTAGCCAAACAGATTCTGTGCCTATTGAATTATCTGCTGCAAAAGCCAACTGATAGGCTGATGCACCATCTGCTCCTGTTAAGCCCGTTGTTCCTGCTCCTAATGTTGTTATTGCAGCTGCATTGGCTGCAATCCCTGAAATATCTTGATCACCTGTATTGATACCGTTGGTATTTCCCAATACCGTGATTTGTGCCGTGGTCAAGCTTATTTTAGCCGTGTTAGTGGTAATCGCATCGGCTTGTGTTGGTGTGATACCTGTTTTTTCTGTGTTCAATGCTGTAGCGGTAGCATTTTTAGCAATCAAGGTTATCGTTTCCTCATTTGCAGGTTGGGGGATATAGCTCAATGTTTGTTCTGTTAAGGGAACAAAGTCAAATCCGCCTCCTGAAAAATCAATCGCTACTTTTAATTTCTTTGACAAGCCATTCCAAGCAATGGCATTAAAAGCAGTACTGCTTGTCGCATTTCCAGAACCAATCATTAGGTTAACCATGCCGTACGGATCTGTCGTTGTGCTATGAATCTCTTGATATTCTTGGCTTCCTGTAGCATCGACAATCGTAAATTGAATCACCACTTTACTGTTGACTAAAATATTCCCTGAGGCATCCATTCCCGGAATTTCTTGTGCCGTTGGATTTAAGATCACTGCTTGGTAACTCAGTCCTTTGGTTTGTGAAAAACCTTGGAAGATTCCAATTAGTAGCAAGGATGAGAGTAATGTCTTTTTCAATTTTTATTTTTTTGTTAGTTAGAGATATTGATCAGCAAACCAACACTTAGATTATGACTTACAATTTTTAACACTTCTTGGTCTGCAGTATTGACGGTACCTTCTTTTAGCGTTCTACTTTTTCCGTACATATATTCTAGGGATACAGACAACGTCTCTGAAATAGGACGTACAAAACCTGCACCTGCTCTATAATTGATGAGTGTTTTATCAAAATCATCTTCGTTTTTAAGATTTATTACGGCATTGTTGTGAGTTTGTGTTCCTTGTATTAAAAACCCCAATGAAGCTGCTCCTTTTGCATAAAAAGAAAAGTCTTGAATGGTGAACAATGTATACTCTAGACCTGCTTTTAGTTCTGCATAGTTTACATTCCACTCCATAAAGTTCCCTGCGCTGTTATCGCTTCCAATAGCTCCGTAACTGGCATAGCCAATACCAAGTGAACTATATAGGTTTTTGATGAAAATTTGATCTTTATATCCAACTTCTAAAAAATTATGCGTGCTTGCTTGTAGGTTATCAAGTGTTTGACCTTTTGAATTGGTATAGTCAAAAGAAGATTGGGTTTTTCCTGTTGCTACATACAGTTCTTGTGCAGAGGTTGTAAATGAAGAAATACAGATTATTAATGCTAGTAAAAAAAGGTTTGGGGACTGTTTCATAAGTTATTTTTTAAGAATGTTTTTGATAATTTGTTGTTGATTGGTTTGTACTTTTAATAAATAGTTTCCTATTGCTAAGTGCTCTAAATTGATGTGTACGGACTGTTTTGGGGAATGCTTTTTTGAATAGAGCAACCGTCCTAACACATCGTAGAGCACAATGTTAATATCTGTGGTTACGTTGTCGGTAAAAGACACGGTAATCCCTTCGGTAAATGGATTTGGATAGGTGTTTATCTGTAAGGTAATCGGAATGTTTTTGTCTGTAATTTTTGACAATACATTGGGCTGTATAAACCCTTGACGAAGCGTGTACTTGCCGTTGCTTGCCAGACCAATAATACTTCCTTGACCCACACTTTGTTGTATTCGATACGTCTTGTTGTTGACCGTTACTTTTTCAGAAGACCCTACATTAGAAGTGGTACTTCGTACCAACATCGTATTGGAGGTGGTTTGAGCAACAAGAGAGGAAATTCCAAAAACAATTAAAAAGAAAAGTAGTATTTTTTTCATACAGTATGTGATTCGGTTTTTAGTTAAATGAATTTTTCAACAAATTAAATGAATAAATGCGCGTTTTGTAAAAAACGAACCCTATAAAAACCTTAGGACACAACAGAGGCAACCTTATAAAAACCTTATGTGTGTAGAAAAGTGTGTAGCCTTTTAGTGCATCTTGTAATTGCCTGCGTATTGGAAGCTCTTAGAATAGGTAGATCCTTAGGCCTTTAGTTGATTGAGTCCTGAAAATCTAAAAAGGTTAGAGGTCGGGGAGCCGGAAGCCAGAAGCCAGAAGTGAAAAACTAAAAATTGAAGGCAGCGACAAGACACGTGTCATCTCAACCTTCTGTCACTCTGAATTTAGTTCAGAGTCTAAATGTATACTTCTTTAGATGCTGAAATGAATTCAGCATGACAAATAAGCAAAGACCGCATGACAGTGAGTTGGAAGCTGGAAGTTAAAAAGAAATCAAGAGTCGAGAATAAAGACAAAGGAAAAGTAAAACTCTAAAGATGAAATGATGTTATTGTGATTGTTTGTGGAGCTTGCTAAATTGCCTGCTTGATATGTGCTTCGTACTCGTAAAAAAACAATTCGAATTACGACATGCTTGCTACAAAAAATTCATAGCATTCTTTCCAGGTATTTTTATTGTGAATGCTAAATTTCTGACTGTGCTCTACATAAATTCGAGCAATCACTTTTCTACTTTCTAGTTCGTAGGTTTTGTCAATAATTACTTTTGGAAGGTATTCGGTTCTTAAAATATTCTGTAAGGAAAGCAATTGTTCATACAATAGCTCATTAGAAACCTTGTCAGTGTGTTCAAGGTCTAAACAAACGAGGGCCTTTTTTCTATCGGCAACAAATTTAAAATTCAAACCTTTGATGTTGGTAGTGTATAGTAGCCATTTTCTCGGAAAAGACTTCCCAAAACTAGTCCAAAATTCTTTTCGTAATAAAGAAGCTTCTTCTTTGCTAAACATATTGTATTTAAAAACTAAAAACTAAAAACTAAAAGTAAAAAGAGAGTTGCTATTGAGTTATTTTTCAATTTTCATTAACTCATTAACTCGTTAACTCATTAACTCATTAGCCGTGTACGGTTCCTTTTGTGCCGAGGTCTTTCATGAGTTCTGCTTCAAAGACGAGTAAGTCGTTCCACTTTTGATTGACCAATTTACGTTCTCCATAGCTACGTGCAAAATTTAAAAACAAGGTATAATGATTGGCTTCCGAAACCATTAAATCTTTATAAAACTTTGCCAACTCTTGGTCTTTTAGTTGCTCTGAGAGCAATCTGAAACGTTCACAGCTTCTTGCTTCGATTAGCGCAGCATATAACAATCGATGTACCAATTGTGTGGTTCTACTACCACCTTTGGGAAAGAATTTTAATAGATTGATTACATATTCGTCTTTTCTGTCAGGTCCAAGTACTACATTTTTTTTTTAGTAAGCGATCATGCACCATTTTAAAATGACTCATCTCTTCTTTCGCTAAGGCAACCATTTCCGTAACCAGCTCAGAATATTCAGGAAAACTTATAATTAATGAGCTTGCTGTGGCAGCTGCTTTTAACTCGCAATGCGCGTGATCGATTAAAATTTCATCGATGTTTTTTTCTACAATAGTAGCCCAACGTGGGTCTGTTGGTAATTTTAGTCCAAGCATAAGTAATTGTAATTATAACAACAAAATTACATATAAATAGTAGTATATGTGTTGGTTTTTCGAATTATAAGAGCTGTAAAAGCATATGAAAGTTAGCGCATTTTTAGAGCGAAATTATTTTTTGCAATCTGATACCAAAATCGGCAAGTGCTTTGATTTCTTTTACCCCTGCAAGCCGTTCGTTGCCAATAATCAATAATCCATGTTTGGAACTTTCAATGTGGTAATATGGATTGCTTTCAAAAAATAAAATTAAATCATCTGTAAATAGTTCTTTAATTTTTTCTTGATCTTTTCCTGACAAGTAAAATCTTTTTGAAAAATCTGGATGTCCCACAATGATAATGTCCTTGAAGCCAGTAAAATGATAAATATATTCAAAAATCCCTTCTTTGTCTAAGGTAAATTTTGGAAGTTCTTTTTCTAGGTTGATAAACAGCATGCTTGCTTTTATTACTTGTTTTGCAATCATTTCACCTTCTGAAAATTCAATGTCAAATAACGAACAGTTTTGGTTTGATAGTACATTTGTTACATTGCTAATTTGACGCGTTTTAAAATACCCAAATGTTTTTAATTCTGCAATTTCAGTCGCTGATTTTTGTTGATAATTCCACCCTAAAAATGTTCCTATTTTTTGCAAAGATTTTTGACGTTTTGTTAAGGCGCCTTTTTTTGGCTTGATAAAATTTGGAATGTTTTTTCTTAAAGCAAAAGGATGATCACTTCTTGTTGTATAATCATCTAAGCCTATAATTTCTAAATGCCCTCCTTTTCTATGAAATGTTTCAGCATAGTTATTCATGTTTTCCATTACAGAATGATCTACAAAATCACACAATGAAAAATCAATAATTACATCTTTATTTTCTGGAATTTGATTTAGTTTAGATTTTAACTTCGTATAATTTAGAAAACTTGAAAAATTAGCGACACTAATAAAATACTTGTCTTCTTCCTTGAACATTAACACGTTAGGTTTTAGTAGGTTTCTAAGAAAAAGCATAAAATCTCTATTAATTACAACATGAATTAAAAA
>JAQWOR010000003.1 GCA_029245785.1 Polaribacter sp.
GTGGTATTGCTAGCCTAGAAATACCTGTAGTTACCTTTCCTAAATTTTTTACACCCAACAATGATGGACACAACGATACCTGGTCTTTACAAGGCGTTAACTCCACCTTCTTCCCTAACAGTAAAATTTATATCTTTAACATGTACGGAAAAGTAGTTGCAGACATTCCTATGGGAAGCCAATGGGACGGAACCTATCTAGGAAAAAAACAACCCTCTAATGATTATTGGTTCGATGCAATGCTAGTAGACACCAAAGGAAATATTAGAAGAAGAAAAGGCAATTTTAGCCTACTGCGAAAATAATCTTAAAAAGTATCTGTATTTTTGTTTTATGAAATTCCAATTGCATTCAGAATTCAAGCCAACCGGAGATCAACCAGAAGCCATCAAACAACTTTCTGAAGGAATTTTAGCGGGTGAAAAACACCAAACTTTACTAGGTGTAACCGGCTCTGGAAAAACATTTACCGTTGCCAACGTTGTAGAAAAAATTGACAGACCTACCTTGGTCTTGGCACATAATAAAACCTTGGCAGCTCAACTCTATTCAGAGTTCAAACAGTTTTTTCCAAACAATGCTGTAGAGTATTTTGTTTCTTATTATGATTATTACCAACCTGAAGCCTACATCCCTACTTCTGGAGTGTATATTGAAAAAGACTTATCCATCAATGAAGATATTGAGCGCCTTAGATTAAGCACCACCTCTTCCCTACTTTCTGGAAGAAGAGATGTATTGGTTGTAGCTTCTGTTTCTTGTTTGTATGGAATCGGGAATCCAGTAGAGTTTAAAAAGAATGTCATCCTCATTGAAGTTGGGCAACTCATTTCTAGAACCACATTTTTACATCAATTAGTAACCAGTTTGTATTCTAGAACTGAATTTGATATTAAAAGCGGAACCTTTAAAGTAAAAGGAGATGTGGTTACAATCTATCCATCGTATGGAGATCATGGGTATCGTGTGCATTTTTTTGGTGATGAAATTGAAGAAATTGAAAGTTTTGATCTAGAAAGCAATCAAGTAATTGAAAAGTTTGATCAGCTTACTGTGTATCCTGCAAACTTGTTTGTAACCTCTCCAGATGTATTGCAAAACGCCATTCACCTGATACAAGAAGACATGGTAAAACAAGTAGATTATTTTAAAGAAATTGGCAAACATTTAGAAGCAAAACGTTTACAAGAACGAACGGAATTTGATTTAGAAATGATTCGTGAATTAGGCTATTGCTCAGGCATCGAAAACTACTCTCGATATCTAGACGGACGAGAACCAGGTACGCGTCCTTTTTGTTTGTTGGACTACTTTCCGGATGATTATTTAATGGTGGTTGATGAAAGCCACGTTACCATTCCGCAAACACATGCCATGTATGGAGGTGACAGAAGCCGAAAAGAAAACTTGGTAGAACACGGTTTTCGATTAACAGCAGCAATGGACAATAGGCCTTTAAAATTTGAAGAGTTAGAAGCCATTCAAAATCAGGTCATTTATGTAAGTGCCACTCCTGCGGATTATGAGTTACAAAAAACAGAAGGCTTGTTTATTGAGCAGATTATTCGACCGACAGGGTTATTAGATCCTGAGATTGAAGTTCGACCAAGTTTAAATCAAATTGATGATCTGATAGAAGAAATTCAAGTTCGAGTAGAAAAGGATGAACGAACTTTAGTGACTACGTTGACCAAACGGATGGCAGAAGAGCTGACAAAATATTTAACAAGAGTTGCAATTCGTTGTCGTTATATTCATTCTGATGTTGACACTCTAGAACGTGTAGAAATTATGCGTGATTTACGAAAAGGTATCTTCGATGTGTTGATTGGTGTTAACTTATTGCGTGAAGGTTTGGATTTGCCCGAGGTTTCCTTAGTAGCTATTTTAGACGCCGATAAAGAAGGGTTTTTAAGAAGTCGCCGATCACTAACACAAACCATTGGTAGAGCCGCTAGAAATGTAGAAGGAAAAGCCATTATGTATGCAGACAAGGTTACAAAAAGCATGCAGCTAACCATTGATGAAACCGATAGAAGACGTGAAAAACAAGTCGAATACAACATCAAAAATAATATTACCCCATTACAAATTAACAAAGCCATTGATGATGCGTTGACAAAAACTGCGGTAGCCTCATATCAATATAACAATGCGTTGCATAAAGCAGCAGAAGTAGACTTAGAATACTTGCCAAAACCTGAAATTGAAAAACGCATTCGTACAAAACAAAAACACATGGAAGAAGCTGCCAAAGCATTAGATTTTTTGGCTGCTGCTCAATTTAGAGATGAGATTGCTACCCTGAAAAAGGCACTATAACCTTTAAAAAGTATGGATTTTTCAAATAAAACACAAGTTAAATTTGTAAATTGTCCTCTCATTTTCTTTTAAAAACCTGTATTATGAAAAACACAATCACATCCAAAAAGTTTATTTATATTTTAGTTGCTTCTTTATCTATGAGCCTACTCATCTCTTCTTGTAGCGATAACAAAGAGTACAACACTGCTATTACTACTGCAGACAAACTGTTTGAAGAACAAAAATATGACGAAGCAAAAACGTATTATACAAAAGCATTGGAATTAAAAAAAGAAGAAAAATATCCTTTAGAAAAAATAAATACGATTAAAGAAATCATGTTAAAAAAGATTGATTTTCAATATGCTAATAAAATTTCTGAGGCAGACCTTCTTTTTAAAAACAACGAGCATGCCAACGCAAAAATAGCCTACGCAGCTGCAAGTGCTTTAAAACCAAACGAGCAATATCCTAGATTAAAAATTAGTGAAATTACAGAAAATTTTGAAAAACCAGTTGTAAAAAAAGATACAGAAAGTTTGCCTTTTCAGATCATTGCGGGTAGCTATAAAATAGAACAAAATGCTGTTGCCTTTGAAAAAAGCTTACATGCTGATGGAAAGAAAATTTCAATCATACGAAGCCGCAATGGAAACTATTTGGTTAGCTTAAACTCTTTTGCTACCCTTAACGAAGCATACAATTATTTGATAACCTTAGAGGATGAGTTTGACCATACCATATTGGTGTATCAAAAATAAGCACCTAAAAAGCATTAAAAAACGCCTTACTTGAACTGAATTTATTTCATTCAAGTAAGGCGTTTTCAGTATCTATATCTCAGAAAACCAACTAAGCCAGCACTTCTTGTACTTTATCAGCTGCTTCTTGAAACTCGGTCACAGAAATAATTTTCATACCGCTATTGTCTATTAATATTTTTGCTTCTTTTGCATTGGTTCCTTGCAAACGCACAATGATAGGTACTTTAATAGCGTCTCCCATATTTGTATATGCATCTACAATACCTTGTGCAACTCTATCGCAACGTACAATACCTCCAAAGATATTTACCAAAATGGCTTTTACATTGTCATCTTTTAAAATAATTCTAAAAGCGGTTTCAACACGTTGTGCATCTGCAGTACCTCCAACATCTAAAAAATTTGCTGGCTCACCACCTGCTTGTTTGATCAAATCCATTGTTCCCATTGCCAAACCAGCTCCATTTACCATGCAACCCACATTACCATCTAAATCTACATAGTTTAAGCCTGCTGCTTTTGCTTCTACTTCAATCGGATTTTCTTCACGTAAATCGCGCATTACTGCATAATCTTTATGACGGTATAAGGCATTTTCATCCAAGGTTACTTTTGCGTCAACTGCTAAAATTTTATCGTCTGATGTTTTCAATACTGGATTGATTTCAAACATAGATGAATCTGATTTTATATAAGCGGTATATAACGCAGAGACAAATTTTACCATCTCTTTTAAAGCGCCGCCTGACAAGCCTAAGTTAAACGCAATTTTACGTGCTTGAAAAGGCAAGAGTCCCATGGTTGGGTCAATTTCTTCTGTAAAAATTAAATGTGGCGTTTCTTCTGCAACGGTTTCAATATCCATTCCTCCTTCTGTAGAATACATTATCATGTTTCTACCTGTATTTCTATTTAATAAAACCGACATATAATATTCTTCTGGCTCACTATCACCAGGATAATATACGTCTTCACAAATCAATACTTGATTTACTTTTTTCCCTTCTGCAGAGGTTTGAGGCGTTACCAACATCATTCCGATAATGTCATTAGAAATTGTTTCAACTTCTGCCAAATTTTTTGCTAGCTTTACACCACCACCTTTTCCACGTCCACCGGCATGAACCTGTGCTTTTACCACATACCAACTGGTACCAGTTTCTACAGTCAATTGTTTTGCGGCATCCACAGCACCTTTATGATTTGTTGCTACAATTCCACGTTGAATCTTAACGCCAAAACTATTTAAAATTTCTTTTCCTTGATATTCGTGTAAATTCATTTTAAGAATGTTTTTTAACAGCCACAAAAGTACAAATTAAAATAAGAGATTTTCATAAAAATACGACATTCTTGAATTATTCTCGTCTTTATTATGTTAGGCTATAAAATTAACACAGCCTTTAATCTAAAAAACATGAATTTAGGATTTATTATTTACCTTAGTGGAAAAAAATTATGAAAAACATGAAAAGATTTACCCCTTTACTGTTGATTTCCTTTTTATGCATCAATCAAGTATCAGCACAAATAACTAAGGAACGAAAAAAAATGGCAACCACTAGAGTTGTAACAGCCCCTAAAATTGATGCTGTCTTGAATGACATTGCTTGGAAAAATGCTAAAATTGCTAAGGATTTTATAATGATGCGTCCAAATAATGGAGAAACAGAACCTAAGACTCATAAAACTGAAGTAAAGGTTATTTATGACGACACTGCTATTTACATAGGCGCTATCTTGTATGATGACAAGCCTACATCGATTCCTATGGAGTTTACAAATAGAGATAATTTTGGACAAACAGATTTCTTTTTAGTAACGATAAACCCGAATGACGATGGACAAAACCCTTTTGAATTTGTTGTCATGAGTACAGGTACTCAAGCAGACTCAAAAATAGCTAATGGGCAAGAAGACTTTAATTGGAATGCTGTTTGGGAAAGCAGTGTAAAAGTAACAGCAAAAGGCTGGATTGTAGAAATGAAGATCCCGTATAGCGCCTTGCGATTTGCAAATACGCCTGTACAATCTTGGGGTGTGAATTTTCATAGAAAAATTCAAAGTCTAAATGCGCAATTCACATGGAACCACATAGACAATACCAAAGGAATATGGACGCAATATGATGGTTTGGTAGAAAATTTTAGAGACATCAACCCTCCTACGCGATTGAGCTTTTACCCATATGCATCTACTTCGGTTTCGCATTTCGATAGAGAAAGCAATTACAGCCATAGTATTGGGCTGGATCTGAAATATGGAATCACAGAAAACTTTACGTTAGATTTAACGCTAGTACCTGATTTTGGGCAGACCGCTTTTGACAACATTACCTTAAATTTAGGACCGTTTGAACAACAGTTTTCTGAGCAACGGCAATTTTTTACCGAAGGCACTGAACTGTTTGGAAAAGGAGACTTATTTTACTCTCGAAGAATTGGAAACATACCTACTAATTTTTATGCTGTTTATGACGAGCTAGCAGCCAATGAAGAAGTAACTAACAATCCTGGCAAGGTAAACATGTTAAATGCAATTAAGATTTCTGGTCGCACACAAAAAGGATTGGGAATTGGTTTTTTTAATGCAATTACTGACAAGACAAAAGCAACAGTTCTGAACACCGTTACAGATGAAACCAGAACCATTGTTACAGAGCCTTATTCAAATTACAATGTACTTGTATTGGATCAGCAATTCAACAAAAACTCTGCCATTACACTAATCAACACAAATGTAACTAGAGTTGGAGATTTTAGAGATGCAAATACAACCGGCTTACTGTACTATGTAAGCACAAAAGACAACACTTACTTTATAGACGGATCTTACAAAAGAAGTATCATCAAAGAAGATGGCACAAAAACAACAGGGAACAGTTTTGACACGAGTATTGGAAAAGACGCTGGAAATTGGGCATACGAAGTAGGATACGACTTTGAAGATGCTAGCTTTGATATTAATGATTTAGGTTTTCAATCTCGAAATAACAAACAAAGTATTTATGCCGCTATCTCTTACAGAACTCTAAAACCAATAAAGAAGTTCAACACCATTAGAGTACAATCTTGGTTCAATTTCAACTACTTGCACAAACCTGCCACTTATACAGGAAATAGCATGGGAATTTGGCTCGGCTTAGAAACTAAAAACAGGTGGAATTTTAATAGCAATGTAAGCGGAAACTTAGGCAAACAATTTGACTATTTTGCGGCATTTCAGCCTGTAGAAGATGGACATTTCTTTATAAAACCTACTCGAATCACGGCCAATCATTCAGGGTCTTCTGATTCAAGAAAAAAATTCTCTTTTAGATATGGTTTTTCTAAAAGCTTTTACTTCAATCACCCAAAAAGCAGGTATAGATACAGAATTTACCCAAGGTACAGATTTAGCAATCAATTCTCTATTTCATACGGTTTCAATTACAGAAAAACACTAAATGACCAAGGGTATATTCATAAAATTAGCAGCAGTGATGTGATCGAATACCCAAGTCTTTCTTCTCTAGAAAATGAAATCATTTTCGGGCAAAGAGATGTTTCATCATATAACAACTCTATTTCCGGAAAATTTAATTTCAACCTCAACTCATCATTATCATTAACATTTAGGCACAATTGGTCTAAAGTTACTTATGAAAACACGTACCATACGCTAAATTTGAACGGACATTTAGAAAGTAATGAGTATTCAACATTTTTAGAAACAGAGAAGTCTTTAGATTACCACAATGTAAATTACAATAGTTGGAATTTAGATTTAAATTATATTTGGCAATTTGCTCCAGGAAGCCAATTGATTGCTTTTTACAGGAACTCCATCAATCCAAGCCATGACTTTGCTCCTGCAAACATCACCTTTTTTGATAATTTAAACAGGTTGTTTGATGAAAAAATGCAACATACATTTTCTTTAAAGTTCATTTACTTTATAGATTACAATAAGCTAAAGAACATCTTTTAGCAAACTCTTTATACTTAAAACAACATACCCGAAAAAGACCTCATAAAAACAAAACCTATGAGGTCTTTTTGATGATAATCAACTTATTTTTAATACTTTCGTTTTGCATAAAGACATTGTATGATTCAAGCAAAAAACATCCACAAGCGTTATGGAGAGGTAGCCGTTTTAAAAGGCGTAGACCTTCATGTTAAAAAAGGAGAGATTGTTGCTATCGTTGGCCCTTCAGGCGCTGGAAAAACAACATTATTACAAATTCTAGGAACTTTAGACAAGCCTCAAAACAACAACACCTTTGAACTGATTGTTAATGGAGTTTCGCTTAAAAACACTACTGACAAAGAAATTTCAAGTTTCAGGAATCACCATATTGGTTTTATTTTTCAATTTCATCAATTACTTCCAGAATTTACTGCACTAGAAAATGTATGTATTCCTGCATTTATTGCTAAAAAAGGGAAGAAAGAAACAGAGAAAAAAGCTTTAGAAATATTGAGTTTTTTAGGTTTAAAAAATCGAATTCACCACAAACCCAATGCACTTTCTGGCGGTGAACAGCAGCGTGTTGCAGTAGCGAGAGCCTTAATCAATGATCCATCAGTAATTTTAGCCGATGAGCCTAGCGGAAATTTAGATTCTGAAGCCGCAAAAAATTTACACGAATTATTTTTTAAACTTCGTGATGAATATGGACAAACTTTTGTGATTGTTACACACAATCAATCCTTAGCAAAAATGGCAGACAGAAAACTAGTGATGAAAGACGGAATAATTATTTGATATGACAGATACGTTTATAGAAATAATTCAGTTTATCAAGAATCCTACTGCAGAAAAAGACCCCAACACTAATTTTAATTACCGATTGTCTAAATTTGGGCAGGTATTTGCTATTAGTCTGATTAGTAGTTTTGCGCTTGCCATACTAATTGGAATCTTAGTGCTTAGCAACTTGGTTTCTATTGAACAGCATGCCATGAAAGACATCATGGATAGTTATTCAATGCCTTTTGTCTTTTTTTTAGCAGTTGTTTTAGCGCCTATACTAGAAGAGTCGATTTTTAGAGCCCCTTTAACACTTTTTAAAAAACAGCCCTCCTTTAAAATTGCACTTTACACAGCTACGCTTCTTTTTGGCTTTATGCATATTACCAACTACGAAATTAGTCTTCGAATACTTCTTTTTAGTCCTATTTTAGTGGCTCCACAGATTTTTTTAGGCTTTTATTTAGGCTTTGTTAGAGTTCGTTTCGGATTGTTATGGGCCATGGCGTTACATGCGTGTTTTAATGGCTTATTGATGTCTTTTGATTTTTTTTAAAATTTACTAACAGTCGCTTTACTTTGTCTATATTTGAATTTCAATCCAGCTAGATGCAATTTAGGTACCCAGAAATTTTATACTTCTTAGGACTGCTTATCCTTCCGATTTTGGTGCATCTGTTCCAGCTACAAAAGTTCGAAAAAACAGTCTTTACCAATGTTACTTTTTTACAAAAAATAGTTCGTGAAACTCGCAAGAGTTCACAGCTTAAAAAATGGCTTATTTTAACAACTAGAATGTTGCTTTTTACAGCGTTAATTATCGCTTTTTCTCAACCGTATTTTAGCGGCGAAAAAGGCAAAAATAAACAATCACTTTTCATCTATCTAGACAACTCATTAAGCAGCACTGCAAAAGGAAAAAAAGGAGACTTATTACAAAACACCATCAAAGAGCTTATAGAGAATAGTTCTGAAGAACTGCGTTATCATTTGCTTACAAATGCTAATTTTTACAAAAACATAGATGCTGATGAGCTAAAAAATATACTCTTAAAACTACAATCCGTAGCTACAACACGTAGTTTAAAGAATGTTTTCCTTCAAATAAGCAGTCTTAAACAGGGCGAAACAAAAACTTTAAATGACGTTATTTTAATATCTGACTTTCAGTATTTTATAAAAAACAACACCATTGATTTTACAAATGTAACATTACCAATTTCGTTTGTACAACTCCATTCAGCACAAAAAAACAACCTCTCTATTGAGCAGGTTTTTACAACACAACAAAACAACAGTAATTTTACGATTCATGTTCTTATAAAAAACCAAGGAGCAGCAAAAAAGTATGTTCCGATGGCGCTTTTCAACAATAACTCATTGGTTACAAAACATGTTTTTTCAATAGAAGAAAACGAAACAAAAAGCCTCCTTTTTCCAATTCAAAATCAACAGAAATTCAATGGAAAAATCACACTAGATATTGATGACACATTTGCCTTTGACAATGTGTTTTATTTTGCAGTAAATTCACCTACAAAAATCAACGTATTAAGCATCGGAAATTCGAGTGATTTTTTAGCAAAAATATATTCGAAAAACGAATTCAATTTCAAAAGCACCTCTCTTAAAAACATCAATTACAGCAGTCTTCAAAAACAAGAACTGTTACTTCTAAACGAACTCAAAAGCATCCCTCCTACACTGGCAAGCTATTTAGAAAAACAGGTGTTGTCAGGCGGAAGTATTTCGATCATTCCAGCAAAAGAAACCAATATCCAATCATACAATTCATTTTTAAAACGAGTAACAAACGGTCAAATTACAGAAAAACGCAACGATTCTTTAAAAATCACGAACATTCATTTTAAAAATCCTTTTTTCAAAAATGTATTCACCAAAAGTATTCAAAATTTTCAATATCCGTTTGTAAAAACCCGCTACAATAACAATTTTAAGAGGTCTGATGCAATTGTAAGCTTTGAAAATCAGCATGATTTCATCAGTCAATTATCGAATAAAAAAGGTACTATTTATTGGATTTCCAGCCCTTTACACACCTCAAACACTAACTTCACTCGCTCTCCCTTAGTAGTTCCTGTTTTTTACAATTTTGGAAAACGTAGTATTCAAAGCCAACAATTACAATACACTGTTGGAATCGAAAATACCATTGCTATTTCTACAAACATCGGACACAATGAGATTTTATCTATTAAAAATGGTACGAGTTCATTTATTCCGCAGCAACAAGTTTATCCAAATAGAGTGCAGCTAAAAACACTAGAACAACCTAAAAACCCTGGTCTATACACCGTTAACAATAAAGAAAACACTCTAGAAACGCTTGCTTTTAACTACAACAATCAAGAAAGTTTACTGCAGTTTTTAGACATCAAAAGTTTGACCAAAGCACACAAAAACCTGACTTTTTCAAGCTCAATTCAAGAAGTATTGCAAAAAAATCACAAAAAAAACAAACTTACTTGGCTCTGTAAATGGTTTTTAACGCTAGCCATTGTATCTTTGTGTTTTGAAATTATGATCCTAAAATTCTTTAAACCATGAGTACGCTTATCCAATCGGCTACCATAATAGACCCTTCTAGTCCGTTTCATCATCAAAAAAAAGACCTACTAATTACCAATGGCGTACTTGTAAAAATCAAAGACTCCATTCCTGCAAAGCCTTCATATACTGTTGTATCTCTTGACAACTTGCACATTTCTTGCGGATGGTTTGACACTAGTGTTTCTTTTGGAGAGCCTGGTTTTGAAGAAAGAGAAACAATTAACAACGGGCTTGCCACTGCAGCAAAAAGCGGCTTTACAGCCGTTGCGGTGAATGCTAATACACAACCTGTTGTAGACAATAATTCTTCGGTAGAGTTTTTAAAAAACAAGGCCAACGGGTCTGCAACAAGCTTGCACCCCATCGCAGCGCTTACACAAAAAAGCGAAGGCAAGGAAATGGCCGAATTGTATGACATGCAACAATCTGGAGCCATTGCTTTTGGAGATTATAACAAATCGACTGACAATGACAACCTGATGAAAATTGCCCTGCTCTATGCTCAAAATTTTAACGGATTAATTCTTAGCTTCCCTAAGAACACTTCCATTGCAGGAGAAGGATTGGCAAACGAAGGCGCCAATAGCACAAAACTTGGATTGCGTGGAATTCCGGATTTAGCAGAACACATTCAAATTGCAAGAGATCTTTTTTTACTGGAATACACCGATGGAAAACTACACATTCCAACCATCAGCACTAAAAAATCTGTTGCCTTAATTAAAGAAGCTAAAAAGAAAGGATTAAATGTTACGTGCAGCGTTAGCGCGCACCATTTGACACTTACAGATGATGAGCTGATTCGCTTTGACGCACACTCAAAAGTAACCCCACCGCTAAGAACTAAAAAAGACTGCAAGGCACTTATCAAAGGAATTAAAGACGGCACTGTTGATATGATTACCTCTGACCACAACCCTATTGATATTGAACACAAAAAAGTTGAGTTTAGCGCTGCTAAAAACGGAACCATCGGGCTTGAAAGTCTTTTTGGAGCCATCAACGCGGTGCTTCCACTAGAAGACAGTATCTTGTGCCTAACAACAAAACCTAGAGAGCGTTTTAACATCAAACAAACAACCATTGAAGAAGGACAAATTGCAGACCTTACTTTTTTTAACCCCAACAAAACGTATGTATTTGATAGAGAAAATATTTTATCAACTTCAAAAAATAGCGCGTTTTTAGGGAAGAATTTGAACGGAGAAGCTTACGGAATTTTTGCCAACGGACAATTGGTCATCAAGTAAAAAACAAAAAAATGAATTCTGAATTACACCATGTTGTTCGTCAACCAAAAAAACAAGTAGAACAACCTCCTCTTTTAATCTTATTACACGGCTATGGAAGCAATGAGCTAGACTTGTTTTCTTTTGCTGATGAATTGCCTGACGAATTGCTGATTGTCAGCGCAAGAGCTCCGTACAACATTCCGTACGGCGGACATTCTTGGTATGCAATTAACCTTGACGGAAACAATGAAAAATTTTCTGATTTGGACGAGGCAAGAACCTCTTTGATAAAAATTGCTACGTTTGTTGATAGGATAAAAGAACACTACAACAGCGCTTCTAACAACACCTTTTTGTTAGGCTTTAGTCAAGGCGCTATCTTGAGTTATGCATTTAGTTTCCTGTACCCAAACAAGGTGCAACACGTACTAGCATTAAGTGGCTATATCAATGACGAGCTACTACCAATAGCTATTTCTAAACTAGCCATTGAGACCGATTATTTTATTTCACACGGATCAGCTGATCAAGTACTGCCTGTAGATTGGGCTCGAAAAGCACCTGTTTTTTTAACCACACACAACTTACAACACACCTACACTGAATACCCAATTGGTCATGGAATCTCACCTCAAAATTTTTATGCGCTAAACCTTTGGATTGAAGCGCGATTACAAGGTTAAAGATTTAGAAAACAACGGTCATTCTCACCAAAACAATTACCTTTTAACGTTTCAAGGCACAGGTCTATTAGAGGTTACAAATACCACAATGTTTGATCTATATAAAAACCAAGTCAATTATAACAACATAACTATTGACTTAGTATGACGCAAGAATAAATTGACTACCACTTAAAAAAGTTAAAGCAATTTCTATTTTCTCTGCTAGTATTTCTCTTGCTAGTATTTCTCTTGCTAGTATTGAAATTAATACATTGCATACTTAAAACACAATGCATTGGCTCAAAAAAACTTGAGAATTTATCAATTTTTACCGCCCTACTTGCCATACACTAACGTTAACTATAATAAGAAATATGAAATTAAATGCAATACTCTGGGATTACGATGGAACTTTGGTTAATTCAGTTCCGAAAAATATTGATATTACCAAACAGATTCTATCTATAGTAGCTCCAAGATTAACTGGAATAAATTTACCAAAGTATCTTCAATCTGAAGAGAAGTATCATATTGCTAATCATCAATCTAAAAATTGGCAAGATTTATATGTCAATTATTACGGAATGACAGAAAAAGAAATGCTTAAAGCTGGAACGCTATGGACTGAGCATCAATTAAAAAACAACACACCTGTTGAGTTATTTTCAGAAATTAAAGAAACCATAAATCAAATTAATTTACCACAAGGGATTTGCTCACAAAATTCATCAGAAAACATCAATCAAGTTTTAAACAAATATAACATCTCACATAAATTCAATTCAATTATTGGATATGATGACATCCCAAGCAACATGCAAAAACCTTCGTCATACGGTGGGATAAAATGCCTTAATCAAATATTAACTCTTTAAACAATAAGACTATCATTTATATTGGAGATCACGAAGGAGATGTAGAGTTTGCAAGAAACATTGAAAAGGAAGCAATGAATAACCATAGAGTGATTTCAATAGTTGTGAAATATAGCGGGGCAAAGACAGGTTCTTGGAAACATAAGCCTGATTTTGAATTAGAATCACCGAGTGAATTATTAAACATCATTAACAACTACAACTAACAGTAACTAAAAAATTACTTGTATCTTTCTTAGCTTCGGTTTGTATTTGCTAAATTAGGTATTTAAAATACGTAACTATATCCGTATACAAAGCCGTTGGCACCAAACGAGAAAAGCAATTGAATTCTCATTTAGAATTATAAAATTGAAAAATATGAAAAGATTAAACGAAGTGAGAGTTGTAGACTTAAGATCAATTAGCATTGCACATGTAAATCATAAAGGTGATTTTCAAGGAATTGGAAAAGCCTACTCTAAATTATCGAAATGGGCAAGGCAACAAGGCTTAAATAACAAAAAAATTAATAAAACACTTACTATATACCATAATGATATTGATGTTGTAGGAATTGAAAACCTTGAACAAAGTGCTTCAATTATACTTGACAAAAAGTGTGAACCAACTAAAGAAGTAAGTATTAAAGAATTTAAACCTGGAAAATGTGCTATAAGAAGATATGAACTAAATTCCTTCTTTGAATTTAAAGATGTGTGGTTAGACATGAAAAATTTTGTAGATAATCACGAATTAGAATTTTCAATGGCTGGTTCTTTTGAAGTATATCAACCTAAACAAAATAATAAAACTGTGGTTGACATTTGTATACCAATAAAAAAGAGTTCATAAAAACTATCTGTGACTAACAAACATGTTAGCTATAATATTGAAAGGCCTAATGAATAAAATAGAAACCCGGTTAGCAGAGAAAAAAGATGCCGAATATATTGCGCTTCTTGGAAGAATAACCTTTACTGAAACATTTGGTCATTTTTTTCGAGACAAAAAAGACTTACTTAACTACTATAATTCAACTTTTTCAGTAGAAAAAATAGAAAAAAGCATTGCCAAACCAAATAACATCTTTTGGATTTCGTTTGCAGATAGATTACCTGTTGGATACGCAAAACTCAAACTGAATTCAAAATCTAAATTCATTGAGTCTAAAAAAGTATGCCAGCTTCAAAAAATATATGTACTTAAAGATTTTTTATCAAAAAAAATCGGATTAGAATTGCAAAACAGACTCTTGAACAAAGCAAAGGAGCTAAAATTTAAACAAATTTGGCTTTCTGTTCTTAATAGTAACGAACGAGCAATTCGCTTTTACAAAAAAAATGGATTTAAAAATATTGGAAATCACGATTTTCAAATTGGAAAAGAAAGCTTTGAATTTGTAGCAATGCAAAAGGCACTATAAAACTATAGATTGCAACCTTAAGACGTATAAAGTTAATTAGTGCAAATTTTCTACCTATGAACAGACAGCTTCGGTTTGTATTTACTAAATTAGGCGTTTAAAACACGTAACCATATCCATATGCAAAGCCGTTGGCACCAATAAAATCAAATAAAGATGAACGTTACAGCCGAGAAAAATGAAAAAGTAGCAAAAATGATATTTGCTTCTATTTATCCGCTTTACTTAAACAGATTAGTAAAGAATGGAAGAACCAAGAAAGAGCTAAACCAAGTAATAGAGTGGCTAACCGGATTTGATGAAGACAGATTGCAAGAACTTATTGATGAAAAAGCAACTTTCGAAACATTTTTTCAAAAAGCAAAAATACATCCCAACGCACACTTAATTAAAGGAGTTGTTTGTGGCTATCGAATTGAAGAAATAGAAGATGAATTTGAATTGTATAGACAATGTAGGTCTTTAGAAAAATTGATTGATGAATTAGCAAGAGGACGTAAAATGGAAAAAATACTACGAAATGGATAAAAAAACCACCACTATTTTACCAAGCAACTTAACAAACTAAATAAAACTTATGACAGCTCTTTTAATTAAGGTTTTACTACCCTTATCACTTGCCATTATTATGCTAGGAATGGGAATGACATTAATTCCTGCCGATTTTACAAGAATTATTAAATATCCTAAAGCCATTTTAATAGGGCTTACAAACCAGCTTATCCTTTTACCTTTAATTGGCTTTGCTTTAGCAATGGCGTTTGATTTAAGCCCTGTAATGGCTGTTGGAATCATGATTCTTGCTGCTTGTCCTGGAGGCCCTACAAGCAATCTTATAACCCAGGTTTGCAAAGGAAACATCGCATTATCAGTAACATTAACAGCGCTTGCTAGTTTTATAAGCATTGCAACCATTCCTTTTATAATATCATATGCTTTAGAGTATTTTGGCAGAAATACTGGTGTTACAATTAAGCTTCCTATTTTAGATACCATTCTACAAATAATGGCAATTACAGTAATCCCTATTTCAATCGG
>JAQWOR010000008.1 GCA_029245785.1 Polaribacter sp.
TAACCTAATTAGTAGTCACCTCTTTTAAGATAATTTTGTCATTCCTGCGAAGGCAGGAATCTAAAGTATCCATTTTATAGATTCCTGCCTTCGCAGGAATGACAGTCTTTTTTTAGGGCAAAACCCACATGCTTTTATGGAAAGTTAGCTTCTTGTTTTTAAACGCCTACCAAATCACTTGAGCCAGAATGGGAAAGTGGTCAGAATAAGGGACCTCAAGGGTTTTAAAATTGTTTATTTGGATAGATTTGTCTGTTAAAATAAAATCGATTCGAAGAGGGAAGGGGTGTTTAAAGGTTTTTCCAAAGCCTTTTCCAGCTTCAACAAAGGCATCTTTTTTATCTTGATTAATTTTATGGTATGCCCAAGAAAAGGCAGTATTGTTAAAATCTCCACAGATAATTTTTTTTCCTTTCCATTGTTGCTCATGTTTTAAAAAAACCTCGGTTTGTACGGCTTGTTTTTGAAAGGTGTTTTTCAGTCTTCCAAATAGTTTTTCAGAACTCTTTTCTCCAAAATTCTCTTTATTTGGATTTATTTTTAAAGATTCTAAATGAATATTATATACCCGAATGGTGTCTTTTTCTTTTATAATATCTATAAAAACAGCATTGTTTGCGCTGTTTTTAAAATCTAAAGATCCTGCCTGTATGATTTTGTAGTTGGAGTAAATTGCCAAGCCAAACTTGTTGGTTTTCGATTTTGTTTTGATGTATGTATACGGAAATTTAAAACTGATTTTATCAGATTCGTAAAACTCTTGAAGCGCCAAAATATCAGGTTTTTTCTCGCTGATAAAGTCAAATGTTTTTTGAGCCAACGCAGTATCTTTACTCCACTTGTAATGATTGAACATTCGCACATTATAACTCATTATTTTTATCGCATCGTTTAAGAGTACTTTTTTTTCAGTGAGTTGATAAATAGGGGAAGAAACCAGCCATCCAATTCCTAAAACAAATGCTGAAAGCAGCAATTGCTTCTTTAATCGTATCAGCCAATAGATTAAAAACAATCCATTGAAGCCAATTAAAAAAGGAACTGTTAAGCTTAATACGGCAAATGCTGGAATTGTTTTTGGAGAAATAAAAGGCAAGAAATAAGACAATAGCAATGCGGTTGCCAGTACGGAGTTAATTAGAAATAAAAAGTGATCTAGGAGGGATTTTTTTCTCATTTTTAATGGGTTCCTTGTTTGAATAAAAAAGCCTTTTCTTCTTTTGATAGCGCATCATAGCCAGACTTGCTGATTTTTTCTAAAATATGATTTACTTGTTGCTGATTTGCATTGGTAGTACTTTTTGTGCTGCTTCCTTTAGTCGTTGTTTTTTTTGTTTTATACACCGTTTTTAATGGTTTTTTCTTCGATTTGAAAAAAGCACTAATTTTTTTCCAAACAAGCACTTCGGTATTGCTTGCAAGGCTTATGTACAAAAAACCAAATAGAGCACCACCAATATGAGCCAAATGACCACCAGAATTGTTTCCCGGAATTTGAATCACATCCAGCAGTATCCAAAACGCTGCCAAATACCATAATTTTAGATACCCAATAAGACGAATTTTAAATTGATAATTGGGTATGTAGGTTGCAATGCCTATAAAAATTGATGAAACTCCTGCAGAAGCACCTAAAAGAACACTGTTTGATGCGTCTTCTGAAAATACAGGAAAATAGGTGTAGCTCAATAAGAAGATGAGCCCACCAAAAGCGGTTCCAAATAGGTAAAAAGTAATCAGCTGTTTTTCGGTAAAGTAATCTGTAAACAAATTCCCGATAAAAAACAAAGCAATTGTATTTGATAGTATATGAATAAAATTTACATGTACAAATCCGTAGGTAATGAGTGTCCAAGGTTTTTGAATAAATGCTTCGAAAGAAGCGGGTAATGTAAACCAATTAACAATAAAATTGGTATTGGATTGAAATAGAAACCCGAGGGTATTAAACACAAAGACCAATACAAAAACGGCAAGATTGATATAGAGTAGTTTTTCTACGATATTGGCTTGTTTAAAACGGGCTTGTAAGGTGTTTAGAATACTCATTTAATACATTTTAAACTGATTTTTTTTCCAATACCAAGCAATGATAAAACCAATAATTGCACCTCCTATATGTGCAAAGTGTGCGACATTTCCAACAGAGTATTTTGTAACTCCAAAAAATAAATCACCTAGCAACATTACTGGGATGAAATATTTGGCTGCAATGGGAACGGGAAAAAATATCAAGGCCAATTTTGCATTTGGATACATCATTCCGAATGCAACTAATATTCCGTATACGGCACCAGAAGCACCAACAGCAGGAGTGTGGTACAAGCTATAAAACTCAGACATTTCCTTATTGCTTAAACTGATAACAGCATCATTGTAGCTTCCAGTTTCTAAAATGGCACGGATGTCTGATGCAGAGACTCCCATATTGATTAATTGTTCGTAAACACCATTAAATTGAAAATAGTTGACAAGAGTATAAATAGCTCCAGCTCCTAGGACTGCAGAAAAATAGAAAAATAAAAATTTCTTTTTCCCCCACATTTGTTCTAGTGGAGTTCCAAAAGCCCACAAAGCATACATGTTAAAAGCAATGTGCATAAAACTACCATGCATAAACATATGTGTTAGGTATTGCCAAAAACCAAAAGCGTCATTTTTTGGAAAATACAAAGCAAAATAGTGAACAATGTCTAATTTTAACAACTGAGGAACAACAAAAAATATAATATTGATGATGATTAAATGTTTAATTGCTTCCGTTATTCTTCCCATATTCTGTGCTTACTAACTGTTAAAAATTGTATCGATTTCTTGAAGAGTCAAGGTTTTAAATATTGCTTTTCCAAAAGGAGAAATGGATGGCTCTTTGCAAGAAAATAAATCATGCACTAATGTTTCTTGTTCTTTTTCCGATAGGCTTGTGCCTGTTTTTATAGCCAACGATTTGGAAAATGATTTTGCCATGACATCAAAATGGCTAAAACTACTTTCAGGAACTTCCAATTTTATATCGTCTAATAATTGCTCTAAAATGAGGGTAATTTGACTTTCAGTGATCGAAATTGGGATGCCCTTTACAACAATCGTTTCTTTGCTAAAAGCATCAAAAACAAATCCTGTATTTTCTAAGTCAGATTTCATTTCTGCAATCATTGCTACATCTGTAGCCGAAAATGAAATGCTTACAGGAAATAACAATTGCTGGCTCATTGCTTCTTTAACGGTAATATTCTCTAAAAATTCTTCGTATAAAACTCGTTGATGCGCCAATGATTGGCTAATTAAAACCATTCCTGATTTGATAGAACTTAGCAAGTATTTTTTTTGAATCTGAAAGGTTTTTCCGGACTGTGTTTCTTGTTGGTTTTCGAACAATTCTTCTTGCTGATTGTCTTCTGTAGATTCAGTAGAGATGTATAAAGACTCCCAATTAGAAGTGTCTTTTTGATAATTTTGCTGCTCTTTTTTAAAGGGGTTGAAATTGGAGTCAACAGTAATTTTAGGAGCGGCACCGTTGGATATTTTTTGCTTGAATTGATAAGGGGTATCTAAATTAGCATCTCTATTAAAATCGAGTATTGGCGCTATGTTATATTGCCCTAAACTGTGTTTTACAGTAGCCCTTAAAATGGCATATAATGCTTTTTCATTTTCAAATTTGATTTCTGTTTTTGTAGGATGAATATTGATGTCAATACTCGTTGGTGGAACGGTCAAATATAAAAAATAAGACGGGTGATACCCACCTTCTAGCAAGCCATCAAAAGCACTTACAACTGCATGATTTAAATAGGCGCTCTTGATAAAACGGTCGTTTACAAAAAAGAACTGTTCGCCTCTTTTTTTCTTTGAGTAAGTAGGCTTTGCTACAAAACCTTGAATAGAAATCAAATCTGTAGTTTCGTTGATCGGAACTAGTTTCTCATTCATTTTAGCTCCAAATACTGCTACAATCCTTTTTCTAAGGTTGTTTTCTTTTAAATGATAGACTTCGTTGTTGTTGTGGTGCAGTAAAAAAGAAATAGAAGGATGTGCCAATGCAACACGTTGAAACTCGTCGATAATATGTCGTGTTTCAATAGTGTCAGATTTTAAAAAATTTCGTCGTGCCGGAATGTTGTAAAATAAATTTTTAACCGCAATACTGGTTCCTTTTGAGGTAGAAACCACTTCTTGAGAAAGTACCTTGCTGCCTGCTATTTTTAGGTGTGTTCCCAGTTCATCATTTTTTTGTTTGGTTTTGAGTTCTATATGTGCAATGGCAGCAATAGAAGCCAAGGCTTCTCCACGAAATCCTTTGGTGTTTAAATTGAATAGGTCTTGGGCGCTTTTAATTTTAGAAGTGGCATGACGTTCAAAAGACAATCGTGCATCGGTTGTACTCATTCCTTTGCCATTGTCAATGACCTGTATCAATGTTTTACCAGCGTCTTTTATCAATAACTTGATAGAAGTTGCCTCTGCATCAATCGCATTTTCTAACAATTCTTTTACAACTGAAGCTGGTCGTTGAACGACTTCTCCTGCTGCAATTTGATTGGCAACATGGTCTGGTAAAAGTTGAATGATATCTGACATTAGTTGTTTGAGAAAATTGATAAATCAAAATCGATGATAAAGAGAAAAATAAAAATTAAAACAGCAATGACAATAATTGTTGTTTTATTAAAACCCTTGTCTTTTGAAGCTTTAGATTCATTAAGTGCATTGGAAAATTTTGCCTTAATCCCTTTACCTCCCAAGGCTCCTCTATAGGCATCAAACTTTTGTTTTATTTGAAAAGGGTTTCCTTCTCCTTTATAATATCTAGGATTGTATTCAAATTTTTTATTCTTACGTTTTATGAACCCCATAGTATATCGAATCTTATTAAATGTGGAATGGTGTTACAATTACAAAAATCAAACCAATGTAAGAGTGAAGTCAAAATTACAGAAATAAAAAGAAGTAGTCAAGTTTTAACAAGAAGTATTCTTGTAAAATAGTGTTAAAGAAAAGTGCCTTGTAATAATTGAGTTAAGGCTGGCTAAGAGTTGCCTAATGCTGCCATTTTAATAGCGGCTATGGCGCATTCTACTCCTTTGTTTCCTAGCTTTCCACCAGATCTATCAATAGATTGTTGTTTTGTGTTGTCTGTTAAGACACAGAAAATTACAGGAACATCGTATTTAATATTCAAGTCTATAATTCCCTGAGTAACCCCATCACAAACAAAATCGAAGTGCTTGGTTTCTCCTTGAATGACATTTCCGATGGCAATAACAGCATCTATCTTTTGAGATTGAATCATTTTTTTACAACCGAATACCAATTCAAAACTACCAGGAACATTCCAAGTAATGATGTTTTCAACGGTTGTGCCGCAAGCTACTAAAGTTTCTATAGCACCCTTTAAAAGGCCTTGGGTTATTTCTGGATTCCACTCAGAAACAACAATCCCAAATCGAAAAAATTTCGCATTTGGGATTGTTGTTTGATCGTAGTAAGATAAATTGCTTGTTGCCATTTGATCTATTTTTTACCAGCAAATTTAGCACTGTTTATGTATTTTTCTATTTCTATACTTTGTGCAGATCTAGGGTAGTCTGTCAGTATTTTTGTAAATAGTTTTTCAGCTTTGCTAAATTCTTTTAATTCCATTGCTGTTGAAGCTGCTTTGAATAAAAACAAAGGACTGGTAAAACTATTGTCTTTTTTGTTTGCTGCATCTTCATAATATTTTAACGCATCTTTTAGTTGATTGATGTCTGAAAAAGCATCACCAATAGCTCCTAAAGCTGTTGGCCCTAACAATTCATCATCAGAAGAGAATTTGCTTAAATACTCAATTGCTTTGTCGTATTTTTTTAATTTCAAATACGAAATACCCGCATAGTAGTTTGCTAAATTCCCTGCTTTTGTACCACTAAATGTATTGGCAACATCTAAAAATCCATATTTTCCGTCAGCACCTTCTAAACCTAAATTTAATAAAGAGTCTACATTGATAGAAAGCGTATTGGCATCATTAAAATGTTTTCTAGGAAAGGCCAATTCATTAGAAGCTTCTTTTTCGGTTGGCTCAATAATGTATTTGTTATATCCTAAATACCCTAAAATTAGCGCAGCTACAATAACCAACCCAGAAAATAATGCTTTGCTATTTTTCTCAATCCATTGTTCAGATTTAGATGCGCTTTCGTCTAAGGTGTTAAAAACTTCAGCAGTTGTGCTTTGTTCTTGTATTGCTTGTTCTTTATCTTTTGATTTAAATCCTTTTTTCTTGTATGTCGCCATTGCTCTAAAAAATTAGTAGGCAAAAATAGTTTTTTTAATTGGATTTTAAAAGTGGATAATTCGCTAAATTTTCAATAATTTGCAATTCCTTTTAAAAGACAAATCTAAAAAATGTATTTACAGAGAATATCTTTGGTCAATTTCAAGAATGTAGAATCTCAAACGTTTGATTTTCAAGAGAAAATAAATTGTTTTGTAGGAAATAATGGAATTGGAAAAACTAATGTGTTAGATGCTATTTATTATTTGTCCTTTGCAAAAAGTTATTTCAATTCGATTGCGGGGCAGAATATTAGGCACGGAGAAGATTTTTTTATGGTTGAAGGCGCCTATTTTATAAATGAAAGAGAGGAAAAAATTATTTGTAGCCTTAAAAAAGGACAAAAGAAAGTCTTAAAAAGAAATGGAAGGATATATGAGAAATTTTCTGAGCATATTGGTCAGTTTCCCTTAGTAATTGTTTCTCCAACAGACAGAGACTTGATTGCTGAAGGTAGTGAAACCAGAAGAAAATTTATTGATGGTGTCATTTCTCAGCAAGATAAAGGCTATTTACAAAGTTTGATTGCTTATAATAAAGTGCTAAGTCAGCGAAACGCTTTGTTAAAATATTTTGCAGCAAACAGGACCTTTAACGCGTTGAATTTAAGTATTTATGACACGCAATTAATTTCTATAGGGACTGAAATTTACAAGAAAAGAAACTCTTTTTTAGAGCGTTTTGTGCCTATTTTTAATCAGAAATATCAAACAATATCTGAAAAAAAGGAACGTGTAAACTTGTCGTATAAAAGCCAGTTACATACCATCGAGTTTGAACAATTGTTAACACAAAATTTAGAAAAGGATAAGGTGTTACAATATACTGGTGTTGGAATACATAAAGACGATTTAAGTTTTGAAATTGAAGGGTATCCGATTAAAAAATTTGGTTCTCAAGGGCAACAAAAATCATATTTGATTGCTTTAAAGTTGGCGCAGTTTGAGTTTATTAAAAAACAATCAAAAGTGACACCAATTTTGTTGTTAGATGATATTTTTGACAAGCTAGATGAACATCGTGTCTCTCAAATAATAAGATTGGTAAATGAAGGTGAATTTGGACAGATTTTTATAACAGACACACACTCTGATCGAACAGAAAAGATCTTAAAGCAACATGATAAATCATATGAAATTTTTAACTTAAACTGATGGCAAAAAGAAAAAATGATTCCTTTTCTGTAAAAGATCTAATGGCTTCTTTTATCAAAGAAAACAACCTGTCTAAAGGCATGCAAAAACTTGAAATCGAAGAGGCTTGGGCACTGTTAATGGGACAAGGAGTGGTGTCTTATACTACTAAAATTCAGTTGCAAAACAAAACGTTGGTGGTTGCCTTATCCTCTTCAGTTTTACGAGAAGAATTGAGCTATGGCAAAGAAAAAATTATTAAAATGCTCAATGAAGAAATGGGAGAGAAGTTGATTGCTAAGTTGATGTTGGTGTAAATAACAGTTATCAGTTGTTGGTTGTCAGTTTTTATTATAAAACCTTGTAGGTATTTATCTGAAATGGATGCTATTGCTTTATGTTAGTCAGCTATATGATGTTTTTATGTTTATGACTTCTAAAAACTAGTATTTTAGAACCAAAAGGCTAGACTTATAAAATAGATAAAAGCAAAAACCTCGTTGCTTTCGCAACGAGGTTTTTTTAGTTAAGCTTTTGTCAGATATAAATCCTTAAAATATTTCTCTTCCAGAAAAGTGAAAAGCACCTTCAATAGCAGAATTTTCATCGCTATCAGAACCATGTACAGCATTTTCTCCAATAGAAGTTGCATATAGTTTTCTAATAGTTCCTTCTGCAGCTTCAGCAGGGTTTGTAGCGCCAATTAAAGCTCTAAAATCATCTACCGCATTGTCTTTTTCTAAGATTGCTGCAACAATTGCTCCACGAGTCATAAATTCAACCAATTCTCCAAAAAATGGCCGCTCATTATGTACAGCATAAAAAGCTTCAGCATCTGCTTTGGTCATTTGAGTTAATTTCAAGGCTACGATGTTAAATCCTGCAGCGGTAATTTTTTCTAAGATAGCTCCGATGTGTCCGTTTTCTACGCCATCAGGCTTAATCATTGTAAATGTTCTATTTGTTGCCATTTCTGTTTTTAAAAAATTTTGTGCAAAAGTACAGTTTTAATTGGTAATTGCAAGTGAAGGATGTCTTTAATTATAGGTTTGTATGTGTTCTTGTTGTAACTTATTCTCTTTTCCTCTCATTTGCATGGTGACTTTCTTTGTGTCAAAATTAAAATGTAAGATACCAAAACTAATTTCTGAAACAACATTTCCGAGTCTATTTGGGTTTTCTTCTCCAGAAAAACCGCTATAAGAGTGAGTCAGTCCACTAGAAGTAAAATCGACTAAGTTTTCTGTTAAACCAGCTGTTTTGATAGAAGAGAATTCAGAAATATGCCTGTCGCCAGACAACACGATGACTCCTTTTGCTTTTGAAGTTTTTATGAGTTTGGTTAGCTTGTCTACTTCATGCGGAAAGTTTCCCCAAGATTCAAAACCGTGCAAATGAGAAATCAACTGAATGCTACTTACAATAACATTAAAATCTGTTGTAGAATTTGTCAACTCTTTGTGCAACCAACGCCATTGTTTTTCGCCTAAAACAGTGCCTTCTCCATAGGTATTAGGTTGGTACCTTTTTCCTTCTTTTGTAGATTTTGTTAATTGGGTTCTAAAATAACGAGTGTCTAAAATAATTATTTTGATACTTCCTTTTGCTGTTTCAAATATTTGAGAATGGTATACACCTTCTTGTTTTCTTCTTATATCTTCTTTTGGAACTGCTATAAAATCTAAAAATAATTGCTGACTTTCTTCTTTTACATGAAATTCTTCACCGCCGTCATTTAAACCATAATCATGATCGTCCCAAGTACCTAAAACAGGCAATGAATTTGCAAATTCTTTGTAGCCCTTTTGTGCCCATTGTGTATGGTAATCACTTTGTAGCTTATCCATATTGTCAGTGTCAGAATAAATCACATCTCCTCCCCAAATCCAAACATCTGGATTGTTTTTAGAGATCTCTTTCCAAAGAATGTTTTCGGCATATTGCTTGTTGCAAGAACCAAAGGAAATGACAAAATCTGGATTGTTTTTTTGTTGAGTAGTTGTGCAAGAAAGAAGAAGGAATGTAACTAATAAAAGAACTAATTTTTTCATAAGATTGACAGTGTAAATTTTAACAAATGTAACATAATTTTGTGTATGAAATATGGGATTATATTGTATATTCGCAACTTATGGAAAAATCACAAATACAGAACTTACAAGCGTTTTTAGCAAGCCCTAAAAACATTGTGATTGTACCACATAGAAACCCAGATGGAGACGCAATGGGGTCTACTTTAGGATTGTGTAAGTATTTAAAGAACAAAGGACATACAGCAACGGTGGTAGCTCCGAATGAATCTCCTGCTTTTTTACATTGGTTGCCAGGTTTTGAGCATGTTCTAAAATTTGACAAACAAAACAAGCAAGCAAAAAGAGCTATTGACGCATCTGATTTGATTTTTTTACTCGATTTTAATGCTTTGCATAGAGTAGGAGATGATATGCAAAAGACCTTAGAGGGCTATCCACATAATTTCGCGATGATTGATCATCATCAGCAACCAGATACTATTGCTACTTATTTGTATTCAGACACAAGCATCTCGTCTACCTGCCAAATGGTGTATCAATTTATTGAAATGTTAGATGATATAACACAAATTGATGCCGAAATTGCTACCTGTTTGTATACTGGAATTATGACAGATACAGGTTCTTTTCGTTTTCGCTCTACCACAAGTTTAACACATCGAATTACTGCTGATTTAATAGATAAAGGAGCCGAAAATAATAAAATCCACAATCAAGTGTATGATGTAAATTCATACGGAAGGTTATTGCTTTTAGGGCAAGCTTTGACAAATCTAAAGGCGTTACCAGCATATAAAACTGCCTTTATTACGCTGTCTGAAGAAGAAAAGAAAAAATATGAGTATCAAAAAGGAGATACAGAAGGAGTTGTAAATTATGCACTCTCTTTGGATGGAATTGTTTTTGCAGCAATTTTTATAGAAGACAAAGAGCAAGGAATTGTTAAAATATCGTTTCGATCAAAAGGTGCGTTTTCTGTAAATCAATTTGCAAGAAATCATTTTAATGGTGGCGGACATGACAATGCTTCTGGAGGTAGATCAGAATTGAATATAGAAGAAACAGTTGCTTACTTTACGTCATTATTACCAACATACCAAAAAGAATTACAAGAATCAGATGAAAATTAATGGGGTGATTTTTATTGGATTGTTCTTGCTTTTTTCGTGTTCATCGTCAGAAGCCAGAAGGCCTGTTTCACAAAAAACAGCTACTGTCTATTCAGAAATTATGGACCAAAATAAAAAATTGAATGATTTAGAAAATAAAAAAATTAAACAATTAATTGCGTTAGATTCTGCGAAGACCTACCAGCCTTCAACCAAAGGTTTTTGGTATGCATACACGCAAAAAGTAGCAGAAAATACACCATCCCCCCAAAAAGGAGATGTTGCAATTATTAGCTATGAAATTAAAGCATTGAATGGCGAAATCATCTATAGTGAAGAAACCTTAGGAATCAAAAAATACGCGATAGATAAGGAAGATTTTATACCTGCTTTACAAGACGGGATAAAGTTGATGAAAGTTGGAGAAACCATAGTATTTGTCATTCCCTCATACCGCGCCTTTGGTGTTTCAGGCGATGGAAACAAAATAGGCATTAATCAATCCATAATAAGTATAGTAACCTTAATAGACATAAATTAAAAATGAAAACAATAAAAACAATAATAGTACTGTTTGTAGCAGTAACAATCGTTTCGTGCAACGATCTAGGAGTTACCAAACACTCTCTTAATAGTGAAATTGATTCTATCAGTTATGCATTGGGATTAGACATGTCTAATCAGTTTAATGGAAACTTTAAAGAAGTAAATGAAGCTCTTTTTATTCAAGGCTATAAGAACGGAATGGATTCTTCAAATGTGTTGTTAGAAAATAAGAATTTAGATAAAATTATAAGGCCATATTTTTTAAAGAAGCTAGAAAAAAGCAATGAAAAAACATATGCATATGTAAAAAAAGAAGGAGAAGATTTTTTAAAAGAAAACAAAACTAAAAAAGGGGTGCAAGTAACCAAAAGTGGGCTGCAATACATTGTTGTCAAAGAAGGAAAAGGTGCACACCCAAACATAAACTCTAAAGTTGTTGTTCATTACCAAGGAATGTTGATTGATGGTACTGTTTTTACCAGTACTATTGAAAGGAAAAAAGCCGAAGGGTTTATTGTAAGACAAGTAATTAAAGGGTGGCAAGAAGGTCTTCAGTTGATGAAAAAAGGGGCGAGATACAAGCTTTTTATTCCTCAAGAATTGGCCTATGGTAAAACGCCATATGGCGATAAAATGAAACCATTTTCGGCATTGATTTTTGAAGTAGAATTGTTAGATATATTAAAATAGAAATTAAAACAGAATCCAAATAAATAATTATGAAGTTATTAAAAGTAATAGTGCTTGCAACAGTCTTTTTGACTGTTTCTTGCAAAACATCAAAATACACTGATTTAGATAAAGGTTTATATGCAGATATAGAAACCAATAGAGGAGATATATTGGTCAAATTACACCAAGATGACACCCCCCTAACGGTAGCCAATTTTGTTTCACTTGCAGAAGGAACAAACCCTAATGTTTCAGATTCTTTAAAAGAAATAAACTTTTATGATGGACTTAAATTTCACAGAGTCCTTAAAAATTTTATGATTCAAGGTGGTGATCCTGCAGGAGTTGGTAGTGGAGGACCGGGATATAAATTTGAAGATGAGTTTCCTAAAGATTCGTTAGGAAAATTAGTATATACACATAATAGTGCAGGGGTTTTATCGATGGCGAACTCTGGACCAGGAACCAATGGAAGTCAGTTTTTTATTACACATAAAGACACGCCTTGGTTAAATGGAAAACACACCATTTTTGGCAAAGTAGAAAAAGGGCAAAATGTAGTAGATTCTATTGCTAAAGATGATGTAATTAACCACGTTTCTGTTATCAGAATTGGACGTGAGGCAAAAAACTTTGATGCTGCAAAAGTTTTTACAGAAGAGCTTAAAAAATCGATTGTATCTAAAGAAAAAAAAGCAAAGCAATTCGCTGAGAAAGAAAAAGTAAGGTATGAAAAATTCTTGGCTGACAAGAAAGTGTACGAAAAAAAGCAAGGAGTTAAAAAGGCAAAAAAAACAGCCTCTGGGTTAAAAATCGTAACCCTTAAAAAAGGAAGAGGAAAAAAGGTAACCAAAACAGCAACAATTACTGTTAACTACACGTTGACATTAGCTGATGGAAAAATAATTCAGACCACTGTAGGAAAAAAACCTTTTGTGTTTGTAATGGAAAAACAACCAATGATTCCTGGTTTTACAGAAGGTATTTTAAAAATGAGAACAGGTGGTAAAAGCCGTTTGTTTATTCCTTATTATTTAGCGTGGGGAGAAAAAGGAACTGGACCATTTCCTCCAAAAGCAGATGTTATTTTTGAATTAGAAGTTTTAAAAGTAGGGAAATAGTAGATGTTTGAAACATTGATACAAAAAGATAGAGAACTCCTAATTTATTTAAATAATTTAGGAAGCGAACAATGGGATTCACTTTGGTTGTTTATTACCAATCAATTAAATTGGATACCGTTGTTTGCTTTAGTGATCTTTTTAATCTTTAAAAATTTGGGTTGGAGAAAAGGAAGCTTCTTGTTCTTCTTTTTAATTGTTATGGTGGCTTTTTCTGACCAGTTTACAAATATGATTCGTGGAATCTTTGAGAGATTACGACCAAATAACGATATCAGAATCAGTCATTTATTACGCACATTAATTACCCCACAAAGCTATAGCTTCACTTCAGGACATGCCACAACATCAATGACTTTTTCAGTATTTGTATGGCTGTTTTTTAAAGGAAGATACAAGAATATTAGACTAATTTTTATCTTTCCTCTTGTATTTGCTTATAGCAGATTGTATTTGGGAGTGCATTTTCCAATAGACATTTTAACAGGAGCAAGTGTTGGAACAATTATTGGGTATGTTTTTTTTAAATTACATGGTTTTTTAGAAAGAAAATTCTTTCCTTCAGTATAGGCGTATCAAGTATCTAGTAATTTTTTTGCAGCACTAAAGGGAGTTGTTTTTCCTTTTTCTAGCTTGTCAATTTCTTTTGACAGTTGTTTTTTTACTTTGGCATTGTTGTAAAAACGATCTTTTAATTGTTGCTCTATCGTTGCGAGCAACCAATATTTGTTTTGTTCGTTTCTTCGTTGTGTAAAATAATTGTTCTTTTTGCTCCGCTTCAGATAATCGTTAATCATTGCATTAACCACATCAATACCCGTATTTTTAAGAGCACTACAGGTAAGTACTTTTGGCTGCCAACCACTTTCTTTTGGTGGATATAAATGCAGCGCTCTGTTAAACTCTACTTTTGCTATACGAGCATTTTCGGTATTGTCGCCATCGGTTTTGTTGATGACAATGGCGTCAGACATTTCTATGATTCCGCGTTTGATGCCTTGCAATTCATCACCAGCACCTGCAATTTTTAGCAATAAAAAGAAATCAACCATAGAATGTACCGCGGTTTCACTTTGTCCAACACCTACAGTTTCTATGATAATGGTGTCAAACCCAGCGGCTTCACACAAAATGATACTTTCGCGTGTTTTTTGCGCAACGCCTCCCAAAGAAGTTCCTGAAGGAGAGGGTCTGATAAAGGCATTGCTATCGGTTACCAGTTGCTCCATTCTAGTCTTATCGCCTAAAATACTTCCTTTGTTTACAGAACTACTTGGATCAATAGCCAAGACGGCCACTTTTTTGTTTGTAGCAGTTAAATGCTTTCCATAGCTTTCTATAAAGGTGCTCTTTCCAACGCCAGGAACTCCTGTAATTCCTATTCTAACCGATTTGTTGGCATGTGGTAAACAACGTTCTAAAATGCTGTTTGCTTTTTGTTGATGTTTTACATTAGTGCTTTCAACCAAGGTAATAGCTCGACTTAAGTACGTAATATCGCCTGCTAATATATGAGAAACAAATGCATCAATACTGGGCTGTTTGCTTCGGTTGACCTTGATGTTGGCTGCCGCAGACTTGCTGGTTGTTTCTGGTTGAGAAACCCCTTTTTTTTCATGCAGTGCAGATTTGCTTTTATCGATCATAACTAGTCTTGACAAGATATTAATTGTAAATTTATAAATAAAAATGCATTAAAATGCAACGAAGGATATTTTATAAGTGTGCGTCCTGTATTCCTCACATAAAACCTGGACGTATTCTTTTTGTAAAACTTAACAAATTCCAATTTTCTCTTTTGCTAAAAGTACCTATCTTTACATTTCTAATAAGGAAAATTTTTCATGGAGATTTATAAAGAGAATCAACTTAAAATATACAATTCACTTTCCAAAAGTAAAGAACTTTTTAAACCACTAACTGAAGGCCGTGTTGGCATGTATGTTTGTGGTCCTACTGTATATAGCAATGTCCATTTAGGTAATGTAAGAACCTTTATGTCTTTTGATATGGTGTTTCGTTATTTTTTGCATTTGGGTTATAAAGTGCGCTATGTGCGTAATATTACAGATGCAGGTCATTTAGAAAACGATGCCGATGAAGGAGAAGACAGAATTGCAAAAAAAGCACGTTTAGAGCATATAGAACCGATGGAAGTTGTACAGCGTTACACAGTCGACTTTCACAAAACACTTGAAAAATATAATTTTTTACCACCAAGCATAGAGCCAACAGCAACAGGTCATATTGTTGAGCAAATTGAAATGATCAAAGAAATTCTAGAAAAAGGACTTGCGTATGAAGTGAACGGATCTGTGTATTTTGATGTATTGAAATACAATGAAAGTGCACACTATGGAATTCTTTCTGGACGTAAAATGGAAGATGCCATTCACAACACAAGAGCACTGGATGGACAATCAGACAAGAAAAATCCGCAAGATTTTGCTTTGTGGAAAAAAGCAGAAGAACGCCATATTATGCGTTGGACGTCTCCTTGGAGCGATGGTTTTCCGGGTTGGCACTTAGAATGTTCTGTAATGAGTACAAAATATTTGGGCGAACAATTTGATATCCATGGAGGTGGAATGGATTTAAAATTTCCACACCACGAATGTGAAATTGCACAATCTCAAACTTGTAGCGGAAAAACCCCTGTAAACTATTGGATGCATGCAAACATGCTGTTGTTAAACAGTCAGAAAATGGCAAAATCGACCGGTAACTATATTTTACCAAATGAAATTTTAACTGGAGAAAACCCTATTTTAAGCAAAGCATTTGCACCAAGTGTGGTTCGGTTTTTTAATTTACAGGCACACTATAGAAGTGTTTTAGATTTTTCTAATGATGCATTAGAAGCTTCAGAAAAAGGCTATTATAAATTGATAGATGCTGTTAATTCTTTAGATGTTATTGCAACAAGCGCCACATCAACCTTTGATGTTACTGCATGGAAAAAACAATGCTATTCTGCAATGAACGATGATTTTAACACACCTGTTTTAATTGCACACTTGTTTGAAGCAGTAAAGATAATCAATCAGTTAAAAGAGCAGAAAACAACATTGACTGCCACTGATTTAGAAGACTTTAAAAACACCATACATGCATTTGTTTTTGATGTGATGGGTTTGACCAATGAAACAAAACAAGAGAGTTCTAATGCACTAGATGGAGTTGTAGAGTTGTTAATTAAATTAAGGAAAGAAGCAAGAGATAATAAAGATTGGGCATTGTCAGATCAAATTAGAGATGAACTTTTGGTATTAGGAATTCAATTGAAAGATGGCAGAGAAGGAACGAGTTTCTCAATGAATTAAATTGTAGTTTTTTGAAAAAAGTATTCGCATATCCATTTATAGTATTGGTTCGTTTTTATCAAATAGCCATTTCGCCATATACACCTGATACATGTAGGTATTCACCTACCTGTTCGCAGTATACAATAGAAGCATTGCGCACACATGGGTTGTTTAGCGGAGGTTGGTTGGCAATGAAAAGAATTTTTAGCTGCCATCCTTGGGGTGGCGAAGGCTATGATCCAGTTCCAGAAAAGAAAAAAGAAAATTAATAGCGTCATAACGAGGAGTTTTGCAACGAAGTTGTCTCATAAAAAGGTAAAATTATTTCAGCAACTCTCAATGTACTTCGAAATGACATAAAAAGTAAAAGTAGATGAATTTTTTATCAGTAGTTTGGGACCCTTCATTAGGAATCGATTTAGGGGTTTATGTTATAAGATGGTATAGCATTATGTTTGTGTTGACTTTTGTGCTAGGCTTACGCCTTATGAAGAAAATATTTATTAAGGATGCCATTGCTGTAGAAAAATTAGACGCATTATTCATGTATACATTTGTTTCTATGTTGATAGGAATGCGTTTGGGCGATGTTTTTTTTTATAGCTGGGATTATTACCAACACCACTTATTAGAAATTATTTTACCCTTTAAAGAACGAGAAGGAGCAACGGCTCTTTTTGGAATGATTAAAGGATGGAAGTTTACAGGATATACAGGATTTGCCAGTCACGGAGCTGCTATAGGAATTATCCTTGCACTGTACTTTTACAGCAAAAAAATACTTCAAAAGCCGTTCTTATTTATTTTAGATAGAATGGGAATAATGGTTGCCTTAGCAGGATTTTTTATTCGAATGGGAAACTTTTTTAATTCAGAAATCTACGGAAAGCCAACCGGAAGTAATTTTGGAGTCATCTTTAAAAGTGCTGGAGAAACTGTACCAAGGCACGCTACCCAATTGTATGAAGCCTTTAGCTATTTACTCTTGTTTTTTGTATTGTGGAGGCTGTATTGGAAAACCAATGCAAAAGAAAAGCCAGGCTACTTATTTGGAGTTTTCTTTGCTGTTTTATGGTCGTTGCGTTTTGTGATCGAGTTCTTAAAAGAACCACAAGTTGATGGGAGAGAAGATTGGGTTTTTAATTCTTTGAATACTGGACAAGTATTAAGTATTCCGTTAGTATTGATTGGTCTGTATTTTATTTTTAGAAAAAGAAAATAGAACACTTAAATAATAAATATAAAAAAAACCAACCGTTACGGTTGGTTTTTTTTATATTCATAAAGGAGTTGATTATCCTTTTACTTTTTCTTTAAATTTCTTAAACTTAGTAGCTTCTTTTTTAGGCCAACTGTTGTTTGAAGTATTGACATCTGCGGTTTCTAAATCTGGGTCTAATTTTATACTCTTAATTTCTTGAGTAGAAGCAAAAACTCTTGTCGCTTTGTTGTCATCTTTCATCCAAATTTGAGCAGGAAATGTTTTTCTTTCTTTCGTGCCATCAGCGTAGGTTAATTCAACAATAATTGGCATCACCAATCCACCTGGCTTGTCAAACTCTACTTTGTAGATAAATGAAGGAACGTTTTTGGTGTCTTTTACATAGGTATCCATTGCCTTAGGGTTGGCATCTTCTTTTTTATCTGTGATGTATACCAAATCTCCTAATCCTTCAAGATATGCTTTTGCTCTAGGGTTGCTTTTAATTACATCCTTAATTCTCTGAGTAGGCTTGTCTGTTAAGTACAGTGGTTTTACAGATTTAATTCCAATATCTGAAGCATCGGTAGTGTAGAACCAACCTCTCCAGAACCAATCTAAGTCCATTCCTGAAGCATCTTCCATGGTTCTAAAGAAATCTGCAGGAGTAGGGTGTTTAAACATCCAACGCTTAGAATAGGTTCTAAATGCATGATCAAATAATTCTGGTCCCATAATGGTTTGGCGCAACATGTATAAGCCAGCAGCAGGTTTTGTATAGGCATTAGGGCCAAATTGATGTACATAATCTCCTTGAGACATAATTGGAGAGATCCTTTTTTGGTCTCCGCCCATATAGCGTACAATATCTTTTGGTAAGTTACCTGTGTCAAAGTTTGGATCGTAATCCAATTCAGCTAAGATTTCAACAAATGAATTTAAACCTTCATCCATCCATGTCCATTGACGTTCATCAGAATTTACAATCATTGGAAAAAAGTTATGTCCTACTTCATGTGTAATTACACCAATCATTCCATGCTTTACTCTATCTGAATAAGTTCCGTCAGGGTTTGGTCTTCCATAGTTAAAACAAATCATTGGGTATTCCATTCCTTGATTCTTTGCGTGTACAGAAATCGCTTTGCTATATGGGTAGTCAAAAGTCATTTTAGAATACTCTTCTAAAGTGTTTGCAACTACTCTTGTAGAATGCTCTTCCCACAACGGGTTTCCTTCTTTTGGATATAAAGAAACGGCCATTATAGCTTTTCCGTTGATGTTTACAGCCATGGCATCCCAGATGTATTTACGAGAGCTTGCAAACGCAAAATCACGTACATTTTTAGCGGTAAAGTGCCATGTTTTTGTTTTTGTAGAACGTCCTTTTTCAGCCTTTTCAGCTTCTTTTTGCGTTACAATCATTACAGGGTCTTTAAAAGATTTTCTTGCTTGTTTGAAACGCTTGTATTGCTTTTTGGTGAGTACTTCTTTTTCGTTTTGTAATTCTCCAGTTGCATCTACAATATGGTCTGCAGGAACAGTTAATCGTACATCATAATCTCCAAATTCTAATGCCCATTCACTTCTTCCCCAGAATTGCATATTTTGCCATCCTTCTACATTGTCATACACTGCCAAACGTGGAAAAAATTGCGCAATGGTATAGTTATTGTTTCCATCAGGAAACGCTTCAAAACCAGAGCGTCCACCGTCTTCAACAGAATTGTTGATTCTGTAATTCCATTTAATTTTAAAGTTAAAAGATTCTCCTGGGGCTAATGGAGTAGGTAAATTAATACGCATCATTGTTCTGTTAATGAAATGCGATAATTGTGCGCCATTGCTTTCTACTGTTTCAATATTAAAACCAAAACCTTTCTTTTCCTTCATATAATCTTTTTTGAAGTTTGAAGGTGTAGAGAATACTGAAGCTCCACCAGATTTTGCATCTGGAGTTTTAGAATCATCAGCTCTCATGTTTTGATCTAGTTGTACCCATAAATACTCTAAATAATCTTTAGAGTTGTTCTGGTAAGTAATTTTTTCATCTCCATAGATATGATTAGTAGCCTCATCAAGGCGAATGTCCATTACATAATCAACCTTTTGCTGCGTATACTGATATCCAGGAGCTCCAGAAGCAGTGTGTTGGCTGTTTGGTGTAGCCAAAACATCTTTCATTTGTCTGAATTTGTTCTGGTCTGTGTGTCCTTTCTGTGTTTTTTTATCAGCTTTATCTTGCGCAAAGGCAGAAGAAGCTACAAATAGAACAGAAAAAACGAATAATGCGATTTTTTTCATTTTGAGTGTTTGTTAGAATTAATTTTAAAATAATGATGAAAAATAGTGATTTTTACTGATTCTTAACAATCCTTAAGTTTTATTTAACACACTTTTAGCATATATAGAAGCGTTCTAAAATAGTAAAAAGCGATATGATTTCATATCGCTTTTTACTATTTGGTAGAAGGTTTTTTATCCTTTTACTTTATTTTTAAACTTTCTAAACTTGTTTTCTTGTTTTTTAGGCCAGCTATTGTTGGTTACATCAACATCAGCAGTTTCTAAATCAGGATCAATTGTAATATTTGTAATCTCTTTCTCAGAATGGATTGCTTTTGTAATTTGCTTGTCATTCAATCTCCAAATTTGAGCAGGGTATTGTTTTCTTGATTTACTACCATCTTTGTATGTAAATTCTACAATAATTGGCATTACCAAACCTCCTGGTTTGTCAAATGTAATTTCATAGAAGAATTTAGAATTTGCTTTTTTGTCAGCTCCAAATTTTGCACCATCAGTTTTGTCTTCTATAAATTCCACGCGGTTATTGGCTCCATTTTTAGTGTAAAATTTCTTCACTTTTTTAATTCCGATGTCAGTTACATCTGTCGTATAAAACCATCCTCTCCAAAACCAATCTAAGTCCATTGCAGAAGCATCTTCCATGGTTCTAAAGAAATCTGCAGGAGTTGGGTGTTTAAATTTCCAACGATTGGCATATTCTTTAAATGCATGGTCAAACAATTCTGGTCCCATGATGGTGTTTCTTAAGATCCATAATGCTGTGGCTGGTTTTCCATAAGCATTGTTCCCAAAACTATAGGTGTTGTCACCTTTAGACATGATTGGAGCAATTCTAGATTGGTCACCACTCATATAACGAACAATGTTTTTTGGCAATCCTCTACCTAGTGGATAGCCTTCTTCATAATCCATCATTGCTTGTAACTGTGCATATGAATTCAACCCTTCATCCATCCATGTCCATTTACGCTCATCAGAATTTACAATCATTGGAAACCAGTTGTGCCCAACTTCATGAATTGTTACATTGATCATTCTGTATTTTGTTCTATCAGAATACGTTCCGTCTGCATTTGGTCTTCCAGGGTTAAATGCTATTTGCGGATATTCCATTCCCATTTGTCCATCTACAGAAATTGCTTTGTGGTATGGATAATCAAATGTTTGTCTAGAATATGCTTTTAAAGTTACTGCTGTAGCTTTGGTAGAGTGATCTCCATACAAAGGATTCGCTTCTTTAGAATAATAAGAATAGGCCATTACTGTTTTATTATTCAGCTTAACAGCCATACCATCCCAGATGAATTTACGAGATGTTGCAAAAGCGTAATCTCTTACATTCTCTGCAAAGAATCTCCAAGTTTTTGTTTTTTTAGAGCGTTTCTTTTCAGCCTTTTCAGCTTCTTTTTGAGTATGGATTACAAAGGGCTTGTCAAAAGATTTTCTTGCTGTAGCTAATCGCTGTAATTGCTTTCTTGTAAATACTTCTTTTTCATTCTTTAAAATCCCTGTAGCACCCAACATGTGATCAGCAGGAGTCGTAATGTTTACTGTATAATCACCAAATTCTAGAGCGAATTCACTTCTTCCCCAGAATTGGTCATTTTGCCAACCTTCTACATTGTCATACACACATAATCTTGGAAAAAACTGTGCGATTTTATAAGAGTTATTTCCATCTTTTGGAAAATGTTCAAAACCAGATCTTCCACCTTGAGTTCTATGGTTATTGATGTTATACCACCAGTTAACTTTAAACTTAAATGATTCACCAGAAGCCAAAGGCTTTGGTAAATTAATTCGCATCATGGTTTGATTGATTGTATATGATAATTTACTCCCGTCAGTGTTGGTAACACTTGTAATGTTAAATCCACCTTCAAATGCTTTGCTGTTGTATGCTTTATCATAACGAGCTTTGCTTAATCCTTTAGGTATTCTACTTGTTGAAATATCTGGAGTTTTAGAATCTGCAGCACGCATGTTTTGATCTAATTGCAACCATAAGTATGATAAATTATCGGTAGAGTTGTTATGATATGTAATGGTTTCTTTCCCTGTAATTTTTTGGTTGTCATCATCTAAAACAATGTCCATTACATAATCAACTTTTTGTTGCGTATATTTAATTCCCGGAGCTCCAGATGCGGTTCTTTGACTATTTGGAGTTGCGTGGTCAAGCTGCTTAAACTTGTTTTGATTGGTGTGTCCTTTCTGCGTCTTTTTACCAGCCTTGTCTTGTGCAAAAGCAGAAGAAGCTACAAAGAGTACAGAAAACACGAATAATGCGAGTTTTTTCATTTTGTTTGTTTGATTTTAAAATAGTTTGAAAAGTACTAATTAAATAGGGAGTTACTTGCGGTTACTTATATTTTAACAAACCTTTATCATTTTCTTTTGTCAAGAGTACACTTTTGTGCACGTTATTTACTTTTGACTTGACAAGGTTTTGTTGGTTGGGAAAGAAATCTACCAATAACGTGTTTTTGATTTCTATGGTTTGAACACGTTCAATATTTTTGATTTCTAAGTAAAAATAGACAATATCGCCCTCATATTCTTTGCCGAGGTAGGTATAAGTAACAGGCATGTCATCTATTTTAAATTGTATGTGATTTTGCACATATTTTTCAAAATACATATCTGTGTTTGTTGGTTCTTTTTTTGTGTTTAAACGCAGCTCTTTTGAATGGATTTTATTCAGTGCAGTTTCAATGTCATCTATAAATACATTGATAATTACTTCTACCGTTTTATCTTTGTTGTTGTAAGCTATTTGCGTTAAACTCAAATAGTATTTATGTACTGTAAAAGCCATAAGTGGTGCTAACAATAAGAGAAGGAGAGTGTGTTTTGTTTTCATAGATGTTATTGGTTCTGTAAAATTCAACAATTATAGCAAGGTGTGCAACTTATTTATTGCTTTCTATAAGTTTAAGATATGAGATGCTTTCTTTTCGTAATATTGTAATCACTTCTAATAGTTTGTGTTGTTTGTAAAGCTCCTCAATATTCAATGGATTACAGTATTCTAAAAAATGATAAAAACGATCTCTAGGGATTTTTAGTTGCGTAAAGAAAAAATCTTCACCCAGTTCTAATTTAATTAAAGAAGGAAACCATTTTTTATAGTCAAGCCTTTTTCGGAGTGCTTTTTTTTCTATGGATGATCTGTCAGGAATTGTGGTTCCAGTTGGCAAGCCCGAAACTTTTGAAATCGGATCAGTTAAGAACTGTGCATTTGTAGATTTTTGTAAATGACGTTCGTCTTTATCAATAGGTGTTTCTTCAAGGTCTTTAGCAGAGATGTCTTTTATTTGAGTGACTAGTTTTGTCATCAAATCACCAACCGTATCTTTAGGTGTTCCTTTAAGATCAATGCCCAAAACACCCGTAAGTTTCTTTTTAAGAACTACTTCCTCCAATTGATTAGTGATATCTAGTAAGTACACATGCGCTTTTTTCTCTTGGATGATTTTAGCAGTAATTGTAATTATTTCATTTTGGTATTGAATGCTAGAAATCAACAAAGAATCTCCTTTTGAAACAGCAATTGTAAATAACCCATCTTGATCTGTAACGCTTCCAATCTTTGTGTTTAAGTTGAAGATGTGTACATCTTTTACGCCTACAAAAGACGTGTTTTTGATAAAACCAAAAATAGAGGTACTACTACTTTGTGAAACTAATACTTGAATTGTAAAGAAGAACAGTAAAAAAGCAGCTGCCTTTTTTTTCATAGCTGGTTTGTCTTGTTTTTATTGAAACAAAGATAACGGTTGCTCTTCTTAATACTCTATTAAAGCAGTTGTAAATTTTTGTTAAAGATGCTTTGCTCTTTTCTTTTAATCAATAGCTTTTCGTTACATTTGATCTATGAAAAAACTCATTATTGCAAGTACTTCTACCATTCATGGTAGTGGATATTTAGACTACTTAGTGCCCACACTTTCAGATTTTTTCAAGAATGTTACAACGCTGCTTTTTATTCCGTATGCAAGACCAAGTGGTATTTCATATGATGCGTATACAGAAAATGCTAAAAAAGCTTTTGCCAGTATTGATGTTGCTGTACAGGGAATTCATGAGTTTGAAGATCCGAAGGAAGCAATTCAAAATGCGGAAGCTATTTTTACAGGTGGCGGCAACACCTTTGAATTGGTGAATCAGCTGTATAAAACAGACATTATTAGCGATTTAAAAGAAGTTGTAGAAAGAGGAACTCCGTATTTAGGAACCAGTGCAGGAAGTAATATTTGTGGACTTACAATGATGAATACCAACGATATGCCCATTGTATATCCGCCAAGTTTTGATACCTTGGGTTATATCCCTTTCAACATCAATGCGCATTATTTAGATCCAGTTGCTGGTACTACGCATATGGGAGAAACTCGCGAAACGAGAATCAAAGAATACCATGTTTTTAATGCAACACCCGTATTGGGTTTACGAGAAGGAAGCTGGTTGGAAGTTTACGGAGATACTATTGTTTTAAAAGGAGAATTTTCTGCACGATTGTTTCAAGCAAACAAAAAAGCTATTGAAATTGAAAATGGGAGTGAAGTGCATCTTTAGTTAATAGGGTAGAGTTTCAAAGTTGCAGAGGTGTAAAAGTATCAAAGAGCCAAAGCAACTATTTTTTAATATTCACTAGCCACTTAATACTTTACGTAATCAACAATTTCAAGTCCGTAACCAATCATTCCTACACGTTTTGTTTGTTTTATATTAGAAACTAAACGTAGTTTATGAATGTTTAAATCGTGTAAAATTTGTGCACCAATACCAAAATCTTTAGCATCCATCGGAATACGAGGTGCTTTCATATTTCCTTCAGCTTGCGATTTTTTAAGAATATCCAATCGGTTTAATAAATTTTTAGATTGATTTTGTTGGTTGATAAATAAAATAGCTCCTTTTCCTTGGTCAGTAATTGCTCTGAACATTCTGTCGAGTTTCTTATCAGCATTATTGGTCAGAGTTCCTAAAATATCGTTGTTTACCAAGGTAGAATTGATTCGTGTAATTACAGGGTCGTTTTCGGCCCAAGATCCCAAGGTAAGTGCAATGTGCACTTGTTTATTAGTGGTTTGTTGGTAGGCTCTTAATCTAAAGTTTCCAAAACGGGTTTCGATATCAAAATCTTCTTTCCTTTCAATCAACGAGTCATGTTCCATTCTATAAGCAACAAGGTCTTCAATAGAAACAATTTTTAAGTCGAATTTTTTTGCCACGACCATCAGCTCAGGCAAACGCGCCATGGTTCCATCTTCATTCATGATTTCAACAATCACCCCAGCAGGATCAAAGCCTGCTAAACGTGCAAAATCTATGGCAGCTTCTGTATGCCCTGTTCTACGTAAAACGCCTCCTTCTTTGGCTCTTAATGGAAAAATATGCCCAGGTCTCGCTAAATCAAACGGCTTTGTAGCTGGGTCTATCATTGCTTGGATGGTTAAGGCTCTGTCTTTAGCAGAAATTCCAGTGGTGACTCCTTTTCCTTTTAAATCTACAGACACTGTAAAAGCAGTTTCCATTGGGTCGGTATTGTTATCTACCATCATGCCCAATTGTAATTCTTTACTGCGTTTTTCTGTAATTGGCATACAAATTAATCCACGACCGTGCGTTGCCATAAAATTGACCATTTCTGGAGTCACTTTCTCGGCAGCCGCAATAAAATCTCCTTCATTTTCACGGTTTTCATCATCAACAACAATAATCACTTTTCCATTTCTGATATCTTCAATAGCTTCTGAGATAGTGTTTAGTTGTATGTTTTTAGAATTAGTGTTTTCCATCGTTCTCTTCTTGTGTGGACTCATTTATTTTTTTAAATAATTTTGTAATCGGCTGTAAAAATACATCAATATTAAAGATTCCCATATCTTTTGTTGCTCTTCTTGTTAAGAAAAAACCAACAGGAACCATAACGATGGCTGAAATCCAAGAACCTAAAGCTGCAGTGACAGAGCTTTCTTCTGCTAAATTTCTTCCAAAAGTATTGATAAAAAAATACAGCACATAAATACAGATTGCCAGTATCATTGGCAACCCAAAGCCTCCCTTTCGAATAATGGAACCCAACGGTGCCCCAATAAAGAACAAGATCAGACAAGACAATGAGAAAGCTACTCGGTTGTAAAATTCTACATCGTACAGGTTTAGAATTTTACGCTTCCTTTTTAAGGTCTTTTTTTTCTTATCAACAATAGTCAACGCCTTTTTAGCTTTTAGAATAGAAGTTTTTAAAATACTTAACTTTCCTTTTGGAGTAAAGTTATCAAGCAGTATGGGGGTTAGTTTTTTGTTTCGTACAGAATCTGGGTACTGGTATAGTTTTTTTGCTTCTGAGTTAATATACAGGTTCTTTGCTCTTCCCTGTACATATTCATCAAAACTCATTTTAGAGCTAGGAATCAGAGAATCTTTCAGTTTCTGCAAACCGTACATTTGTGAATTTTTCAACTTTCCTTCTTCAGAAAGACTATCCATAGGTATTTCTATAATGATTGAATAGTTATCAAAACTTGCATAGGAAGCGGGCATGGTTTTTTCTGTTTTGAAAGTGGTGTGATCTTCAAAATAAATTCCATTTTTAAGATCTAAGGTCATGTACTTACTGCCTTCTTCAGAAATGATTTTACCATGCTTTGCTCTAATTATTTTTGTATTTCCTTTCTTTTTTGATAGGTCATAAATAACGACGTCTTTTAACAAGTTTTCTTCGTCTCCATATTTTTCATCAAACTTAATGTGATATCCCGGAATTTCAGTATTAAACACTCCTGGAACCAAGGCCATTGTTGGTTTGTGTTTTCTGATGTTGTGGTACAAGTTTTTTTGTTTGAAAACAGCATATGGAAAAACATTGTTTGAAAAGAAAAAATTAAAAACACTCATACATAGCGTTAAAATGATAAGAGGTCTTACCAGTCGTTGCAACGAAATTCCGGCTGATTTTGCCGCGGCAAACTCATAGTTTTCAGAGAGTGTTCCTAGTGCCATAATAGAAGAGAGGAGCACTCCAATTGGTAAGGCTTGCGGAGTTACAATTAATGCCGTATAGTATAAGAATTTAAGGATAAAAACAAGACCAATTCCTTTACCAGCAATATCATCAAAAGCAAGCCATAATGCCTGCATTACTAGAACAAATAGCACAATTAAAAAAGTAGCCGCAAAGGGCTTTAAAAAACTTTTTAAGATGTATTTGTCTAGAATTTTCATGATTAAAAGAGGTGTGTGTGTTTGAGGCTGCTTATTTAATCAATGCTGTATTCTTTTTTGAGATAGTTTTCTTTATCAAAGAAAAACGCATTTTTCAGCAGTTGCTGATTGCTCTTAAAAGAAGTAATGGTAAAGGTTGTTTTAGAAGTGTTGGTTCCTAATTGTATTAGTTTGTAAATGTGTTTTGTTTTGAGCTCAATACCCAATTGTACGGTTACAATTTCTGAATTACTGTCAATAGGAGTAAGCTCAATAAACTGAATTTTTTTTCCGTTTATAGTTTTTGTTTTTCCCATCGTATAAGTGTAGCCTTCCTTATAAAAAGTAAGTAATTTTGAGGGGTAAATAAAGCCGTCTTCTTCATCGAAATCTCCTTGGTTGATACTTATTTCTTTTTCTTCGTGGTTGATGATATACAGTTTTTTTCCATCAAAAATAAAGTTTGTATTCAGGTAATTTAAATTGTATTTTTCGTTTTCTAATGCAATGTTTCCAAAAATAGGAGCTTCATCTTCTTCAGTAATTCCAGCGTCTTCATTGCTTAAGGTGGTGTTAAAAGAAATTTGCATGTTTGTATAGCTGCTCATTTTTGTAGAGACTTCATCTAGCAATAGCTGTACATTATTGTTGTTTTGCGCAACACTTTGAAAATGAATGATAATTCCTATAAGCAATAGGCAACTGTTTTTTATTTTTTTCATCTTAATTACTTCTAACTTTTTTCGTTTTCTAATAATTGGTCTAATGCTACTAGATCTACCACCAATACTTGTCTTGCTTTACTTCCTTCAAATCCACCAACAATACCAGCAGCTTCTAATTGATCAATCAGTCTACCTGCTCTGTTGTAGCCAAGTTTTAATTTTCGTTGTAATAAAGAGGCAGATCCTTGTTGTGCTATCACAATTATTTCTGCGGCCTCTCTAAATAGTTTATCACGGTCGTCAATATCAACATCAAGGTTTGTGCCAGCTTCTTCGCCTACATATTCTGGTAATAAATGTGCTTCTGAATAGGCACGTTGAGAGCCAATAAAATCGGTAATTTTCTCAACTTCAGGGGTGTCAACAAAGGCACATTGTATACGGGTAACATCATTTCCTCCAGAATAGAGTAAATCTCCTCTTCCAATCAATTGATCTGCACCAGAAGTGTCTAAAATGGTTCTAGAATCTATTTTAGAAGTCACTCTAAAAGCAATCCTTGCAGGGAAGTTTGCTTTGATAATTCCTGTAATTACATTTACTGACGGGCGTTGTGTTGCCACAATTAAATGGATACCAATTGCACGAGCTAATTGAGCTAAACGGGCAATAGGAGTTTCTACTTCTTTCCCGGCAGTCATAATTAAATCTGCAAATTCATCAATTACCAGAACAATATAAGGTAAAAATTGATGCCCATTTTCTGGATTTAATTTTCGTGCTTTGAACTTTGTATTGTATTCTTTGATGTTCCGAACCATTGCGTTTTTAAGCAAGTCATATCGATTGTCCATTTCGATACATAAAGAATTTAAAGTATTAATTACTTTGGTGGTGTCTGTAATAATGGCGTCTTCACTATCTGGTAATTTTGCTAAGTAGTGACGTTCTATTTTATTAAACAGTGTCAATTCTACTTTCTTTGTGTCTACCAAAACAAACTTTACTTCTGCAGGATGCTTTTTGTATAACAATGATGTTAGCACAGCGTTTAATCCCACAGAT
>JAQWOR010000011.1 GCA_029245785.1 Polaribacter sp.
GGATCAATCCAAACAGGTTTTACTTCTACTTGATTTCCGATACCGTTTTCACTTATAGTAATGGTTCTTGTGTCTAAAGTACCATGGTCATCATACACTATCCTCTGCCATTTTCCAATAATTCCTACCTCTTCTTCTTCCTCTTCCTCTTCTTCCTCTCCCTCTTCTTCAACAACAATAGCCGACACTTCTAAAACATCTTGACTCATTAGCTCTATATCATCTGGTGAGCACCCCATCACTATAATAAATAAAATTAGTGTTACTTTTCTCATGACTTTCTTTGTTAATAGTTATACAATAATTTCGATGTGGAAAAGTATGACAATCACTCTTACTAAAATGTTAGCTATCTAACATTAAGCATTTTTATTGCATTGCTATTAAATGGCAGAAAAAAACATAAAAAGAAACCAAGAGACAAAAAAGTTGTGAATTGTGAGCTGGAAGCCAAAAAAACAAAAGAAAAAAACAAAAAAACATGTCATTTTGTTCCGACAACTACCTGAAGTAAATCAATGGTAAATACGTTTAAAATTTAGAAGTATCTATTGTAACTCAGCCGTTATTATTCTTTCGCGAACCTTCTTTTTCTTTCCTACCGAAAGACAGGCTCGTGCATCTCTTTGAAAAAACGTAGGTACAAAGTTACATGGAGAAGCTCAAAGCTACACAAAGATTTATTTCTTGGCTGCTCTCTTTTAACTTTTAGCGTTCTATTTCTTCACCAATTCCAAGCCTTTATCGGTAATGATAATGGCTTTTTGTTTGTACAGGTTTCCAATAGCTCTCTTAAAAGCTTTTTTGCTCATCAATAATTGGCGCTTAATTTCTTCTGGAGCACTTTTATCTGTCAGGGCTAAAAAACCATCGTTGTCATACATAGCTTCAATTACCTTGTCAGTGTCTTGGGTAATTACATTTCTAAACCCCTGCGGCTGTAGAGAAACATCAATTTTACCGTCTTCTCTAATGTTTTTAATATAACCAGCAATTCGCTGACGTTCTTCTAACTCTTGAAAAATTTCATTTTGGTACAACAAGCCCTCAAATTCTTCCTCAATCAACACTGTAAAGCCCAAGTTGGTTTCTGTTCCTATAATTAACGATACTTTATCTCCTACCTCTAAATCCATACTATTCTTTTAAAAAGTTAAAATACTCTTTCAATACCTTTTCATTGATTTCTTTGTCTGTAAAAACTTCCAATATTTTTGGTTGTTCTGATGCCCAATAAAAAGTAGTCAATGCGGTTTGTAATTGTGTTCCATCTGAAACCGGCACATATTCAAAATGATACATTTCAGACAGTTGTGCTGCTGTTAATTGATGTGGCGTTTCAAAATATTCTAAGGCATTGGTGCTTTTTGGTCCTGGAATAAATCTAAAAATACCTCCTCCAGAATTATTGATGATAATAATTCTAAAATGTTTTGGAATATACGCATTCCACAATGCATTACTATCATAAAAGAAACTCAAATCTCCTGTGATAAAAACTGTTTGTTTTTCTGATGCTAAAGCTGCTCCAATCGCAGTACTTGTGCTTCCGTCAATACCGCTTGTTCCGCGATTGCAAAAAACACGAAGTGATTGATCTACATCAAATAATTGAGCATAACGAACAACAGAGCTATTGGACAATTGCAATTGCGAACCCTTTGGAATACACTCTAAAACTTGCTCAAATACTTTTAAATCTGAATGTGCAATCTCTTGTAAATAACGCTCATGTTTTTGCGCTCTTTTCTCTTTTTCTGACAGCCATTTTTGTTGGTAATCGCTATAAACTTCTTTGGCTTCTGTCTGCAATTGAAGTAAAAAATCTGTTGGTTTTTGTTGCGCAAACTCCGTCAAACAGTGATACGTATCCATTGTTTTCAATGCATCCACATGCCAATGGTGCTTTGGCGGGTATTTTCGAAGTACTTGTTTGATTTTTTTAGAAACCACCATTCCGCCAAATGTAATTAAAATGTCTGGCTGGAATTCTTTCAACTGCGCATCATCTAATGAAAAAATAAGTTGATCAATAGCATTGATACACTTTTTACTGTGTAAATTAGAAGACGTTTCTGTTAGTAACAAAACAGATGCATCGTTGACAAGATCATTTAAAACAGCTTGCAAATCAGCATCAGGAAAATGACTACCAACTACAATGAGTTTTTTACTTGATGTGTTCCAAATTTTTGCAAATTCTCTGTAATCTATTGGAGACCTCTCGACTGCGCTCGAGGAGACATTGATCAGCTTAACCTTTTTCAATTCTTTAACCGTTTCATACAACGGCTCATCAAACGGAACATTGATATGAACAGGTCCTTTTTTAAATAATGCGATTTGTAACGCCTCGCTAACCAACTCTAAATTTTCACTTTCAGAGGTTACCCTTTCCTGTAAATTAGCCGAGAATAAAATATGATTTGCAAACACATTTTCTTGTCTAATTGTTTGCCCATCACCAATATCTATCAAATGCGCTGGTCGATCTGCAGAAATAACTACCAATGGAATGTTACTGTAAAACGCTTCTGCGATTGCAGGATAATAATTTAACAATGCAGAGCCAGATGTACATACAATGGCTACAGGTTTTTGTATTTGTTGTGCAATTCCTAAGGCAAAAAAAGCGGCACAACGTTCATCAACAACACGCAATGCTTTTATTTCTGCATGGTTAACAAAACCAATAGTTAATGGAGCATTACGAGAGCCTGTCATAAACGGAGAAGGTGTTTCTTCGGTTAGTTTTTGATGACGTCGCTGAATAGAACAGTCTCTTTCTGATAAATGACAA
>JAQWOR010000014.1 GCA_029245785.1 Polaribacter sp.
AAACCGTAAGAAACACTTGCGTCATATACCATGTGATTGCCATATTCACTATGCATATTATAACGAGCTCCAACACTTGTGTTGAATCCGAAATTAGAAATATACACCAATGAAGCATATGGATCTACCGTATTAAAATTAGCGACATCACTATTGATATTTCCAAAGTCTGAAGTGGTATTGTTGTCATGTTTTTGATAATTCAATCCTGTAATCAATTGAAAGGAATTTTCAGAAAAAGTGCGTTTATGCACCAAATCAACATGAATGCTTTTTCCTTTAAAATCAAAAGCGTTGATTGCTTTGGCATACGAGTTGTAACTGTATAAAGTTCTATTCAAATCATTTACAGAAGCCAAGACATACACTTCTCCTCCGTTGTATTTAAAGCTTGGTTTTATTCCAAACCGAACTTGTTGTTGGGTTCCATTATTAATTTCTGAATCGTTATATGCTCCAGCATCGTAGGTGTATTCAAACTCATCGTAATTTAAAAAGGTTTCAATAGCTAACTTATTCGATGCCTGATATCCTACTTTAAACAAACCACTTTTGCTATAAAAAGGATCATTTGAAAAAGAAGAGTTGGAAGTGCTCTTTGCAGCAGACATTCCATCAATTCCACTTACACTAAAATATGCTAAGTAATTGAGCTTATTCAATGTACCATTTACACTTACATTTTGATTTCTATCTAATAAACGTGCAGTGCTGATTTTACTAGAATTATGAGTACCTAAACTCACTTCATACATCGCTGAAATTTTATTTTTAGCTGCTTTTTTTAGGAGAATATTGATAACTCCCGTTGCTGCCCCAGAACCATATAATGCAGAAGAAGCTCCTTTTAGTACCTCAATGGATTCAATTTGATTTAGCGACAACATTCTTAGGTCATATTCTTGACTAACTCCTGTTGGATCAGAAACTGGAACTCCATCAATCAATACCAATACCTGTCTGCTTCTCCCTCCTCTTACATAAGTTCCTCTAACTTCACTTGCATTCGAGTTACTTCCTTTAATCTCTACTCCAGGAATATTATTTAGCAGCGCTATGACACTTTTTCCTGCAGCATTTTGAATGTCCTTTTGAGAAATTACATAAATAATCTTTCCCGTGTGTTCTTTTTTCAAGTTGAATTTTGTTGCAGAGATCACAACCTCGTCTAGTTCGATGCCTTTTTCTTGGGCATACGCGCTAGTACCTATTAAGCCTATTGCTAATATACAGATACTACTTACTAATTTTTTCATTGTAAAATGATTTAATGTTAACAATAAATCAGGAAAAATCTGTACGAAATGAATAGTACATAAACTTTTATCCCGAAAGTTTTTATTCAGTGATTTATGGCAGGTCTCCTGGCTTGCGTCTTGTAATTCACCTTCCCGTTTAAACTAAATTTGTTTCAGTTTCTACACAGTGGTAAAAGAATTAATTACAAGCATTCTTTCTAAAAGAACAAAGCTTACAGTTGCGGGAACAGCTTAGGAATTGAAAAATTACGAATTGATATTCATAAAATGTATGCACCTAATTCCCTTTTAATTTATCAGCTAAAATATAGATGATAAAACCAAAAATTCGATGCAAATGTAACTGAAAATCGACTAAAAATGAAATTATAATTAGAAATATTTTGTAACCTTGTAGTAAATTATTTTTTTATGAATATTGGCTACAAAACCATTTTAGTGCTTTTACTTTTTTTTGTTTTTTCTTCCAGTTGTAAGCCTGATAAAACAGGATCAAATCAAGAAGGTAGCACAAAAACTTCCTTGCAGATAAAGTATGCTAACGGGTTTGAAATAGTGCAATTTAAAGGCTATAAAAAGTTAATTATAAAAGCTCCATACCCAAATTCAAAAGAAGTTTTTGAATATCTTCTATACAGCTCCTCGCTCTCAAAAAAACCAACTGCTGTACTTCCTACTATTCCTGTTCCAGTAGAAAAAATTGTAGTTACTTCTACCACGCACATTCCAATGTTAGAAGCTTTGGGAGTAGAAAACACATTAATTGGTTTTCCGCACAAAGAATATATTTCATCTCCAAAAACTAGAAAATTAATTGCTAATGGTAACATCAAAGAAGTTGGCATTAAAGCTTCTTTAAATACTGAGGTTTTACTAGACATACAACCTACTATTGTGGTTGATTTTAGCATGAGTAAACCTAATAAATCGTTACGTATAATTGAAAAATCTGGTATTCCGGTTCTTTTAAATGGCGATTGGCTTGAAGAAACTCCGCTAGGAAGAGCTGAATGGATCAAATTTTTTGGTCTTCTATACGGTAAAGAAAAAGAAGCTGATAGCATCTTTAACAAGATTGAAGCCTCTTATTTAAAAGCCCTTGTATTGGCTAAAAAAGCAACAAAACAACCCAGTGTTTTATCAGGCGCTATGATGAGTAAGGACCTTTGGAATTTACCTGCTGGAGAAAGTTTTGTGGCTCGGTTTTTAAAAGATGCAAACACCAATTACCTGTGGAAAAATTCAAAAGGAAAAGGAAGTTTATCGGTGAGCTTTGAAAGTGTCTTATACAAAGGACAAACAGCAGATTATTGGATTGCTCCTGTATATTTTTCAACTAAAAAACAACTCTTAGAGAGCAATGTGCATTATCAAAAATTTACCGCATTTAAAAAAGATCACATATTCACGTTTGCTAGCACCACAGGAAATAATGGTGGAGTCTTGTACTTTGAGCTAGGCCCAACAAGACCAGATTTGGTGTTAAAAGATATTATTAAAATTACGCACCCTACACTACTTAAAGACTACCAATTTACATTTTTCGAAAAAATGAATTAACCTTGATTTAGCAATTCAAATCCTGCTTTGGCATGAATTTTTGTGGTATCGAATACTGGGATTACAACGTCTTTTTGTTGAATTAACATTGGTATTTCTGTACATCCCAAGATAATGCCTTCTACTCCTTTAGCAATTGATTGTTCAATAATCGATAGGTATTGTTGTTTTGAGCTTTCCTTTACTTTTCCATTTGCCAATTCATCATAAATCACATCGTGAATTAATTGCCTGTCTCTTTGGTTAGGTATGATTGCTTTAATTCCAAATTTTGACAAAACATCTTTAAAAAATGTTTTTTCCATGGTGTATTTAGTTCCAAGAAGTAAAACTGTTGAAATATTTTTTGCGATTATTTGTTTAGCTGTAGCTTCAGCAATATGAATTACAGGTATGGAAACAACATTTTTAATTGCGTCAATACAAAGATGCATGGTATTGGCACATATTAAAATACAATTGGCACCAGCTTTTTCTAAACTCAAAGCTGCATCAACCATTATTGCATCGAGCAGATGCCAACTTTCAGTTTTTTGATGGGCTGAAATAACTCCAAAGTCAAGTGAGTTGATAATTACTTTACACGAATGAGGTGCACCCAAATAATTCGCGGACAAACTATTTAAAAATTCATAATATAAAATAGTAGATTGTGGAGTGATGCCACCTATAAGTCCAATTGTTTTCATTGCTAAAATAAGGTTATCTGGCTTTCATCATCTTTGGCTTTTTGCTCGGCCTTTTTTTTATCTATTGTTTTTTGAAGAGCTCTTCTCGCCTTTTCTTCGCTGCTTGTGGCTTTTATTTCTGGCTTGCTTTCTAGCGCTGTAACTTCTAAAGGTAACGTTTTATCTGCTACAACTTCTTCTTCTATGACCTCTACATCTTCAACAACTTGCTCTTTAGGGGCTTTATATGGCAAAGGTTCTAATAAATTTACCTGACGAATTTTTTCGGCTGTCAATTGATTTCCTTGTGCTTTGATCCCTTTTACAGCAATAAAGTCCTCAAAATTTACTTGTATATTTTCCAAGCTACGTTTTGAAAAGACAACTTCTGCCATAGGTCTAAAATCTGTCGCTATAATTTCTAATTGAGATTTTGGATGCTCAGAAATAAACTGCTCCTCCCTGTTTGCTATTTCAATTAAAAATCGTTTTACATAATACCGTTGTTTTTCTCCATCAAAGTAAATGGCAGAGAGCGGTTTGGTAGCATTCCATTTTTCTAAAACAATCATATCATCATCAAAACGGCTTGCCAAATTCGGTGCCATTGTTTTCACTTTTCCAGATTGTTTTACTATCAACAATTTATCTTCTGCAGTAAATTCTCCTAACAACTCACCTCTTCCATCTGTGTTTAATCGCTGCACAGTATCATCAAACCAAATTTTTCTTGGTTTTAATGTAGAAACTCCTGCAACTTTAAATTCTACTTTTCGAATGGTTAATTTTGTAATGGTATTTCCTCGAGAGCCTCTTCCTTTAATTGCTAAATCAGAAAAATCAATATCCCATTTCAATTTTTTAACGCTTCCTACTGAACGCAGGTTAACGGTTACTACTTCTGCCTCCCCATTTAGATTTGCCGTAAAATAGTGCACCAAAGAGCCTTTGTTTCCTGCTGTTAAATCATATTCTTTATCACGGGTAACACCTGTAACGGTAAAACGTTTCATGTAGCTTGTTCCACTTTTTCCATCACGATACATCATGTTGTACACCGTGCGTTTGTCTTGTTTTTTAAAGATGGCTACATGAATTATGTCTTTTCCTACAAATGTTTTTGCGGCCACTTTTGTAACGAGCATCTTACCGTCTTTTTTAAAGACAATAATATCATCTATATCGGAACAATCTGTAACATATTCATTTTTTTTAAGCGAGGTTCCTATAAAGCCTTCTTCTTTATTAACATACAGTTTTGTATTTCGTATCACCACTTTTGAAGCTACTATATCATCAAAAATTTTGATTTCTGTTTTGCGTTCTTTTCCTTTTCCGTAGGTGGCTTTTAATCGTTTAAAATAGGCAATTGCAAAGTCAATCAAGTTTGCCAAATGTTCTTTTACTTCGGCTATTTTATCTTCTAAACTTTCTATGTGTTGCTTGGCCTTGTCAATATCAAATTTTGAGATTTTTTTAATTCTAATCTCTGTCAAACGAACAATATCGTCTTCAATAATTGCTCTTTTTAAATGTTTGATGTGTGGCTGTAATCCAGTATGGATTGCTTTTAGTACACCTTCCCATGTTTCTTCTTCTTCAATATCGCGGTAAATTCTATTTTCAATAAAAATACGCTCTAAAGAAGCAAAATGCCACTGTTCTTCCAATTCATTTAATTGAATTTCCAATTCTAACTTTAACAATTGAACGGTACAATCTGTCGATTTTCTCAATACTTCTGTAACTCCAATAAAAACAGGTTTGTTGTTTTCAATAACACAGCATAATGGCGATATTGAATTTTCACAATTGGTAAACGCAAATAAGGCATCAATGGTTTTGTCTGGTGAGATTCCTGCAGGTAAATGCACGAGTATTTCTACATTGGCAGCCGTGTTATCTTCAATTTTTTTAATTTTTATTTTTCCTTTCTCATTTGATTTTAAGATGCTATCAATCAGTGATGATGTGGTAGTTCCAAACGGAATTTCAGTAATGACTAAGGTTTTTTTATCGAGTTGAGAAATTTTTGCACGTACACGAATTTTTCCGCCACGTTTCCCCTCATTATAATTGGTAAAATCTGCAACACCTCCTGTCAAAAAATCAGGAACAATTTTAAAACTTCTTCCTTTCAAATGCTTGATAGAAGCATCTATCAATTCATTAAAGTTATGAGGTACTATTTTGGTTGATAACCCTACAGCAATTCCTTCTCCTCCTTGGGCTAGCAACATTGGGAACTTTACAGGTAAATTCACGGGCTCTTTTCTTCGTCCATCATAAGATGATTGCCATTCAGTTGTTTTTGCATTGAAAACAACTTCTAAGGCAAATTTAGACAACCTTGCTTCAATATACCTTGAGGCCGCTGCACGATCACCAGTTAGTGTATTTCCCCAGTTTCCTTGCATGTCAATCAGCAATTCTTTCTGACCAATTTGTACCATAGCATCACCAATAGAGGCATCTCCATGTGGGTGGTATTGCATGGTATGACCTACAATGTTTGCTACTTTGTTATAGCGTCCATCATCAAGGTCTTTCATAGAATGTAAAATTCTACGCTGTACAGGTTTAAATCCGTCATCAATTGCAGGAACGGCCCTTTCTAAAATTACGTACGAAGCATAATCTAAAAACCACTCCTTGTACATCCCTGTAACTTTGGTAATGGTTTCAACCGAGTCGGTTTGATTATTTATTTCTTCTTCGTGTTCGTATTGCTTGTGTTCTTCACTCATAAAGTGATGTATTATATCTTTTCTTCAATTAAATCTAGTTCTACTTTTAAATTCTCAATGATAAACTTTTGTCTATCTGGTGTATTTTTTCCCATATAGAAAGAGAGCATTTCTTCTACAGATACTTCTTTGTCTAGCATTACAGGATCTAAACGGATATCATTTCCTATAAAATGCACAAATTCATCTGGAGAAATCTCACCCAACCCTTTAAACCGAGTAATTTCTGGTTTTCCTCTTAATTTTGTAATCGCAGTTTGTCGTTCTTCTTCAGAATAACAGTAGTATGTATCTTTTTTATTTCGAACTCTAAACAAAGGGGTTTCTAAAATATACAAATGGCCTTCTTTGATAACTTCTGGAAAAAACTGCAAGAAAAAAGTAATCAATAACAAGAGAATATGCATTCCATCAACATCTGCATCTGTAGCAATGACAATATTATTGTATCTCAGGTTTTCTAATCCGTCTTCAATATTTAATGCTGCTTGCAGTAAATTAAATTCTTCATTTTCATACACAATCTTCTTGCTCAATCCGTACGAATTTAAAGGTTTTCCTTTTAAACTAAATACGGCCTGGGTATTTACATTTCTAGATTTTGTAATTGAACCTGATGCTGAATCCCCTTCCGTAATAAACAAGGTCGTATCTAAATAACCTTCTTTTTTGATGTCTGATAAATGGATTCTACAATCGCGTAATTTCTTATTGTGTAAGCTCGCTTTTTTAGCACGTTCTTTTGCTAACTTTCGGATACCAGACAAATCTTTACGCTCACGTTCAGCTTGCAAAATTTTACGCTGAATAGCTTCTGCAGTCTGTGAATTTTTATGCAAGTAGTTGTCTAGCTTCGTTTTTACAAAATCATTGATAAAAGTCCGCACAGTAGGCAACCCTCCTCCCATTTCTGTAGAGCCTAATTTGGTTTTGGTTTGACTTTCAAAAACAGGTTCTGTTACTTTAATGCTAATGGCAGAAATGATAGATTTTCTAATATCAGAAGCTTCGTAATTTTTACCAAAATACTCTCTAATGGTTTTTACCAACGCTTCTCTAAAAGCCGCATGGTGTGTTCCTCCTTGTGTAGTATGTTGTCCGTTCACAAAAGAATGATACTCTTCTGAATATTGAGTTCTACTATGTGTTAGAGCCAATTCTATGTCTTCTCCTTTTAAGTGAACGATTGGATATAGCAAATCTGTTTCTGACGTATTTTCTTGTAATAGGTCTTTTAAACCATTTTCAGAAAAGAATTTCTCACCGTTAAAAAGAATGGTTAAACCAGTGTTTAAATACACATAATTTTTTAACATTTTGGCAACATATTCATTTCTAAACTTGTACTTGCCAAAAATAGTTTCATCTGGAATGAACTGCACCTTGGTTCCTTTTCTTAAGGAGGATTCTTGAGCAGCTTCATTGAGCGTTAAATTTCCACGTTCAAATTCAGCAAAAGAAGTTTGGTGGTCGCGTACCGATTGTACTTTAAAATAGGTTGATAATGCATTTACTGCTTTTGTACCTACACCATTTAGGCCTACCGATTTTTTAAATGCTTTGGAGTCATACTTCCCTCCTGTATTCATTTTAGATACTACATCAACTACTTTTCCTAGCGGAATTCCACGTCCGTAATCACGAACCGTTACTTGTTTATCTCGAATAGATATTTCGATTGTTTTACCTGCACCCATCACATATTCATCGATAGAGTTGTCTAACACTTCTTTCAACAAAATGTAGATTCCATCATCTGGAGAAGAACCGTCTCCTAGCTTCCCAATGTACATTCCTGGGCGCATGCGAATATGCTCTTTCCAATCGAGCGATCGGATGTTGTCTTAGGTATATATTGTTTCTTTTGCCATAGATATTTTTGCTACTTGAAGTCGTTGCTAAAATAACACTTAGAACTAAAAACAAAAAACTCTATTGAATTAGTTATCAACAGAGTTTTTAATAGTTATTTAATTGCTTTTTTTTTGATGCTTTACACATTGAATCTAAAGTTCATCATATCTCCATCTTGTACAATATACTCTTTCCCTTCTACAGCTAACTTTCCTGCTTCTTTTACCTTTGCTTCACTTCCTAAGGCAATAAAATCGTTGTACTTAATTACTTCTGCTCGAATAAAACCTTTTTCAAAATCAGTATGAATTACACCGGCTGCTTGTGGGGCAGTATCTCCAATATTGATAGTCCATGCTCTTACTTCTTTAACACCTGCAGTAAAATAAGTTTGTAGGTTTAGTAATGTATAAGCGGTTCTAATCAATTTTGAGGCTCCCGGCTCTTTTAATCCAATATCTTCTAGAAATAGTTGACGCTCTTCATAATCATCCAATTCATTAATATCTGCTTCTGTACCTACTGCCAAGATAATAATCTCTGCATCTTCGCCAGCAATAGCTTCCTTTACACGTTCTACATATGCATTACCGCTCACTGCAGAATTTTCGTCTACATTACAAACATACAATACAGGTTTTGTAGTAATCAATTGCAGCGGATTTACAAACTCTTCTTCTTTTTCAGAAAACTTAATAATTCTTGCTGATTCTCCTTTCAATAAAGTTTCTTCAATTTTTAGCAAAACTGCCAATTCAGATTGCGCTGCCTTGTCTCCAGTTTTTGCAGAACGTTTTACACGTTCCAATCGTTTTTCAACCGTTTCTAAATCTTTTAGCTGTAACTCTATATCAATCGTTTCTTTATCTCTAATTGGGTCAATTGTGGTATCTACATGAATAATATTATCATTGTCAAAACAACGAAGCACGTGAATAATTGCATCGGTTTCACGAATATTCGCTAAAAACTGATTTCCTAAGCCTTCTCCTTTACTTGCCCCACGAACCAGTCCTGCAATATCTACAATTTCTACCGTTGCTGGCTGTACACGCTCTGGGTTAACAATTTCTTCTAAGCGTTCTAAACGCTCATCAGGAACATTTACCACACCAATATTAGGCTCTATGGTACAAAATGGAAAATTGGCACTTTGTGCTTTTGCATTTGATAAACAATTAAATAAGGTTGATTTTCCTACGTTGGGTAATCCTACAATTCCAGCCTTCATAAATTTAAATTTTTAGCGGTGCAAATATAGTTCATTTCATTCTAAAAAAAGTAGCGATCTTCATCATAAAGTTGACATAAAAAAAAATAAAACCCCCTTTTCTACATTTTTTTTATAAATTTAAGGCTCACAAACTAAAACTGTTTGTGTCGTCCTCAATGAAAAACTTGTCAGATCACTTTATATGGAAAGCTTTAAAAGAAGGAGATTTAAAGGCGTTTTCTGTTCTCTTTAAAACTTACTATCCAATGCTCTATAATTATGGGCTAAAGATTTCTAAAAACCCTTCTTTAACGGAAGACACTTTACAAGATTTCTTTTTATACATTTATGAACATAAAGAAAATTTAAGCGATTTAGAAACCATTGCTCCTTATTTATTTTCATCCTACAGAAGACATCTTTTAAAAACAATGAAGAAAAAATCAAAAACAATTGCCATTGATGAAATGGAAAAAACAATTGTTGATGTTAATTTTAGCCCTGAAGAACTTATGACACATCAAGAAAATGAAACTTTTAAAAATAAAAACATCTTACACTTATTAAATAATCTTCCTAAAAGGCAAAAGGAAGCTATCTACTTAAAATACTATAGCGGTCTAAAAACCAGCGATATAGCCTCTGTTATGGAAGTAAACTACCAAAGTGTTGTGAACACAATTCATAAAGCGCTCAAAAACTTAAGAGAAGTAGCAGCCATACATCAATTATTTAATTCTTAATTTCGCCGAAAATAGAGAGTATATTTTACAAAAGGAGTACTTATCTAAAATACAAGGGCAAACCCTATTTTTTAACATACACATGATCAAAAAAAATTACAACACCATAGAAGACTTTTTAAACGATACGTCTTTTATTAATTGGGCAAAAGAAAACAAGCTTTCAGATGCTTCTTTTTGGGAAGATTGGATTGCTAATAATCCTGAAAAAAAAGCAATGGTTTATGATGCCAAAGAAATTGTTGTAGGCATTCAATTTAAAAAAACAGCTCCTAGCAAAGAAAAAATTTCTTTAGAATGGGAAAAACTAGAGAAAAAAATTAACAAAAAAAGCAGGCCTATTTTTAAAAGACAAAAACCTGGATACAGTAGATACATTGCCATTGCAGCTTCAATAGCGCTGTTCATCTCATTGGGAGCATACCTGATGAATAACAACTTTTCAAAAACCACTCATAAAACTACTTATGGAGAGTTTTTAAACCTAACATTGAAAGACGGCAGTAAAGTAACCTTAAATTCAAATTCATCCATTTCATACTATAAAAATAACCCCCGAAAAGTATGGCTTACTGGTGAGGCCTTTTTTGAAGTTGATAAGAAAGAAACTACGCAAGCAAAATTTTGGGTGCTCACGGGTGATTTGTCTGTAGAGGTATATGGAACCTCTTTTAATGTGGACACAAAACATCAAAAAACGGATGTCTTCTTAGAGGAAGGAGCTATTTTTCTAGCCTTTAAAAATGGTCAAAAAGCAAAGATGAAGCCTGGAAATTTTATTTCTTACTCCTCTAAAAAGAATCTTATTTTAGAGCAAAGAAGTCTTGTGAATACAAGTCATAAAACTTCGTGGAAGAACGGAACGATCGTCTTTGAAAATTCAACACTTAGTAATGCCATCAAAAGGATTGAAGACACCTACGGATTGACAGCTGTTTTTAAAGATAAGAAAGCAGCAACAAGATCATTACTGGAGTCGTACCAATTACCAATTTAAACATTTGCTTGCAAGCAATTGAAAAAGCGGTGCAGGTTCAAATCAAAAATGTAAACAACCAATTAATTATTCAGAATAAAAAATAGTATATTGCTGAAACTATTTTTCTGAATGTCCAAGAAGAAAACATTGACAACAAGTATTGTGCTAATTTTTAGTGCGTTTTTGTTTTGTGGCTCAATCAATGCACAACATACTTCTTCTAAACAAATTCTTTACACAACCTTATTAGATTCTATTAGTAGTAAGTACAACGTTTTCTTCACATACAGCTCGTCCATTTTTACTAAAAAAAAAGTAAACGCTACAATTCTTAATAACTCCTCTTTAAAAAAGATACTACATACATTAGAGCTAAATACAGCGTATCGTTTTGAAAACTTAGGAAACAATTATTATGTGGTCTATACCAAAGAGGACTATGAAAAGCTTCAGCGGAATCTTCTAACCACTGAAGGCGTTGTACTTAACTCTAACGGCACCCCTTTAGTAGGAGCTACTGTAGTTCAGAAAAACTCAAATAGAGGAACTACAACGAATAACGATGGTTATTTTAATATACGAACACTACCCAATCATCCCATAGAAATTAGTTTTGTTGGGTGTGATTCAAAAATAATAGCAGTAAGCCCTAAAAAAATTCACACCATTATTTTAGAATCTGGACAGCAATTAGACGAGGTTCACGTTGTAGGATCAAGAAATAAAAACCGCACCACAGTTGACACTCCTATTGCTATCGATTTTATCAATATTGAAAATACAATCAATAAAAGCGGGCAGCTAAACATCAATCAATTGCTGCAACATATCATCCCTTCCTTTAATGCGACAAAACAATCTGGTGCCGATGGCACTGATCACATTATCCCTGCTTCATTAAGAGGCTTAGGTCCTGATCAAACGCTTGTATTGATCAATGGTAAAAGAAGGCATCAATCTTCATTGGTCAATATTTTTGGAACAAGAGGAAGAGGAAACTCAGGAACCGATTTAAATGCAATACCTATATCTGCTATACAAAGAATTGAATTGTTGCGTGATGGTGCTTCTGCTCAATATGGTTCAGATGCCATTGCTGGTGTTATCAATATTGTCTTGAAAGATGATGTAGATAAATTAAAAATTCTCTTAACCAGCGGGTTTCACAATGCAAACACAGGACTAATTGCTTCAAACAATGAAAAAGAAGTTGATGGAGTCTTATACAAACTTGGAGTCAATTATGGCGCTAAAATTAGCAACGCTGGCTTTGTTAATTTTACGTCAGAAATTACCTCTAGAGCACATACATTTAGGCCAAGTAGTGCAAACCGTGAAAAGTATGGAGATGCGGCAGCCAACAATTTTAGTTTATTTTTAAATTCTGAAATTCCCCTAAAAAAACGATCAAAATTGTACGCTAATGGTGGTTACAATTATAAAAAAACAGAGGCTTATGCCTTTACTAGAGCTGAAAATAGCAGTAGAAATGTATTGGCCATATATCCCAACGGATTCAACCCTTTAATAACTTCTGAAATTTCCGACAGTTCTTTTTCATTCGGTTTTTTAACTCAAATACACAAATGGAGCATTGACCTTAATAACACTTTTGGAAAAAACAATTTTCACTATTTAATCAAAGAAACATTGAACGCTACCTTAGAAGAAAATTCTCCCACTGAATTTGATGCAGGCGGACATCAGTTGACACAAAATACAACAAGTATTGATTTTTCTAAATACCTCTCTGAAAAACTCAATGGAATCAATGTTGCCTTTGGATTGGAATACAGGGTTGAAAATTATCAAATTTTTGCTGGAGAAACAGGGTCTCATGCAGCCTATGATAAAAACGGAAATGTAATCACTGACACCACTCCAATTTTAGACTACACAACATACAATAACAACATCAGACCAGGAGGTTCTCAAGGGTTTCCTGGATATTCACCTTCTAATGAAGTAGACAGAAGTAGAACAAATTTTAGCTTGTATGCAGATACGGAAATTGATTTTTCTGAGAAACAAATGCTCGGAGCAGCAATACGGTACGAGAATTATAGTGATTTTGGAAACACCCTTAACTTTAAAGTAACATCAAGAGTAAAATTTTTATCCTTTTTAAATGTCAGAAGCTCATTTAGCACAGGATTTAGAGCTCCTTCTTTGGCACAAATTTATTACAACCTTTCATTTACCAATTTCATAGGGAACACCCCTTCAGAATCTCTTTTATTAGCAAATAACAGTCCTATTGCCAGAAAATTGAGCATTGGCAAGTTAAAAGAAGAAAAAGCAATCAATGCCAGTTTTGGGGCTGCTAGTAAAATAAGCAATAACTTTAATATAGCTCTAGACAGCTATTATGTGGCAATTAAAGACAGAATTATTCTTAGCGGAAGTTTTGATGCTACTAGCTTTGGAATCGATGTAGATAATGTACAGTTTTTTGCCAATGGCGTTGATACAAGAACTGTTGGACTGGATGTTGTTTTAAACTGGAAAAAACATTTTGAAAACACAAACATTTCTATCGAATTAGCAGGGAACATCAATCATATGAGAATTGACAAAGTACATCATGAGAGCTTAGACAAAGAAGTTTTTTTTGGAGTCAGAGACCGTCAATTTTTATTAGCTTCAGCACCAAAAAACAAATTTAACTTAACCCTTAATTATCGATATAAGAAAACCAAAACGGCACTCTCAGTTACTCGGTTTAGCAGTCAGAAATTAATTGATTGGCAAATAAGCAAAGACCTTTCTAACTTCAATAACTCTGAAGAAGAACGGCTTGCAACAGCTACAGATTTTTACAATGCTAAAGTTACTACAGACGTGCATTTTTCATATCAAGTGTCTAAATTAGTTAATATTCAAATTGGAAGCAATAACCTCTTTAACATCTACCCTACAGTACAAAATGGTTTTACCGATGGCGGCGGATTTTGGGATGCTGTGCAAATGGGAACCAATGGAACCTTCTATTATACCAAAATTAAATTAGAGCTCTAAACCAACGCTTTTAAACACCTGTATAAATACCTATTTTATTTTTTTTACAAAAAATAGGGTATAATACTATCACAAACTACTTATATAATATAAGTCGTGCCTTTATCTATATCATTTTTAAAGCACACAAATTATTTATTAACTTAATTCTTAATTTTATGAAAAAAATTACACTCTTATTACTGTGTACTCTTTTTAGTTTCAATGTATCAGTCGCTCAGAACAGTATTTCTGGTACAGTTAAAGACGTTAACAACGAAGCCCTACCGGGTGCAAATGTTGTTGAAAAAGGTACAACAAACGGAACTGCAACAGATTTTAACGGAAACTTTATGTTAACCGTTAAAGAGGGCGCTACTTTAGTAGTAAGCTTTGCAGGTTACGAAACAAAAGAAGTAACTGTTACCGGAAAAACGTTAAACATTGTTTTAACTGAAGGAATGCAATTAGACGAAGTTGTTGTTACCGGAAACAGAGCAAAACCGAGAACAGTTTTAGATTCTCCAGTGCCAATTGACAATATTAGCGCTGCTGTTTTAAAAGCAACAGGAAAAATGCAAGTAGAACAAATGCTAAACTATTCTGTACCTTCATTTAACTCTGCTACACAAGCCATTTCTGATGCAACTGCGCATTTCGATCCAGCCGATTTAAGAGGATTAGGACCAAGTAGAACTTTGGTTTTGATGAACGGTAAAAGAATGAAGCAATCTGCACAAATCTACTTAAACGGTACGCCTGGAAAAGGAGAAGTTGGTATCGATTTAAAGAGTTTTCCAAACGCCGCAGTAAAAAGAATAGAAGTTTTACGTGATGGTGCCTCTGCACAATATGGTTCTGACGCCATTGCTGGGGTAATTAACATCATCTTAAAAGATGATACAGACTTTACAGAAGTGAATTCTCACGCAGGAATCACGAGTCAAAGTGACGGGTTTAATATGGGGGTTGATTATAATTCTACTTTTAACATGGGTGATGCTAAAGTAAACTTAAGTTTAGAGTATTACGATCAAAATGCCACCAATAGAGCTGGCGACACCCAAGATGGTCCTGGTACAGCTCCAAACGTAGCTAATTACACAGGTCCTAATGACCCATTATATATTAGAGACCTATCTTATTTTAACAATGTTTCTGATTGGATGACTGAAAACCCTGATACAGGCATGAAAGTTGGACAACCAAAATTAACTAAAAAATCTGCATTGGTTAACATTACATTACCTTTAGGAGAGGATTCAGAACTATACACGTTCCATACGTTTACAAGTAGATATGGACAAAGTTATGCCTACTACAGATCTCCATTCTGGAGAGGTGATGTACAAGCTGCAGAATTTATCTCTTCCTATGAAGATTTTGTAGGATATCATCCAACTTTTGAAACAGAAGTATTAGACAATATGAATGTATTGGGACTTAAATTTAATGTTGGAGACTGGAAAACAGACTTAAGTGCTACCTATGGTAGAAACTATGTGGACTATACCGTTAATAATTCTGTGAATAGAGATTATTTAGCAGATCACGGAACCTCACCTAGAACATTTCATCCTGGTGGCTATGCGTTTAGCAATATTGTTACAAACTTAGACTTTAGCAAAGTGTACAACGAAAAAGTGAGTGCTTCTTTTGGGATTGAATACAAAAAAGAATACTTTAAAGGACACGCAGGAGATGAGATTTCTTACTACGGAGGTGGTTCAGATTCTTTTGCAGGAATTAAACCAGCAGAAGCTATGGACGTGAGTCGTTCTAACTTTGCTGCCTATGCAGGTTTGGATTTTGATTTTACAGAAAACTTCCTTGTTGGAGGAGCCATCCGTTATGAAGATTTTTCTGACTTTGGATCTAATTTTTCTTGGAAAATAAATGGTCGTTATAAAATTGGCGATGACACCGCTATTAGAGCGTCTGCAAGTACCGGCTTTAGAGCACCTAGTTTACACCAAAGATATATTCAATTGACACAATATATCATTGTAGCTCCAAACCCAGACCCACAATTACAAGGTACATTGCCTAACAACTCTCCTGCTATTGTAGCGTTAGGAGTTCCTAACTTACACGCAGAGACGTCTCAAAACTTTTCTGTAGGAACCACAACAAAACTTGGAAAATTAAGCATCAGTGCAGATATTTACCAAATTAGTGTAGATGACAGAGTATTATTCTCTTCTCAAATTAAACCATTAGATGGTGCTTTAGATGGCTCTGATGCTGTTGAGCAAATCTTAATCGACAACGATGTATTGGCGTTACAATTCTTTATCAATGCCGTAAATACTAAAACAAACGGAGTTGATTTAGTTCTTGATTATAGTAACATCGAAGTTGGAGAAGGAACATTTGGTGCAAATTTAGCCATGAATTTTAACAACACAACCATTGAAGGTGCTGTTGCAAATCCTAGTATATTAGAAACAGGTGGTTATCAAATTTTTAACCACAGAGAGTCAATGCGTATTACAGATGCAAGACCAAAATCTAAAATTGCACTAGGATTAAACTACAACGTTAACAAGTTTGATATGGCATTTAACAACACTCGTTTTGGTGAAGTTACTGTTGCTGGAGAAACTGCTGTAGATGACCAAGTACATGAAGCAAAAGTAGTCTCTGATTTAGCTTTCGGTTATGACTTTACAGATAATTTTAGAATTTCGTTTACGGCAAACAACATTTTTGACGTGTATCCAGACATCTTGCATGATGGAACTAATGGAAATGTTGATTTAAGATCTGCAGGTGGTAGATTTGATTACAGTTCTGAAGTGACCCAAATGGGGCAGTTAGGAACCAACTACTTATTAAAATTTACAATGAAGTTTTAATAAACAGCTAAAAAGTTTGAATTAATTTTAGCCATCAAGAAAACGCCCAAATCTGCTGATTTGGGCGTTTTTATTGTAAAGGCATTTTTTTATGAAGAAAAATACGGTAAATAGATGCGTTAAAAAAAAACTTTTAAAAGAGTATAAATAAGCAAATAAATACTCTTATAGTATAAGTCGGGCTTTATACAGTCTCATTTTAAGAGATCCAAGAACGATAACTAATTTATTAACTTAATTCTTACTTTATGAAAAAATTTACACTCTTATTAGCGTGTGCTCTCTTTAGTCTTAATTTTGCCATAGCCCAAACGGTTTCTGGAACAATTAAAGACACTAACAATGAAGCCCTTCCGGGTGCAAATATTGTTGAAAAAGGGACAAACAATGGAACGGCAACAGATTTTGACGGGAAATTTACGTTGACTGTTAAGGACGGAGCTATCTTAGTTGTAAGCTTTGCAGGTTACGAAACAAAAGAAGTTTCCGTTAATGGACGAAAAACAGTAGCTATTGTTTTATCAGAAGGTTTACAATTAGATGAAGTTGTTGTTGTTGGATCTCGTAGCCCTAGAAGAACAGCGACTGATACACCAGTACCTGTTGATGTTATCAACGTAAAGGATTTGGCAAATAGAACAGGTAGTGTTGAAATAAGTCAAATACTACAATATGCCGCACCTTCTTTTAATGCAACAAAACAATCAGGATCTGATGGTGCTGACCATATTGTACCAGCATCTTTAAGAGGATTAGGTCCAGATCAAACATTGGTACTGATCAATGGTAAAAGAAGACACCAATCTTCATTGGTCAATATTTTTGGAACACGTGGTAGAGGAAACTCAGGAACAGATTTAAATGCCATTCCGTCTTCAGCAATCAAAAGAATTGAAGTGTTACGTGACGGTGCCTCTGCACAATACGGATCTGATGCCATTGCTGGTGTTATCAATATTGTATTAAATGACAATACTGATGGTATAACCGGTGGTATTACTTACGGAGCTTACAGTACTGCTGTGGGTGGTGATTATAGGCAACAATTTATTGACACACAAGATGGATGGGATCCTACGATGACAAACATAGACGGGAAAAACAGATTGGATGGAAAAGACAGAAGTTTTGATGGAGTTACCACCAAGCTAGATTTAAATTACGGTATAAAAATGGGAGAAAGCGGATATGTAAACTTTACCACTGAACTACTTTCAAAAGAAAAAACGTTACGTCCAGGATTTAGCTGGAGAAAAGGATATGGAAGCGCCGCAATTGATGGATTTAGTTTTATGGTAAACTCATTGATTCCTGTTTCAGACAATACAGAAGTGTATGCTTTTGGTGGCAGAACCTATAGAGATACCAACGCAAATGCTTTTACAAGAGGAAGCTTTGCTGATGGTGACAACCGTGCAGTGGAAAGCCTGTATCCTAACGGGTTTACACCACAAATTACATCAAACATTACCGATGTTTCTGTTTCGGCAGGTGTAAAACATACAATGGCTAATGGATGGAATGTAGATTTTAACAATACCTATGGAAAAAACCATTTCCATTACTTTATTAAAAACACCAATAATGCTTCTATGGGAAATGCTTCTCCAACTGATTTTGATGCAGGTGGACATAGCTTATCTCAAAATACAACAGGCGTTGATTTTACGAAGTTTTACGAAGACATTGCTGCAGGAGTAAATTTTGCCTTTGGGATGGAATACAGAACGGAAAACTTTGAAATTTTTGCTGGAGAAGAAGCTTCTTATTCATTATATGACATCAACGGGTTGGCAATTTCAAACCCTGCATTACAAGACGTTGCTGTTGATAGCAACGGAGATGAACTTCCTGGTGGATCACAAGGATTTCCTGGATACAGTCCTGACAATGTAGTTGACAGAGGAAGAAGCAATATAGGTGTGTATGCAGACGTAGAATACAATACGAGTGAGAAATTTTTAATAGCTGCAGCTGTACGTTATGAAGATTATAGTGATTTTGGAAACACCTTCAACTTTAAATTGGCAAGTAGATTAAAAGCCAACGATAAATTGTCTTTCCGTGGTTCTGTTTCTACAGGATTTAGAGCGCCCTCATTGGCACAGATTTATTACAATTTAATCTTTACAAACATTGTAGGAGGGCAATCAGTACCTTCTCTATTATCTGCCAATAACAGCACGGTTACAAAAGCATTTGGAATTGGTGCTTTGAAAGAAGAAAAAGCATTTAATAGTAGTATTGGATTTACCTATTCAACAGGTGGTTTTACCGCTACGATAGATGCGTATTCAATCAGTGTAAAAGACAGAATTGTCTTGACCGATAATTTTGATGCTTCAGGACTAGGATTAGGGGTTGATGCAGCACAGTTTTTTGCAAACGGTGTAGACACCAAAACAACAGGAATCGATTTTGTGTTATCATACAAGACCTCTTTAAATGACAATAGCTCAATGAATGTTGGGATCGTTGGAAATATGAATGGCTTAAAAATTGATAAAATTCACAATGGAAGCTTGAACGAATACACCTTCTTCGGTCCCTTTTCTCAAGCCTATTTAAAAGCGGCAGCACCTGACTATAAAGTTGGGTTGAACTTAGGATACACAAATAAAAAATTCAACATAAATACTGTGTTGACACAGTTTAGTCAAGTTGAACTACAAGATTTTCAATGGGTAGATTCTCCTGCAACTACAGCAGCTGAAGCAGCAGCATTATATAGTAGTGCTACTGACATTTACGAAGCTGCCATGATAGTAGATTTAAACATGTCTTATGAATTTTCTAATGCTACGACATTGACTATTGGTGGTAATAATATTTTTAACACCTATGCAACCCCTCAATTTGATGGATGGACAGACCAAGGTGGTTTAGCTGATTCTGTACAAATGGGATCTGACGGTGCTTATTACTTTGCAAGATTAAGTTTTAAATTATAAATTTTTATTTGAATTAATATGTATAAACCCAAAACGCCCAAATCAACTGATTTGGGCGTTTTTATTGTAAAAACATTTTTTTTATAAAAAAAAAGGCGCAAACATTAAGCCATACGCCCCTCTTCTTCAAATATTATACAATCTTATTAATTGGTTTAAAAAAACACCTACCAATGGTTTTAGCACCTTGCTCTTCGCTGTTTACTAACATATGCGACCTGGTAACTATTAATACAGCAAGTGTTTCTTGGATTTATTTTTCCATCCTGCCTGGCTTTCATAGTTGACAAAATAGATTTTTAAAGCTAATTGCAGTCTAAAGAGATTGTAACACCAGAATCAAACTCCCATTCATAATTAGGGTTATTACTATTAAGGGCCTCTAATTGCGCAGCATTCACTTTTATACAATTTAAACCAGGGTTTTGCGACACGTTTAACTCAACTAAGTTTTCACACATTGATACATCTAAAACCCCTTGTAAGTTACTATTGTTAAACAAAACCGTTTCTAGCAATGTGTTATTACTAAAGTCCATTGAAGTAATATTATAAGTGAAGTTCAAACGTATTTCCTTTAAATTAGGGTTATTACTTATATCAACAGAGGTTAAATTATTATCATATAAATCAAGAAATTCAAGCTGAGTTAAATTAGAAATATCTATATACCCTCCTTCTCCAATAAAACCATTAATAGAACACATAGGTATTGAAAGCATAATAAGATTATTATTATTTGAAAAATCAAGTTCAGGGAGTACCTCGTTGCTATCAATAGAAATAAATTGTAAATTAGGATTACCACTTGTGTCTAATTTATTAAAAGTGTTGAAGTTTGCGTCAAACGATATTAAGTTACTATTTTGGGTAATGTTTATACTATCTAAATTTTCCCCCCTTAAATTAAGGTGCATTAAATTTGGAAACGCCTCAATTCCTGCTAAATTACTAATTCTATCCGTAAACCTTGTCTCGAAATCCCAAAAACCAATAGTGCTACCCACGGTCCAATTATCTGTTGCTTCAATAGCGATAGAACTAACTGAACTAACATTTGAAGTTATTACGTAATCATCCATTTGATCATCAAAACCAGCACTAATTAAATAAGATTCTAAATTATCATCTGGAATATATGTAAGATTTGAAGCATAGGACTCTTCTTCAAAACCATCTAATAATTGAACACACAAGCCTTCTACAGATATTGCCCCTATAAATCCTCCGTCATCATCTATTGCAGCGTCATATATGTGACCAATTGTAGTTACTGAGCCTCCTGATTCATTAACAAATAATGTTATAATATTATTTTCCTGGTCTAATGTATAATCTCCAATTATAACATAATTACAGACACCATTCTCGTCAAGTGTATAAAGTTTAAATGTAGAATTACTCTCCTCAAAAATTAAAGAATGAATATTACATACATCTGAAAATGTTAATGAATGTACAATTCTAGTATACGTATTGTTTTCAGAATCCATATCAGTCTCCATATGCGTACTCATTTGAATTGTATATGCTCCAGGCTGGGATAAGTCTGCAGTAGTAGCAAAATCAAAATATGTATAATCTACAGATGCCAACGAGTCTGTAATTGTATAGGTTTCAGAAATTTCTTCACCAAACGCTTCATCTTCATATGCTATCTTGTAGGACACTAAAAACTCTTCAAAGATTGGTAAATAACCATAATTACCAATAACAGCAGTAATTGTTTCATTGTCAGACAACTCACCACTTAAAGGCGATATTGCCTCTGCTAAAACCCCAACATCCAATGAGTCGTTATAGGTCTTCTTAATTAAGTTAACTCCTCTATAAGTACGTCGTTTTTGAGTTGTTTTTCCTGATACGTTATTCTCGTAAAATTCCCACTGACCAGAAAGATTAACCATACTTGTAACTGGAAAGGTGTTTCCACTAGGCCCAATGGGTTCAATAGGGTCAGTAATATCAACCCCTGAATCAGAATTACTGCACCCAAATATTATGCTTAGTCCTAAAATTGTAAAAAGTAAATTTTTTATAAATAGTTTTTTAAAAAAAATTATAAACAAAAATAAACTATGTGTTCGCCAAATATAGACCATCTAAGTTTTAATTTACAGCTAAAAAAGCCTCACAACTAAGTGAAGCTTTTTTCTTTTTAAAAGAAATTTTCCTTTTCATAGAATTTACACAAATATAAGACAGGTGTTCGTCAGATACAGACCGACTACATTTTTATTTATAAATAAAAAACCCACACGAAACTACATCGCTAAAAGAGAGTGTTTTAGCTCCCCAAGAGAGAGAGAGAGAGAGAGAGAGAGAGAGAGAGAGAGAGAGAGAGAGAGAGAGAGAGAGATCGGTTATTCTGGACTATAATATTCAAGCGATTGGTTGCTGTCTTTAGAACTTATCAACGCTACCTCTTGGAGCACTAATTTTTTTAATAAGACAGGTTTTAGTACGTTGGCATTGGCACCCCATTTTAATATCCAACTAATTAATTCGCGGTTAATACCGCATGTTAAATACATCCTGAAATTTCCGTTAGGTTGCTCTGCCATTTTTTGAGATGGATGCCAAAAGTGCCTGTTGATAAATACACCTGCTAAATTTGAAAAATCTATTTCTATCGTATAGATTTCCTTATTTATGTTATGTGTTACACCGAAATGTGTATTAAAATGATCGGCTACTTTTTTTTGTATATGATTCGTTTTGTAAGTAGTGGCAAGAATTTTGAATGCTACTAATTCCTCTAAGCCTAACACAAATAGCTTATCGTACCCTTCACTATAGAGACAAACATATAGTCCCCCGCGATGATACACAATCTTTAATGGGTCTAAAGGTGTGTTTATTAGTGTATATTTTTTTGGAATATTGGTCAGGTCATATTGTCGCTTTTTGATTGTAATTTGCTTTTTAGCGATAACGGCATTTATTATTAATTCTATAGAACGATCATCATTCTTACTGTATTTATTTTCATGAAAATTTGTTTTATAATATGCAGATAAATGATCTTCTATACTCACCTCTAGCTTACTTCTGCTAAAGTTTTTATATAAAATTCCCTGTATCTTTTCTACACTCTCTTTCCTAGGCTGCTGCACTGCAACAGGTATGAAATTATTAAAAAGATGCATTGTATTTACTTCATAGGTAGACAAGTAGTTTTCAGAAGATTTTTTATATACCAGCTTCCACACTTTTTTATTATTTTCGCCACGATACACTTCAATATCTTCGCCCAGTACTGAAACATGATCAACTAACACATCCATATAACGCAACAAACTTCTGTTAGAAACAAAAACATCATCTTTTTCTAAATATTCTTTTAAAATTTTAACACTCACTATATGATTGCGCATATAGCCGTATATTTTTAAAATAATTGCAGATTTATGCAGCATGTGTCTCTAGACTTTAGGTATGGTTTTTTGTTGATCAAATTTATAAAAAAAATCTAAACGAGTCAACCGTGTCTTTTGATAGGTTGGAAAGTGATTTTATTTAAGCAACTCTTTTAACTTTTCAATGGTCAAATCTATTTCTTCTTTTGTGGTGTTTTTGCTAAATGAAAACCGCACAGAAGTAGCTGCTGCGTGTTCAGGGCTTAAAAAAGCGCTCAACACATGAGAGCCTCCGTTGCTTCCACTTTGGCAAGCACTACCTCCAGAAACGGCTATTCCTGCCAAATCTAAGCTAAAGAACAATAGCTCATTTTGTATAGCAAACCGAGTGCTTAAAATTATATAGCTACTTTTCTCTAAATCTGATGACAATCCATTAAAAGCAATGGTAGGAAAACACGCTTGTAGCGCATTGATAAAATACAATTTTAAACCGGTGAGGTACTTCGCATCCTTATCCATAGTAGAAATCGCAATATCCAAGGCTTTTTCCATCCCCAAAATACTGTGTACATTTTCGGTACTAGACCGCGCTCCTTTTTCTTGATCTCCACCATGAAGCATCGGCTTTATTCCAAATCCTTTTTTAAAATAAGCAAATCCAACACCTTTTGGTCCATGAAATTTGTGCGCACTTGCCGCAATAAAGTCAATGGGTGTTTTTTGTAAATCGATTGGGTAATGCCCTATTCCTTGTACCGTATCAGAATGAAATAGTGCATCGTGCTTTTTACAAATATTTGCCACCTCATCTAAAGGCAGTAAGTTTCCAATCTCATTATTTACATACATCAAACTGACCAATGTTTTAGCGCTTGTAGTTGACAACAATGCATCCAGTTCTTGTAAATCAACAAAGCTATTTGGTAGACGCTGGTTGTGGCCCTGTAGTGGAATTTAAAAACAACACCTTTGCTCGTATTGATAACTCATTCAGGTATAGAAATCAGTATGATGCAGTTCCTATTCAATACAATAATACTATTTATCTATGGGGAGGCTACGGAATATTTACCCTTAAAAATATTTTAACCCGGTACAGTTTTGATACCCATGAATGGAATATAACACCAATTAAAAATAGAGAATTGGTTCACGAGCGCAGCAGAATGCTGTATGTACAAAAAGACTCGTTGTTATATCTTTTTGGTGGAATAGGGATGGATTCAAATCAGTTTTTAAACACTATACCCATTACAGACCATACCGTGTATGCCTTAAACTTGCAAACAATGATTTGGAAAGAAAAAGGGCAGTATGCTATAAGTAAAGATATTATAGAAACAAAAGACAATATTTTCTATAAAGACCATCTCATTTATAAAGTATCGAGGAAGATCACAGAAATAGACCTTTTCAATAATAGCGTTACCACCTATAAGTTTGCCAACTACAAGGATGTTAAAAGTATTGTTTACCACCCCAAAACAAAACGTGTAAGTTATGTGTACTTAACATCAAAAAACGAACGTATTGTTTTTTCGGAACCTTTTAAAACATTTAAAGGCGCAATAATTTCTTCAACACCCTTTTACAAACCGACTACATACACTTATATATTTAAATATGTTGGTGCCATACTCTTATTCATTGTTTTAACTGCAATCTCGTACAAAGCTATTAAAGGCTATCGTCTTAAAAACAATGTACTTCGCTATAGTAAGGCAAGAAAACAGTTTTATTATCATAACAATGTCTTTACAACGTTAAGTCCACAACAAAAAGAAATATTGATTTATTTAACAAAAAATCAAGAGCAATACATGTTACTTTCTGCGATTGACGATATTGCATTAAATGGTCATGAAAATGAAAACCATGCAACCACTATAAAAAGACGAGAAACACTTTTAAAAGAATTGAGTACTGAACTAGGAATGCTTTTATCACTAAACAAAAATGAGGTGTTTGTAATAAGAAGAAATTCTCTAGACAAACGGGTAAAAGAAATGAAACTTAATTTTATAGTCAAAATTACCTAAAACAATTACACGTTTCTATTTTTCTGAAACAGTAACGATGCCTCACTTATGATCCTGATTCACTTTTATAGTGAACAAAAAAAACGCCCAAATCAACTGATTTGGGCGTTTTTAATATCTCTATAATTTTGTATCAATCTTCTTCATGCATAAAACGTTGTTTTTCTAACAACTCGGCTTCTGTCTCCACAACATCTTCATCTGGCACACAACAATCTACAGGGCAAACCGCTGCACATTGCGGCTCTTCATGAAACCCTTTACACTCGGTACATTTATCTGCAACAATATAATAGATTTCATCAGAAAT
>JAQWOR010000016.1 GCA_029245785.1 Polaribacter sp.
AGTTTGGATGGATTTTCTTTTTGTATCTCACATATACTAACAAAAGAAATTCAAAACTTTGGTAGCTATATTTTTGATAAAACAATTCCTACTCCTGAACTACTTCTAGTAGAAATTGAAAACATACTTGCAGACAATAAATTATTTAGTCAAGAGTTTGAATCGGTTACTGTACTACATCAAAATACATTATCTACACTAGTTCCTACAACCCTATTTGACGAAAACGAACTAAACACCTATTTAGAGTACACCATAAAAACATTGACTACAGATTTTATTGCTTTTGATAGTTTATCGCAGTTAGAGGTAAAAAATGTATACATTCCGTACGTGAATCTAAATAACTTTTTCTTTCAAAAATTTGGCGAATTTGAATACAAACACCACGCAACTGTTTTAATAGATAAATTAATTTTACATACAAAAAACAATGCCGCAAAGCAGTTTTTTGTAAATGTATCAAAACACCATATTGACATTGTTGTAATCGAAAACTCTAAACTGTTGTTTTACAACACCTTTTCCTTTGCTACCAAAGAAGACTTTATCTATTATATTCTTTTTACTACAGAGCAACTACAGCTAAATCCTGAAGAGCTTTTGGTACGATTTATGGGAGAAATCAAATTCGATTCTGAGCTCTATACTACAGCGTATCAATACATACGGAATGTTGATTTTATAGACATCGAAATGCCCTTTTTTGACGAGCATCCTGAAATTCTAAACCACTCACATTATACAACCCTTCCATAAGTTATGCGTATTATTTCCGGAAAACATAAAGGAAAAAGACTTACAGCTCCTAAAAATTTACCTGTCAGACCTACTACAGACATGGCTAAAGAGTCGCTGTTTAATATTTTAAACAACCATTATTATTTTGACAGTATTTCGGCACTAGACCTATTTGCTGGCACTGGAAACGTCAGCTTTGAGTTTGCTTCTAGAGGCACTGAAAACGTGTATAGTGTTGACCAGCACTTTGCCTGTGTAAAGTACATTAACCAAGTTTCAAAAGAACTAGACTTAAATATCAACACCTTTAAAAGTGATGTGTATAAATTTTTAGAAAAGACAGCTCTTAAAGTCGATGTTATTTTTGAAGATCCTCCTTATGATTTTGATACCGAACAATTTTTACAAATTGCAACACTGGTTTTTGAGCAACATGTCTTAAAAGAGGAAGGTCTCTTAATTATAGAACATTCAAAACAAACAGACCTCTCTGGGCATCCTCAGTTTCGTTATTCTAAAAAATATGGAGGAAATATGTTTAGCTTCTTTGAATACACAGACAAAACAAGCTCTTAAAACAAAGAGGTAATGATCTTTGTCATCGAAATACCTTCAGCTTCTGCTTTGTAATTTTTAACAATCCTATGTGATAAGATTGGAATGGCTACTGCTTGTACATCTTCAATATTTGGAGAATACTTTCCGCGCAATGCTGCGTAAGCTTTTGCTCCTAAAACAAGATTTTGAGAAGCTCGTGGACCTGCTCCCCAATCTACGTAATTACGCACCAAATCTGTAGCATTTGATCCCTTTGGCCTTGTTTTGCTTACCAAGTTCACAGCGTATTCTATCACATTATCTGCAACAGGTATTTTTCGAATCAATTGCTGAATTTCAATAATTTCATCCGCAGAAAACAACGAAGAAGTTTTCTCTTTATAAATAGATGTTGTGTTTTTTACAACAACAACCTCTTCTTCAAAAGAAGGATATTCTAAATGGATAGAAAACATGAACCTATCTAACTGAGCTTCTGGCAAAGGGTAAGTACCTTCTTGTTCAATAGGGTTTTGCGTTGCCAACACATAAAACGGACGTTCTAATGTGTAATGATGTCCTGCAACGGTAACAGAACGCTCTTCCATTGCCTCTAGCAATGCTGCCTGCGTTTTAGGTGGTGTTCTATTAATTTCATCTGCTAAGACGATATGACTAAATATAGGCCCTTTTATGAATGTAAACTTCCTGTTTTCATCCAATATTTCACTTCCTAAAATATCTGAAGGCATTAAATCTGGCGTGAACTGAATTCGTTTAAAATTCAATCCCAAGGTATCAGAAATGGTGTGCACCAATAAGGTTTTTGCCAAACCAGGAACTCCAATTAGCAGAGAGTGTCCACCACAAAAAATAGAAAGTATCACAAAATCAACTGCATCATTTTGCCCCACAATTACTTTTGCAATTTCTGCTTTTAAAGCAACTGTTCTTTTAACTAGGTGATCTATTGCAGCAACATCAGACATCTACTCTTTGCTTTCCTTTTTCCAGTTCTTTTCAAACGTACATTTTTTATGAGTCTCGTTAAGTTTGATATAAGTGTCTTTAATTTTTCCTTTGGCCCATTTGGTAATAGTCTCTTCTTTTTTCTTTTGCAATGCCAACTGTTGCACCTTTTCATAATCATTGATTAGATCGGCAACATGTGCATCAGTTCTATCTTTCATCAAGATAATTTTATACATTTTTTCTCCCCCTTGAGCTTCATCATAAAACGACTCTGTAATTTCTCCTTTTTTAACAGCGCTCACTCTAGCATACAATGTAGGATCCATTCTTGTCAAGTCAAAGGTAGATTCATTGGTTTGTGGGTTTATAATCAAGCCTCCGTTTTGCTTGGTGTCTTCATCGTCAGAATATTTCTTTACTGCTTCTTCAAAGGTAATGTCGTTTTCTAAAATCTCTTTTCTAATTTTGTCTACTTGAATTTCTGTCTCTCTCAATTTAGTTGCTGTAATTTCTGGTTGAATTAAAATATGAGAAGCTATTCTTTGATTTCCTTTTACTTCATGCAATTGAATGATATGATACCCAAATGCCGATTTAAAAGGCTCTGAAACTTGATTGATATCTAATGAAAAAGCAACTTCTTTAAACTTTTTTATGAAGTTACTTTCTTTCGTAATGGTGTATTTCCCTCCATTGTTCACAACAGCAGGGTCATCAGAATTTAAAATCGCTTTCATTCGAAAACTTCCTCCTTCTTCTATTTCTTTTTTAAGGGCACCTAATTTTTTTAAAACTCTGCTTACTTCTTCTTTTGTTGGTGTTGCATGAACTACTATTTGTGCCAATGCTATTTCTGCTTGAAATTCTGGCAACTCATTATTTTTTTTCAATCCGTTGTAATAAATGCGCACTTCTTCTGGAGTAACATCCACTTTTTCATTGATTTTTTGTTGCTCCTTTCGTACCAAAGCATTTTCCTTTTCAATGATAAAAAGCTCTTTCTTCATGTCTTCAGCATCGTTAAAACCATAAGCTTTAACCATAGCTTCTTCACTTCCAAATTGCTGGATAAAATACCTGATATTATTGGCTACCGCACTATTTACCTCTTCTGCAGAAACCATAACACTATCAATTACCGCGTGATGAGATAATAGTTTTTGCAACATGATTTGTTCTAACATTTCGCAATCGGTAATTTTAAATTTACCCTCGCTTCTCCTTTCAATGTCCAATTTAAATTTGGCAATATCAGAGTTCAGTACAATGTTTTTCCCGATCACAACGTCCACACCGTCAATTTTGTTTTTTTGAGCTTGTGTTGTAAAAGTATACAATCCTATAAAAAGGAAAATCAGTAAACTTATTGGCTTAATATTCTTTGAAGTTTTGGTTCTGTATTGCATCGTTGATTAACGTTTTTTCTATTTCTCTAATTAGTTCTAGTTTCCTCTTGTGTAAAATCATTTGTCGTATGGTTGGAGCGATATAATTTAAAGGGGCAATATCATTCCTTTTTAAGATGTCTTTTACAGCGACCAAATATAGTCCTAATGAATCTTCTTTTTGTATGAATTTGGTTTTTTTTAACAGTTTTTCCTTAAGAATTTCTTTAAATTTTGGATTTTTTAACAAAACGTCTTCAACTTTCACCCAAGTTGAATCATTTAAGTTGAATCCTTTAAAACTTATCCCTTGATCTTCTAATGCAATTAGATCTGCATATTTTTCAGATCTAAACAATTTTACAACTTCCTTCTTATCTAAAAGGTCATTCCCTAAATGCAAATATTTAATTTTTATGAGTTCTTCATTGAGCCTAAAATTCTGACGGTTTAAATCATAATACCCTATAATTTCTTTTTCAGAAATCACCGTATCCAATTGTTGTTTTACCAACCGTTCTTTATATCCATTTACCAGTAGTCCTTGTTTGTAATCTTGGACTAACCTTGTGTATTTCTGACTATTTTTCTGTGTTAAATTTTCCTCTGCTTTTTTTCTCAAGAGCTGTTGCTTCGCCCAACTGTAAACAATGCTTTTCACCAATAAAACACTGTCTTTTTTCGTCGTGTTTACAGGAATTAATCCAGCAATATTTTCTTTATACAAATGAGTATCATACACACTTGCTATTGGCTTTTTATTGATATCCCCTCTCTTCTCCAAGCCAAAATATTGGCAAGATGACAGCAACACTATTAGTCCTATAAAAACGTTTTTTTTAATCATTTTTTAGATACGATTTTAAAAGTTTATCTACCGTTCTTTTTCTAATTTTTACTGTATATCTTCTCTTTAATGCTTGCACCCATTCATCTTCCAAGTACGTTTGATAATCATCCATTACTGCTCCTTTATTTTTTGATAAGTCATTGAATGAATACCTTGTTTTATTTTTTACAAAAAAGGCTTTCAATCCCAACGAATCATTCATGGATTTATTCCATATTTTTTGCTGCATAAGCTCAAACAACAACAAGCCTTCTTCGTACTCTTTTAATGCTGCTGCATAAACAGGATTGGTATGTATTAAACTCTCTTTAAAATATGCTACTACTTCTTGATCTACAAAATCATTAAAAAGAAGTTCTATTGACTTCTTTTTTCTGTTTTTAATATAATCAAAAAACTGAACTTGCTTAATTTTTTTATGTTGAATCGTTAGCAATATGTTTTGCAAAGACTCTCTAGATACAGCAGCTCTATTTAATGTTAAAAAAACAGCTTTAGAAGGTTTATTAACAACAATTTTATATTCCGATTTCAATCTGTTTAAAACTGCCAAGTCAGACAATCTTGCTCTATCACTGTTCTTAATTTTATGGGCAAGTTGCGCTTTTAATTCTGAAAATGGTTTCACAGGATGTCTTTTCAACAATTTGATAAGGTGCCATCCATAGCGCGTTTTAAAAGGCTTGCTAAGCGCAGCTTCTTTAGGTATTGAAAAGGCAGCTTCTTCAAAAGGCTTTACCATCATTCCAATTCCAAATTTAGGCAACCTCCCTCCTTTTTTTGCAGACTCCCTATCATTAGAATACAATTTCGCAAGCGCATTAAAATGATCTCCTTTTTGCAAACGATCATAAATACTGTCAATTTTATACTTTCCTTTAACAGTGGTATCTGCAATTAAAATATGAGCAACTTCTAGCTCCCCTTTAGATACTTTTAAGTCAATAACTTTAGCAATATGATATCCAAAGCGTGTTCTAAAAGGCATAGAAATTTCACCTATCTTTGTCTGATACACTTTGTTCTCAAACGAGTACACCATTTTAAATGCAGTAAAGTAACCCAAATCTCCGCCATTATTTTTTGCAGACCGATCATCAGAAATTATGCTGGCCACACGGGCAAATGGTTTTCCAGAAATAATTTCATTTCTAGCTTTTATAATTTTTTGATACGCCTTTAGCGTGTCCTGTGGAGAAGCATTGGCGTTCAATTTTATCAATATATGACGTGCTCTAATTTGGTGTTTTGTCCTAAAATAAGCTTCTTTTACTTGTGTAGCTAAAAAACTTGTATCTTGTAAATAAGAGCTAATTAATTGGGTTTTATAGGTCTCAACTTCTCTTTTATAAGCTTTTATAGTGTCTAACTTTAAATGATATGCCTGTTTCAATTTTAATTTATAATTGATGTACAATTCCAGATAGTTTTTCAACTCTTTCTGACGTTCGTCAGCCACTAATTCTATGTTTTTTTCGTAGACTTTTTTAAACTCAGAAACAAACACTGGAGTTCCTTCAACTTCAAAAAGTACATCTGTGTTTTTTTGAGAACATATTGCCATAGAAAAGGCAAAGAAAAAAATCGTTACTATTCTAGTCTTCATAAAAGGTGTTTATTCTTAAGAGGGTTTATTTATAAGGAAATAATTCCTGCTATTTTTTCCGCTTTTTTATAGTACAAAATTACTTCATTAGCAGACGTTAATTGCACACGAACAGAGACACTTGTGTATTTACCTGTCTTAGAGATATTTGTTGTTATTTTAGCCAACCTATCTTTAAACAAGCCTTCAATTTCTTTGATTTGATTACCGGTTGACGGCACTATAAATTTGTACAAATACTCCGTTGGAAACGCTGTAGTGTTGTTTAGCCTTTCTTTTAATTTACTGTAAAACGCTTCTTTATCGCTCATCCTTAATTTCTAAATTTCAGAATCATTTATAATAATTCGTACAAAATTACATTATATTATTATTTTTATAATCAGAAACACATATTTTTGTCGGATGCAGCAAAAAATAGTAATTATTGGAGGCCCTGGAACTGGAAAATCTTCTGTTTTAAACGAATTAATTGACAGAGGATACTTTTGTATGCCAGAAATATCTCGTGAAGTAACGTTGATGGCAAAAAAAAAGGGCATTGACCAACTATTCTTAACAGATCCATTGTTGTTTAGCAATCTGTTATTAGAAGGAAGAGAAAAACAATTTTTAGAAGCAGATAAAAAGAAGAGCAACCTTGTCTTTTTTGATAGAGGAATTCCGGATGTTCATGCCTATTTAAATTTTTTAAAAACTGATTACCCAGAACATTTTATTGAAAAAAGCAATCAATACCTATATCAGCATGTTTTTATGTTACCTCCTTGGAAAGAAATTTACATTTCAGACAATGAACGCTACGAAAGCTTTGAACAAGCTGTAGAGATTGACCTCTATTTACAAAAAGCCTATCAAGAAATTGGTTATAACATCATCATGGTTCCGATTGGAACTATTGAAGAAAGAACAAATTTTATTTTGGATTCGCTCAAAGGCGAACTATGAATACGGCAACACACATATTAAAAAAATACTGGAATCATGATGCATTCAGGGAACCGCAACAAGAAATTATAGAAGCTGTTTTAGCTAAAAACAATGTCATTGCACTGCTTCCAACAGGGGGTGGAAAATCTATTTGCTTTCAAGTCCCTACCTTGTTACAAGAAGGTGTTTGCATTGTAGTATCTCCCCTAATTGCCTTAATGCAAGACCAGGTTAGAAATCTTACCAATAGAGGAATCAAAGCCATTGCATTGACTTCAGGGATTTCTCAAGATGATATGATTGCCCTCTTTGACAACCTTCGTTTTGGGAATTATAAATTTTTATACCTTTCTCCAGAACGATTACAATCAACTTTTATTCAAGAAAAAATTAAGCAATTAAAGGTGAGCTTAATTGCAATTGATGAAGCGCATTGTATTTCTGAATGGGGACACGATTTTAGGCCTTCTTACCGGAATATCAACATTCTAAAAGAACTCCAACCCAATACAAATTTTATTGCTTTAACCGCTTCTGCTACCAAAGAAGTTCTCGAAGATATTTCAGCAAGTTTAGAGTTAAATAATGTACAGGTTTTTAAAAAATCTTTTTATAGAGATAATTTGGCCTATCAATTATTTTTTACTGAAGACAAACTACATCGCTTGTTGCAAATTTTTTCCAAAACAAAGGCGCCAGCAATTGTATATGTTGCTAGTAGAAATAAAACAAAAGAAATTTCAAAATTCTTGACTGTTAATGGTTTTTCTGCAAGTTATTACCACGGCGGACTTACATCAAACGAAAAGCAAGAAGCGTTTGAAAATTGGATGTCAGAAAGAACACCTATCATGGTAGCAACCAACGCTTTCGGAATGGAATTGATAAAGACAATGTAAAGGTTGTTGTACATCTTGATTTACCAAATAGTGTTGAAAATTACATCCAAGAAGCAGGAAGAGCCGGTAGAAACGGAAAAAAATCATATGCTGTACTGCTACAGAACAGTAATGATACTTTAGTTTTTAAAGAAAAAGCAGCTACAAGTTTTCCTTCAATTTCAGAGATGAAAGAAGTCTATAAAAATTTACATCAACAATATCAAATAGCAAATGGAGAATTGATCTCTACTCCGTTTGAGTTCAACTTGCTAAAGTTTAGTAATAAACACAACTACCCTATCAATAAATTAAACAATACGCTAAGAATGCTAATCAATAACGGAGTTATTGAATTGTCTAACAATTACAAAAAAAAATCTACAGTACTCTTCTTAGCAACGAGCAACCAAGTAATTCACTACGCAAAAAACAACACTTTAACACAATTGCTTGTCAATACTCTTTTAAGAAGCTACGGTGGGTTGTTTGAACAAGAAACTCCTATAAATGAATACTGGTTAGCAAAAAAAATAGCAAGCACAGTTCCAAAAACCATTCAATTATTAACACAATTACACATTGATGAGATTATTGATTATAAGAAAGCAAGTAACACCTCTGAACTCTACTTTTTAGTACCTAGAGAAGATGCCATCGCTATCAATCGAATTTCTAAAAACTGCACTCGTTATATACAACAAAAAAAGAAAAAATCGGAAGCTTTAATTCGTTTTGTAGAAAACACAGACACCTGTAGAAATGTTCAGGTTTTATACTATTTCAATGAGCAAAATGCAGCTGAATGTGGTGTTTGTGATGTTTGCTTATCAAAGAAAAAAAAGACAGAAAACATTTCAACTCACATAACAGATCTTTTAAGTTCAAAAACGTATTATACTTCTAAAGAAATCTGCAGCCATATCTCTTTTGCTGATGAAGTTGTTTTAGTAAATTTGCAACATCTTTTAGCGGAAGACATCATTGCAATTAATCAACACAATCAATATTATTTAAAAAAATGAGAGATTTACGTATCGTTTTTATGGGCACCCCCGATTTTGCGGTTACCACACTAAAATACCTAGTAGAAAACAACCATACTATTATTGGTGTTATTACCGCAGTTGACAAGCCTGCCGGAAGAGGAAGAAAATTGAATGAATCTGCAGTGAAAAAATATGCAATCTCTCAAAACTTAACCGTTTTGCAACCAAAAAATCTAAAAAGTATCGAGTTTCAGGCATCGCTAAAAGCATTAAATGCAAACTTACACATTGTAGTCGCTTTTAGAATGTTACCAAAAGCTATTTGGAACATGCCTCAATATGGTACCTTTAATTTACATGCTTCCTTATTACCTGAATACCGAGGTGCAGCTCCAATTCACTGGGCTATTATAAATGGTGAACACAAAACAGGTGTGACCACTTTTTTTATTGATGATAAAATTGATACTGGAGAGATCATTCTTCAAAAAGAATGCGCTATTCGTGATGATGAAACTGTTGGCGAATTGCATGACACATTAATGTACTTAGGTGCTGACTTAGTTCTAGAAACGATAGCCTTGATTAAAAGCAACACCCTAAAAACAAGAACACAACCTGAGCTTGAAGAAAAAACAGCATATAAGCTATTTCCAGAAACGTGCAAAATAGACTGGTCAGACTCTCTAGATAACATCTATAATAAAATAAGAGGACTAAACCCCTTTCCTACTGCTTGGACATCTATATACACAAATGGTATAGAACATACAGCAAAATTATACAAAGTATCTAAAGAACCCGTACAGCACACTGATACAATTGGAAACATTTTAACGACTAAAAAAACACTAAAAGTGGCTGTTAAAGGTGGCTACCTTATTATTGATGAAATTAAAATTTCTGGAAAGAAAAAAATGGACGCCCAAAACCTGTTAAATGGGTTTGAATTTACTCAAGATTCAAAAATGCGCTAAGCCCTTTATTTATACGGTTTTACTGTTTTTCTTCTTTTTAAGCCTAGGTTATTAACAATTTACCTTCATTTATTAACAAAAATGCCTTTTTTTAAGGTCTTTTCTTGCACAAACCCTTATTCCTGCTATATTTGTTAAGCTTAGTTAAGCACAATTATCAGATCAATTAATTTTTAAAAAATTACAATTATGAACAAATCAGATTTAATCGACGCAATGGCGGCGGATTCAGGAATTTCAAAAGCTGCTGCAAAAGCTGCATTAGATTCTTTAACTTCAAATGTTACAAAAGCTTTACAAAAAGGTGAAAAAGTTGCATTAGTAGGATGGGGAACTTGGTCAAAAAATCATAGAGCTGCAAGAACAGGAAGAAACCCTCAAACAGGGAAAACTATCCAAATTGCTGCTAAAAATGTAGTTAAGTTTAAAGCAGGTGCTGGATTATCTAATGCAATGAACTAAAAAAAGTAAAAACCATAAAGACCCTCTTAATTTATTAAGGGGGTTTTTTTTTAAATAAAAAACACTATATTTAAAACACTTTTATACAAATCAATGATTTCTTTACAACCTGAAAAAGGGAGACTACTTATTGCTGAGCCATCCATCTTAAACGACACTTCGTTTAAGAGGTCTATCATTTTATTGACTGAACACAATAAGAATAGCTCTATTGGTTTTATCTTGAATAAGCCGTTAAATTTTAAGGTAAATGACTTAGTTCCTGAAATTGATTGCCTTTTTACAGTATATCAAGGCGGTCCGGTAGAACAAGATAATTTGTATTTTGTGCACAAGGTTCCTGATTTAATCCCTGACAGTATTGAAGTTGCGAACGGAATATTTTGGGGAGGAAATTTTGACTCCTTAAAAGACCTCTTAAACAATCAATCTTTAGAGAATGATGACATTCGTTTCTTTTTAGGATATTCTGGATGGGAAATCGGTCAATTACACGAGGAACTACAAACAAACTCTTGGTTTGTATCTGAAAATGATTTTCCTAATATTTTTGCAGCAGACAATTCTAGTATCTGGAAAAATAAGCTCTTGCAAAAAGGAGGAAAGTATAAAATTTGGGCAAATGCTCCGAATAATATTCAGCTAAATTAATTAGCTTACTAGCAATTCCTGGATTTTCAAATTAGCCTGTAACCGCTCTCCTATTGTTGTTTGAAAGATTTTTTTTCTGTAATTAGTAACTGGTTGGATTCCAATAATCGTATTTGTTAAAAATAATTCATCGGCCTTTTGTAGTTCAAAAGGAGAGATGACCGTTTCCTCAACAGTAAATTCAGTACTTTTTTCAAGCATCTCAATAATTTTCTTTCGAACAATTCCTTTTATACAGCCTTCTGTTATAGCTGGTGTTTTTAGTAGGTTTCCTTTTACTACAAAAATATTGGCATTGATCGCTTCTACAACTCCTTTACGTTCGTTTATTAAGATACAATTGTCTAATTCATTTTCTTTCATATAAATACTAGACAAGGTGTTTAGCATTCTATTTGTTGTTTTAATTGTTGATAATAGCCCCGAAAAATTATAAAAATCTTTGAAAAGATCTATGGTGTAACTTTCTTTATTTTCATGGGTATTTGGAGTAGCTTCTATCAAAAAATCTATCTGGTTCGTTTCTGGAAGGTACAAACCTCCTTCTTTTCTGTAAATTGATAAACGAACACGAAATTCTGTAGCTTTTTTTTGAGCTTGAACTGTTTTTAAAATTTCTTGCTCTAAGAATTCTAAGGTAAAATTCATCGGAATTTCCATTCGCAACATTCTCATAGACGCCATCAACCTAAAATAATGATCTTCCCAAAAAACAATCCTATGACCAATTACTTTAAGGGTTTCAAAAACAGCATCACCATATTTAAAAG
>JAQWOR010000032.1 GCA_029245785.1 Polaribacter sp.
TGCTGTGTCAGTTTCGTTCAACCAATTGTTCTTCTACACCAAGCTTAAAAATTCATTGATATTAGAGCAGCAAGGAAGTGATTATGTATTCAAAAACTCATCAAAACCGCTGAATAGTTATGGTTTTGAAACCAATTTAAAACTAAAATATAAAGACTTTATACTCTTTACGAATTATGCATTTAACAATGTTAAAATTAATGGTATGCAAAAGATTTTGACACCTAAGCATAATTTTGGTGGCGTTTTAATGTATGAGGTACACGAAAAATGGCGCATAGGCTACGAAGCCTATTATAAAAGTTCACAGCTAAGAAGTAATTTAACAAAAACACCTGGTTTTTGGACGATGGGACTGATGGCTATGAGAACGTTTAAAAAGATTAGTATATATGCAAATTTTGAGAATTTTACAGATACAAAACAATCCAATTATCAATCCATGGTAGGACCTCCACATACAAACCCAACATTTACTGATATTTGGGCACCAACAGATGGTTTTGTTTTTAATGCAGGAATTTTACTTAAATTATAGTCAATAATTTTATACTATTATGGCACATCATCACAATCATAGAGATTATCATAGTACAAAAAATATAAAAACTGCATTTTTCTTAAATTTTACATTTACTATTATAGAAATTATTGGAGGTTTTTACACCAATAGCTTAGCAATTATGTCAGATGCGGTTCATGATTTAGGCGATAGTTTAAGCTTAGGATTGTCTTGGTGTTTTCAAAAAAAATCAACAAAAAAGCCCTCAAAAGATTATTCTTATGGTTATAAACGGTTTTCATTATTAGGTGCTATCATCAATTCTTTAGTACTCATAATTGGCTCTATATTTATCATCAAAGAAGCTATTCCAAGAATCATAGAGCCTGAAACGACTGATGCCTTTGGTATGATGTGGTTGGCGATTTTAGGAATCATTGTAAATGGTGCCGCAGTATTTAAACTGAAAAAAGGAGTATCTATCAATGAAAAAGTGGTGTCTTTGCATTTACTCGAAGATGTGTTGGGATGGGTTGCAGTACTGATTGCAAGTATTGTAATGCAGTTTTGGGACCTTCCAATACTAGATCCTATTTTATCGTTACTGATTGCTGCTTTTGTGTTGTTTAATGTATATAAAAACATAAAAGAGTCTATTTCAATTATTTTACAAGGAGTACCACGAGGTTTTTCTACGGATGAAATTAGAAGCACATTGCTAACAATTTCGGAAATTAAAGAGGTTCATGATTGTCATTTATGGACAATGGACGGGGAATTTAATGTATTAACAGTGCATTTGATTGTAGCTAATCACATTATTAGCTGGGAGCAATCAAAAAAAATAAAACAGAAAGCAAGAAAACTATTGCAAGATCAATTTCATTTAGAACACATTACGCTAGAGGTAGAGTTTGAAGATGAAGATTGTGGCTATAAAGATTGTAATTGACAAGGTTTAATTGTAATTTTGATTGAATTTAAAAAAACAACGAAAATGAATAATCAACAAATGGAAATAAAATTTCCAAAAGGAGGAATTTTTTTAATTGTGATTGTGGTAATTGGAATTATATTCATATCAAAAGCTACCATCACTATTAATGGTGGAGAAAGAGGTGTTTTGTATGAAACTTTAGGTGATGGTATTGTAACTGATAGACCAGCACTAGATGAAGGTTTTCAATTTATTTTACCTTGGAACAGGGTGCAGCGGTTTAATGTAAGACAACAAGAGTTTTTTGATCAAATGAAAGTACTATCTTCTAACGGACTTGACATTCAGTTAGATGCTACTATTTGGTATCAGCCACTACAAGAAAAATTAGGAAATCTACACAAAGAAAAAGGAGTCAACTATTTAGAAACTATCGTGAGGCCTGCTTTGCGATCTGCAACTCGTGAAGTGGTTGGGCGTTATACGCCAGAAGAAATTTATTCATCTAAGAGAGCAATTATTCAAAAAGAAATTTTTGAGGAAACCAAGTTGATTTTAGATTCTCAATATGTACAAATCAATCAAGTGTTGGTACGTGATGTAACCTTGCCACAAACAATTAGAGATGCTATTGAAAGAAAACTAAGACAAGAGCAAGAAGCCTTAGAGTATGAATTTCGATTGATAAAAGCAAAGAAAGAAGCTGAAAAACAAATTATTGAAGCGGAAGGAAAGGCAAAATCCAATAGAATTTTAAGCGCTTCTTTGACTGATAAAATTTTGCAAGATAAAGGAATTGAAGCTACGTTGAAGTTATCGGAGTCTCCAAACTCTAAAGTTATTGTTATTGGCTCTGGAAAAAGCGGAATGCCAATTATATTAGGAAATCAATAAAAACATAAAGAAAGTACTTCTTTTTAAAGCCAGCTTTAAGAATAAGTAAGTAAACCTGAGTGTTTATTAAAGAATTAAAACCCAGCTATTTATAGCTGGGTTTTCTATTTTCTTAAATATCTGTTAAATACAAAACGTTGCTGTAACATCTTTCTATAAAAGAGGTCTTATGAGTGTAGATACGTTTAAAATAATTTAAAAATAGATTAAAATGACACCAATAAACAACACATCAAAAGAAGTTCAAAAAAACAACATAGTTGGAATTTCATTCCATTCTAAAAGAGTAGATTGGAACACCAAGAGAAGGCATAGCTATAAATACATAACTTCTGTATTTTAGTTATAATTAATTAGTTTTTAATAGTTGAAGAAAAGGGTTGTAAATTAAATCTTACAACCCTTTTTATTGTTTGTTAAATCTGCGAAGTGTAGAGTTAGTTTTTTCGTGTAGGAAGCACATTTCGTTCTATTTTTCCTTTTTTTACAGCTTTATAGTTTTCATAGCAATCAAGTACGGCTTCAATCATTTGTAAATCACTCGCTTTTTTTATAAAATATTCTGAATAATTACAATCTGTGATTAACTTGCGTAACTCTTCTTTATCCATCTGTAAATATTCCATCATTACTTCTCTGTCAAACTTACCAGCAAGCATCTTACGAAGATTGTCTTCTTTTTTTAGCTTTTGCAGCTTTTTAAGTTGCTTTGGCTTATTTCCAAAGTGATTGTAAAGGAAATCTATCGGTTTAAATAGCGCAGCAATAGGAGAGCTTAGGTTTTGTGAAACAGGTTTTCCAACTTCATAAGTTTGTGGCAATCCATTGATGTGAATTCTGGTAAATCGGTCTTTAGGAACTTGCTTTACATCAATCTCTAAAACACCAATTAATTTGGTAGACTTGATAACCACTTCCTTAATTTCGTTAGATTTTTCATGTAAAGAAACTACCAGTTCATTCCCTTTTAGCAAATCATAAGTCACTTTTAATTTGATAGATTGAAACCCGAGGTAAGAGATAAGAATGGTATCGTTTGCCTTTGTAGCCACTTCAAAAAAGCCCTTGCTATTTGTGATAGTTCCAGAAACAGAATTTAAGTTTAAAACGTGTGCAGCACTCAATGCCTTTTTAGTTAAAGCATGTACAATTTGCCCTTTTAATGTAGCTGTTTTTGCGTGTTTTTGTGAAAAACTTGTGAAAGAGGCAGTAATAAATAATAAAAGGAGAATGTGTTTTTGCATGCTGCAATAATACTAATAAAAGTAATGAACCTTGTTAATATTCTGTGAAATTACCAACTTCATTTTTTTGTGCACGTAACAGGAGTTGAACCTGCACAATCTTACGATTACAAGCCCCTCAAGCCTGCGCGTCTACCAATTCCGCCATACGTGCATTAAAAATAAATAAAAAAGCTAAGCCAGACTGCTTAGCTTTTTTATGGTGACCGGGCTGGGGCTCGAACCCAGGACCCTCTCCTTAAAAGGGAGATGCTCTACCAACTGAGCTACCAGGTCTTGTAGTTTTTAAAACGAGTGCAAATATACTATCATTTGTTTGAAAAATCAACGATTTTAATGCATTATTTTACCGATATTTGTGTTCTCAAAACCTTGATAGATGAAAATTGTTTTATTAGGATATATGGCTAGTGGTAAATCTACAATTGGTAAGGTGTTATCTCAAAAAACCAATATGGATTTTATCGATTTAGATGCGTATATAGAAAAAAAAGAAGCACTATCAATTGCAGAACTCTTTGCTTCTAAAGGAGAAGTGTACTTTAGAATACAAGAAGGGCGTTATTTAAAGGAAATTTTAGCATCACAACAAGATACTATCATATCGCTTGGAGGAGGAACTCCATGTTATGGAGATGTTATGAAAATGTTATTGCAAACTGGTATCACAACAGTTTATTTAAAAGCAAGCATTGGCACTTTAGAAAAACGTTTACAATCCGAGAAGAACACAAGACCGTTAATCGCAGAGCTTAGCAAAGAAAAACTAACAGAGTATATAGGTAAACATTTGTTTGAAAGAGCTTCTTTTTACGAGCAATCAAGCATAAAAATTCAAATAGACAGCAAGAGTGTAGCGACTATTGTTAGCGAAATAGAAGCGCAGCTATTGTAAATAGGCAACGGTTTCTTTTTTATGAAACTCTACAACAACATGTTCTTGTAATGTTGTAGAAAGAGAAACACCTTTAAAATCGGCTTTTACAGGATATTTTTTATGATTTCTATTAACTAGTACCGCAGTTTTAAAACGTTTTAAAGGAACTTCTAAAAAGTGTTTAATTCCGTAAATTAAAGTAGCGCCAGAATTTAACACATCATCAACCAACACCAAAGACTTATTTTGATATTGTTGTATGTCAATAGAGGTTTTAATCGGGTTTAGCGGGTTTTTTTTATCCATGACAACTTTACACATGGTAACCTTTAAAGGAGAAATTTCGAGCAAATACTTTTCTATTTCAGTAGCAAAAACATAGCCATTAGAAGCAATACCGGCTAAAACAATTTCTTTTTCATTGCTATTGTTTTCATAAATTTGATATGCAATTCTTCTAATTTTTTGCTGAACCTGCAGAGGGTTTAAGATGACGTTTTTTGTTGTAGACATTAATTTGAGGATTAAAAAACAAAGATATTAAAATTAACCATCTTCAGAAGGAGAATCATAATAATCATCAATATCTCTTCTGTCTTTTTTTGTAGGTCTTCCAGTTCCTTTTTTTCGATAATACTCTTTAGAATATTTAAGTAATGCTGTTTTTTCGAAGGCTTCTTTTGGAGTCAGGTCCTTTCTATAAAGATCTACTAATTTAGCGCCAACTCGGCTAGGAGGTATGTCAATTACTTTAATTTTATAATCTATTTGGTTTTTTCGAACGCTTATTAGTTCGTCTCCAAAAATATCTTTAGATGGTTTTGTAGCTGTATTATCTATCTTAATATGCCCTTTTTTACAGGCTTCTGTAGCCAAACTTCGAGTCTTATAGAGTCTAATACACCATAAATATTTATCAATTCTCATATAAAAAGTTAAAATTTGCGGTTTCCCTTTTTACAAAGGTATGAAAATCGTAAATTGCGCCCTTAAATTTTATAGTTAAGATGACAAAAATTAAATATTTTATACTTGTAGGAATTGTTTCAGTTTTAATTTATGCTTGTAGTGGTGATACAGGTAACATTGTTGAGTTTGACCATGCGGCACAATCATTAGAAGACAATGATTCGTTAGTAAAATACTTCAACAACCACTATTATGATAGCGCTATTGATTCTGTAAAACCTTTAGTTGCTGGGAAAACTGCGCTAATTGATGATTCAAATTTAAAGGCTACACAGGTTACAGAGAATGAGGTTGATTATACACTTTACTATTATCTGGCAAGAGAAGGGACTCCAGATCCTGTAAAAGGATTTCCAACTGCTACAGATTCTGTATTGTCTATATATGAAGGAAAGTATTTAGAAACAACTTCTAAATCAGTAACTTTTGAAAATGGAAAACAAGCGATATGGTTTACGTTGGCCACAACTATTAGGGGTTGGGCTCATGGATTTACGAACTTTAAAGGAGGTAAAAACATTACTAACAACGGACCAATTACTTACGAAAATGGCGGAAAAGGAGTGCTGTTTATACCGTCAGGATTAGCATACAGAGATATTGCGCAAGTTCTTTCTTCTGGTATTATACCTGCAAGTTCATCTCTCATATTTTATATAAACCTGTTAGACATTAAAGAAGATACCGATCATGATAATGATGGTGTTCCTTCAATTTATGAAGATATAGACAATGATAAAAACCCAAATAATGATGATACAGATGATGATGGTATTCCAGACTATGTAGATACAGATGATGATGGTGACGGGGTAAGAACTAAAGACGAAGACACAAATGGGGATGGAGATCCAAGAAATGATGATGCAGATGGAGATGGTATTCCTAACTACTTAGATTCAGATTCTTAATAAAATAGTTGCATTATAAAAAAAGCTCCAAAAATGAATTTTTGGAGCTTTTTTTTATGGTTTCAGTTTTCTTTTATAATCGATAAGATAGGCCTAAAATAATTTGACTGGTTCTATTGTCAATTTGAAATGTTGAAGAGTCAGTTACATTAAAAAAGGAAGCTTCCGTTTTGCTAAGGCCTCTTTCCCAACGTACATCAATACCCACTTTTCCAAACTCAACTCCAAATCCTGATTGTATTCCTACAGAAAATGCATCCAGACTCACTTCATTAACAGTGCTAATTTCAAAATCAGAACCTAGTACATATTGGAAGGATGGACCGATGAATACAGTGGCAAAACCAAGTATTTTTTTTCCTAACAAAACAGGAACATCGATTTTTTGAAAATTGTACGGTATGCTTGCCGCCTTATACAAATAAGCACTCTTTGCTTCTGTGTAAACAATTTCTGGACGAATATATAAGCCAATAATTGGTAGTTTTCCACGAAACCAAATCCCTGCATGGAAACCAGATTTAGCATCAGCCCCTGCAACAGCGTCATTAAAAGTTCCAGACAATGTCAAGTTTCCATTGTCATTATAATTAACTCCTGCTTTTACGCCAAAATGAATTTGAGCAGTTGAAACATGATTCAATCCGAAAGCCAAGATTATTAGTAGTACGATTTTTTTCATAAATAGTGTTTTTTATCCTAATTACGTATAGACGCTATTAAATGATAAAACGTTATTTTTTTCTAGAAATTGCTTTTTCTGAAGCTGTTACAATATCGTTGTCTGTTAAGCCATATTTTTCCATCAATTGTGCTGGAGTTCCAGATTCTCCAAAGCTATCGTTAACAGCAACAAATTCATGTGGAGTAGGAGTGTTCTGAGATAAACATCTCGCAACACTTTCTCCTAAGCCTCCATATTTATTATGCTCTTCTGCAGTAACAATACATCCTGTCTTTGCCACCGATTTCAAAATAGCTTCTTCATCTAAAGGCTTAATGGTGTGTATGTTAATTACTTCAGCACTAATTCATTTTGCTTCTAATTGCTCAGAGGCTTGCAAAGCTTCCCAAACCAAATGACCTGTAGCAACAATTGTTACATCTGTACCTTCTGTTAGTTGAATGGCTTTTCCGATAACAAATTTTTCTTCTTTGTAATCTGGCATAAAAATAGGTACTGACGGACGTCCGAAACGTAAGTAAACCGGGCCTTCATGTTCAGCAATAGCAATGGTTGCTGCTTTTGTTTGATTGTAATCACAGGTATTGATAACGGTCATTCCAGGTAACATTTTCATCAAGCCAATATCTTCTAAAATTTGGTGTGTTGCTCCATCTTCTCCCAATGTCAATCCTGCGTGAGATGCACAAATTTTTACATTTTTATCAGAATAGGCGACTGATTGTCTAATTTGATCGTAAACTCTTCCTGTAG
>JAQWOR010000037.1 GCA_029245785.1 Polaribacter sp.
GATGCAATCTTTTTTTGTTTTGTAGAAATTGTACCTTTCATTTCTTGTTCTTAAAGAGTGCCATCAGAAAATTTACTACATTAGCCATTAGCTATTTATCAAAACACAATATGTTTAAATTTTTAAAGGCACCTCCTAACAAATCGTTAATCTCTAAGCATAAAATTGATCAAACGTATAAAAAAATGCGTTGGCAAGTTTTTTTTGGAATTTTTATTGGATATGCAGGGTATTACTTAGTTCGTAAAAATTTTGCATTGGCAATGCCAGATTTGATAGAACAAGGGTTTTCGAAGTTAGAATTAGGAATTGCCTTATCTGGAGTTGCAATCGCATATGGATTGAGTAAATTTTTAATGGGCAACCTGTCAGACAGAAGCGATGCTCGAAAATTTATGCCGATTGGTTTATTAATGTCGGGTTTGATTATGATCACGATGGGTTTTTTTCCGTTTGCAACGTCTTCAGTAGCCATTATGTTTGTTTTATTGTTGTTAAACGGGTGGTTTCAAGGAATGGGTTGGCCGCCAAGTGGACGAATAATGGTACAATGGTTTTCAATTCGAGAAAGAGGTACTAAAATGTCTTTATGGAATACGGCTCATAATATTGGAGGCGGATTGATTGGACCTATTGCAATTTATGCTGTTGCCATCTGTAATGATTGGCATGCAAAATTTTACGCACCAGGCATGATTGCCGTTTTTATCGCTGTGATTATTTATCTAACGTTAAGAGACCGACCAGGCGTTGTGGGGTTGCCAACGATTGAAGAATATACAAATGATTATCCAGAAGAGATAGAGGGCGTAGATCAGAATAAAATGATCTCTGCAAAAGAAATTTTTGTAACCTATGTTTTTAAAAATAAACTATTGTGGTTTATCGCCATTGCAAATATCTTTGTGTATTTGGTGAGATATGGAGTGCTAGATTGGGCGCCTACCTATTTGAAAGAAGTGAAAAATTTCTCATTAAACGAATCTGGATGGGCTTATTTCTTATATGAATGGGCTGGGATTCCGGGAACAATAATTGCAGGAATTGCGAGTGATAAGTGGTTTAAAGGGAAACGTGCGCCAGTAAGTATTATCTATATGATATTGGTATTGATAGCGATTGTGATTTATTGGCAAAACCCTCCTGGATTTCCAATAATTGATAATATTGCTTTGGTAGCCATTGGCTTTTTAATTTATGGTCCCGTGATGTTAATTGGAGTACAGGCGCTAGATTTAGTTCCGAAAAATGCCGCAGGAACAGCAGCAGGATTTACAGGACTGTTTGGTTATTTAGGAGGTGCATTAACAGCAAATATTGTGATGGGCTATTTGATTGATACGTATGGTTGGGATAGTAGTTTTGGATTGCTTGTAGGTGCTTGTATATTATCAATTGTGTGTATAGGCTATACTTGGATTATTGAAAATCATCATCAGAAATTAAAAGAAAATGAAGATTAAAATGAATAACTACAACTTCATACTATTATTTGTATTGCTATCAGGATTAGTAGCTTGTAAAAATGATCAAAAAACGAAAAATCAAAAAGAGATGCAGGGAGCTAGTGAAATTAGTGAGGATGCAAAAAAAGTGCGTGATTATATGAAAACGGACATCGTTATTGCACATCGAGGTAGTACTTATTGGGCACCAGAAGAAACCGAGCCTGCGTTTTTATGGGCAAGAAATATCGGTGCTGATTATTTAGAATTCGATATTCAGTTGACAAAAGACAGTGTTTTGGTGGCTTTTCATGATAGCAAGTTAGATAGAACATCAAATGTTGTAACCGTATTCCCAGAAAGGGCTACGGCTGAAATTAATGACTTTACGTTGAAGGAATTGAGACGTTTGGATGTTGGATCATGGTTCAATAAATCACATCCAGAAAGAGCCAAAGAAGGCTATAAAAATTTGACGATTATGACTTTGAAAGATGTGGTCATGATTGCTGAGGGATATCGAATTGTTAAGAAAGATGGAACTCCAGTTAAAGAAATAGTAAGGGATATTTGGACAGGGAATTATGTGTATGAAAAAGACCCAAATGACACTGGAAATCGCCCGGGAATCTATGTAGAAACAAAAAGTCCGAAGCTTCATACAGAAAAAATATTGGCAAGAGAAATTTCCAACTATGGGTGGAATATTAATACAAATCCCAAAGAAATAAAAACAATGAAAGGCAAGGTTGGTATTGCAAATACACATGCACGGCTTGTCTTGCAATCGTTTTCTACTGAAAGCATTGTAAAGTTGGAAGAATATTTGCCAAACATACCTAAGTGTTTGTTGCTATGGCAGCCCGATATGAAGGAAAATCTAAAAGAAAATTATAAAAAAGCCATTCAGTTTTCCATACAATACAATGTACAAGGAATTGGGCCAAGTATTGCAGGTGCTCCAAATAACTACGAAGAGTTAACAGCACCATGGATGTTAGCATTGGTTCACGATGCCGGAATGGTGGTGCATCCGTATACCTTTGATACCAACAAGCAATTAGAGGCATATGCAAATAGGGTAGAGGGTGTGTTTACCAATAGAGCAGATTTGGCATTGGAATTTTATGATCGGAATACCGAAAAATCTTCTAAAGAAATACTACTCGCATTGGGATATAATTAAAAAGGCCACGCGACAAAATCGCGCACCAGCGGGGGTGACTTATAGTCCGTGACAAGTACAAAACATCATCTAAAATACAAAAAAAACGCTTCAAATCTCTATAAGTATCTTCAAGGTTAATAAAGTAGTTTTTCTAAAAAATGTCTTATTGAAATCATAATAGCAGCAGCGATATTCTAAATAAAAAACACAATTTATTCTGCTGTGGTTTTTAACTTTCAATTAATATAAAAATCTTATTTTTTAATAAAGTGTAAAGCACTACAATTGTCTGGATCTCCAAATTTTATAAGTAATACAGGTTTATTATTTTTCGTATAAATTTTTATAGTTCTTAGACCACCTTTAATATCATCTTTTTTATCAAATTCTAAATCTGTAGGCAAGTAATAACGATCTTCTAAACGGTCTTCTATAAAATTTTGTTTCCATGTTCCTTTTACATTTATTTCTTTATCAGGTTTCATAAAATCAAAAATATCTATTGGCATATTATTCATCTCTATCGTTCCATCTCTTTTTAACTTTATTATAGATTTATCCGTTTTAAAATTATTATTAATACTTTTTTCTACCACATATTCCCCAATAAAAAAACTGTCTTTTTGTTTCTTATTCAATTCATCAAGCCCCGAATCAAAATTACAAGGGATTAAATAACAACTGCTAAAAAACAGTATCAAGAATATATGAAAATATACTTTTAGTAGATGTGCTTTTTTTAATAATCTAATTTTCATTTATTGAATTTTTAATTTGAATCTAAATACTTGCTTAATGGTAGAAAGAGGCTTGTTAACTCCTGTTCCATCTCTTTTATATTCATTTCCTACATGTAAAAGTAACGAATTTCTACTGGTACCATTACTGAGCTCAACAATTATCCAACCTGGATCAGTACTTGGATAATATTTAGCACTAGCCCCTCCTATAAAAAATTGTACCCAATTGGCATTTACATGTTTACTAAAAGAATCAATTACTCCTGTATGATCTGGACTAAAAGAGTACCCTCCAAGAAGAGGGTCTGTTCTTAATAAGAATTGATTAAAAGACAATCCTTCATCTTTTAATTTTTTTAAGAAATCAGCTTTTATATCATTAGGGACATTCCCTGCTAACATTTGTTGTGTCATATCATAATCAAAAGGAAAAGACCTTTTATCTTTGCCAATTCCGTTGGCAAATTCATATAATAAATATCCAACTCCTTTTTTACCGTCATTTTTAAACCAATATTCTTTGTTTCCTTCCTTAGTATCATCAGCATTAGAATTCAGTTTAAAGGCAGTTTTTGTTAATGCGACGCTAAGATTATGGTCCAACTGTTTAGTTAATGCATCGTATAAATTTTTAGAAATCCCATTTTTTATTTGTTCAAGTCTTTTGGCATATTCTCTTAAAACTTTTAACCAAGGATTGTTAAGTGCATCGAAAGTATATGTTTCGGCGGACACATTGAAACTCCCTAAATCAGTGAAAATTCCACTAGCTTCTTTAGCAAAACCTATAGCTTGAGTAGAAGCAAAACCATTAACTCTATTGTCATTTAAAAAATCAATTATCTTTTGGGCTTCAGTAGTATGAGCATATAACCATTTTTTTTGACTTTTAACAGTTATTTTTAACTCTCCAATTAAATTGGCTATCTTTAAGCCAGAAGTACTTGTATTACCTACCAACTTATCTAAAGCTTCTTTTTTATCTTTTTGCCATTCAGCATAATCTATGGCACCACCACAAAAATTATTTTGATATTTAAACCGATATATTTGAGGATATCGAGGGTCAAAAAGAGACACACTACCTCCTCTATTGTTTTTAGCATAGTCTTCAATAAATGGACGTGTAGCTATATCTGAAAACATAAATTTAGCAAGCCCGCTTGGAGTAGGGCAAACATTACAAACCATACTCTTATAATATTCATAATTTAATAAATATTGCATCAATCCCAATTTGTTCCAATCACTAAAACTATCATAATACTTGTTTTTAAGTCTTAGTACTTCAGCATCAAAAGTACTTCCTAGATAATTTAACTTTTCTAGTATATACTTATATTCATAAGTTCTCCAAGTATTGTCTCCAAAAGCAGTTTCTATAGTACTCCTATATTGAGAAAGTGCGCTTAATGAAGTAATATCCTTAAGAGGTATTCCACGTACTTCAATAAAAGGAAATTGAGAATTATTGATGTTTCCTGCTCTAAGTTCTCCTTCCCGTAATTGCAATGATTTTAATTCTTTTAAGTAGTTGTTATTTTTTGGCCAACCCGAATAATATAATTTTCCATACTTTGATTTTAAAGGTGGGGTGTTTTTGTTGGTGTTTCTAACGTATAGGAGATGATTAAGTCACTTTCAAAAGGGTTTGGGTATAACTTGATAAAACTGTCTTTCTGCTCTGATAATGCTTTTAACACATCGTCTGTCAATTCTTCATTGCTATTAGAGAATGTTTCTTTCTTTTTCAATACAAACCTTAAGGGAGCTCCAGATTCATTCCATGCTTCAATATGGTTTTCAATGGTGCCAATCAAATAATTTTCGGCATCCAATTTTTTCATTAGCACATCACTAGAAAGCAGTTGATATTCTAATTTATTGGGTATTTTTTTATTAAAAGAAGTATGTGGTAAGTGTATGAACAGATCGTCAAAATAAACAACATTGTCAGCCTTCGTATGACTTCCTATTAATTTTTGCTCTTCTATTTCTACGATATGCCTTGGTACTTCGTTGATTGAATCATAGGTGAACTCTATACGTAAAGAATGTTTTTGTTCTATGTAATTTCCAGACCAATCAAACTTTAATAAAAATCCTGACCACTTCCCAAATAGTTCTTCTTCTGTTATGTCTTCTAAAACACTACTGTCTTCAGAATTTTCCTCTAGCTGTCCGGCAATAACACTTGTTGTATTTTCAGTAGTAGCTGTATTTTCAGTATTAGAAGCAGCGTTTGTAAAATTGGTTCCTAATAACTGGTTTGCTTTCTGACTATTTTTTTGCACTCCATATCCGTAGTAATAACAAACACCTAACCAGTAATTAGCCATCGGATAATCACTCTTTTTAAACCATTTTACTGCTTTTGAATAGTCTTGTTCAATGTTGCCAAAACCTTTTAAGTATAGGTACCCTAAACTGTATGTGGCTTTGTCATTTCCTAATTCAGCTCCTTTTTTAAACCATTTTCTAGCTTTGTTTAAGTTTAGGTTACATCCATGTCCATATTTATATAGAACTCCTAAATCTCCTGCTGCAATAGCGTTTCCTTGTTTCGCTGATTTTTTAATAAGCTTAAAAGCTTTTCGGTAACTATCCTCCTCTTTTTTAGCAACGTAGAGTCTTCCCATTAATAACTGAGCTTTCGCATCTCCAACTTTTAAACATGGTTTTAAAAACTCGATACTTTTTAGAGAATCTCGCTTAAAATTTTCATCTCCTTTTAAATAGAAGAGGGCTTCTCTAAAATTATAGTCACAATCTAATTTTTGTTGGGCTTCTACCGTTGTAACAATAGTAAAACATAAAATACATAGTAGTTTGATTTTTTTCATAACGGGGTCAATTTTAAAATTAATATTCTTCAATTCAATCAAATTGCAATTTTTATAGAAATGTTCCTTCAATAGGAGCCGGAGCTAGTTAAGAAACGAGTCTATATAGTGTTATTTAGGTCCTGTTTTAAGGAGTAACAGTAGCTTTTGTTCTTTTTGTTTTTCTAATGAGGGGGGGATTTCAATCTATTTAGAGAGAAAAACTACTATATTGTATTTTTAATGATTAAAACACACTATAAAATTAATGTAGATATGTATAATATACAATACCCATTTATGGGTATATTAGGGTCCCATAAATGGGTATAGGCTTGTCACTGTTTCCGTGACAAGATTTTTTTAACACGCATCTAGTCAGGTGCTTACAGATTTTTGAAAAAATAAAGAAAAAATGTAGGGAAAAATCAGAAACGCAGATTTTTGCGTGTTGCTGCTTCAAGGCGTAGATTTGGCATTGGGATATAACTAAAAAGACCGCCAAAATGATTGACGGTCTTTAACAAACAACTAAACTCTGAAACTTCTTATAGAAAGTTAAAGAATATCATTAGCTCAATTAGAGCTATTTTTTTAAAAGCAATAGGAGTCTTCTGCTTTTATTTTTTCTGCAATTGTATTTCTCAACGCAACAACATTAGGATGATTGGCGTATTTTGTAAAACGCTTTAAGCCCATTAATAGCATACGTTGTTCATCTCCTTCAGCAAAAGAAATAATTCCTTCTTTTGCACTTTTTAGAATAATGTCTACGGCATTGTATAAGTACAATTTTGACATGGCGATTTGAATTTCTTGCGAATCTTCACCAAAACGTTTGGCATTCTTTTCTGTTCTTAACACCGCAGATTCTGCCATGTATATTTCAATTAAAATATCAGAAGCAGCCATTAATAATTGCTGATGATCTTCTAAATCTGGACCGTATTTTTGAATGGCACCACCGGCAACCATTAAGAATACTTTTTTCAGTTTGGCAATCATTTCTTTTTCTTCAGCAAATAATGCAGAGTAATCTGGTGTGTCAAAAGAAGGAATTCCCAATAATTCTTCTCCAACAGCAGTTGCAGGTCCTAAAAGATCAACATGTCCTTTCATGGCTTTTTTAATCAACATACCTACAGAAAGCATTCTGTTAATTTCGTTGGTTCCTTCATAAATACGAGCAATACGCGCATCTCTCCAGGCAGATTCCATTGGGGTTTCTTCAGAGAATCCCATACCACCAAAAATTTGAATTCCTTCATCTGCACATTTTTGCACATCTTCAGAAACAGCTACTTTTAAAATAGAACATTCAATAGCATATTCTTCAACACCTTTTAATTCTGCCTCTTGATGTGAATTTCCTGCCTCCAATCGAAAAGCAATTCGGTCTTCAATATTTTTAGCCGCTCGGTAAGAAGCTGCTTCGCCAACATAGGTATTGGTTGTCATTTCGGCTAGTTTTGCTTTGATAGCTCCAAAATCTGCAATAGGTGTTTTAAATTGTCTACGCTCATTGGCATATTTTACGGCATGTGTTGTAATTCTTCTTTGAGAATCTAAACAAGCAGCAGCGAGTTTAATACGGCCAATATTTAATGCATTCATGGCTATTTTAAAACCATTTCCTCTTTCTGATAACATGTTTTCTACAGGAACAACAGTATCATTAAAAAATACTTGACGGGTTGATGAAGCACGAATTCCTAATTTGTGTTCTTCTTCTCCCATTGTAATTCCATTGTTTGGGTCATTTTCTACAATAAACCCAGTAATGTTTTTATCATCACCAATACGAGCAAATACAATAAGAAGTTTACAAAAACCTGCATTTGAAATCCACATTTTTTGTCCGTTGATATTGTAGCTTTTACCATCTTCGGATAAAGTGGCAGTTGTTTTTCCTGAGTTTGCATCTGAACCTGCTCCAGGCTCTGTTAAACAATAGGCGCCCATCCATTCTCCGGAAGCTAATTTTGGAACATATTTTAGTTTTTGTTCTTCTGATCCGTATAAGGTAATTGGCATGGTTCCAATACCTGTGTGTGCTCCAAAAGCAGTACTAAAAGAACCTGTTCCGCTAGAAATGTATTCGCAAGTAATCATGGTAGAAACAAAGCCCATTCCTAATCCGCCATAAGCTTCAGGAACAGAAACTCCTAAAAACCCAAGTTCTCCGGCTTTGTACATTACTTCTTCTGTTAAGGCATAATCTTTTGCTTCAAACCTAGCTTTATGCGGAATTATTTCTCGGTCATTAAATTCGGTTACAGCCTCTTTCATCATTTGTTGTTCTTCAGAAAAATCTTCTGGAGTAAACACGTCTTCGCAGTTGGTTTCTTTTACAAGAAATTGTCCGCCTCTTAATAATTCTTTGGTTTCTGTACTCATAATTTACTAGGATTAAAGAAGAAAGAAAATGGATGAAAGAGAATAGATTATGGAGAGTAGACTGTATTACAGTCCATTTTGAAAACCCATGGTCATTCTTTGAAATTCTTCTATTTTTTCTTCAAGTATTTTTAAATTGTTTTTGTTTATATATTTTCTGTGTTCTGCTATTAATAGTTGTGTGCCAAGCTCAAATGATGAGCCTAAAGAAATATCAAGAAAATGGCTAAAAGATTTATCTGTTCTTGCCGAACCTTCAGCGATATTACTTGGCATAGAAATTGAACATCTGCTTAATTGAGAACTTAAATCAAACCTTTCATGTTTTGGAAAATCTAGTAATAAGTCAGAAATATTATTGGCGATTTCTAAACCCAGTTTCCAGATTTTTAAGTTCTTATAATTATGTCTTTTCTTAGCATTCACTCAGGTCTATTTTCTATTCTCTTTCATCTATATTCTATTTAAGGAACTCAAAAATTCCACAAGCACCTTGTCCTGTTCCAACACACATGGTTACTGCCCCATACTTTCCATGCATATTTTGTTTGCGCATTTCATCAAACAATTGCACAGATAATTTTGCTCCTGTACAGCCTAACGGATGTCCTAATGCAATGGCGCCTCCATTTACATTGATAATTTCTTGATTCAGCCCTAATTCTCTAATTACAGCTAGTGATTGAGAAGCAAAGGCTTCATTCAATTCAATCAAGGATAAATCATCTTGTTTTAAGCCTGCTTGTTTCAATGCTTTCGGAATTGCTTTTACCGGGCCAATTCCCATAATTCTTGGTTCAACACCTGCAGCGGCATAATTGACCATACGGGCAATAGGTTCAAGATTTAGTTCTTTGACCATTTTTTCACTCATGATTAAAACGAACGCAGCTCCGTCACTCATTTGTGAAGAGTTTCCTGCAGTGACACTTCCTCCAGCAGCAAACACAGGACGTAACTTATTTAAAATAGCAGTACTTGTTCCTTTTCTAGGTCCTTCATCTTTGGTTACGGTATAACTTTTTGTTGCTTTTTTACCAGCGGCATCGATATAGGTTTGATTTACTGTGATGGGTACAATTTGATCTTGAAAACGATCTTCAGCTTGCGCTTTTAATGCTTTCATATGTGATTGGTATGAAAATTCATCTTGGTCTTCACGAGAAATATTGAATTGGTTGGCAACCGCTTCTGCTGTATTTCCCATACCCCAATAATAATCTTCATGTCCGGCATTTACCAAATCATAGTTCAATTCAGCTTTGTATCCAGTCATTGGAACTGAGCTCATGCTTTCTGCACCTCCCGCAATAATACAATCTGCCATTCCGGATTGAATTTTTGCAGTTGCCATCGCAATGGTTTCAACTCCTGATGAGCAAAATCGATTTACCGTTACTCCAGGAACATCAATAATATCCAATCCCATTAAAGAGATCAAACGCCCCATGTTTAACCCTTGAGAACCTTCAGGCATTGCGTTTCCAACAATAACATCGTCAATACGAGTTTTGTCAAAATTTGGCAATTCATCCATCATGTATTGAATGGTTTCTGCTGCCAATTCATCTGTTCTTTTAAAACGGAACAATCCTTTAGGTGCTTTTCCAACGGCTGTTCTGTATGCTTTTACGATATATGCTGTTTTGTTCATAGTTTCTAAATATTTGACATAAGAGATAAGACGTAGGACTTAAGATTTGGTTAATTTTTCCATAAAACGTGTTATCATTCCTTGTATGTTTTGAATTTTTATTTCTAAATGTTTAAATTTTATTTCTGAAATATATCCTACTTCAAAAGAAATTATTAGTTGTGTTTCCCACTCAAAAGCAGAACCTAATGCTGTTTCTAAATACTGTAAAAAGTGTTTGTCTGTTCCTTTACTTGTGCCTTCAGCAATGTTTGAAGGAATTGAAATTGAACAACGTTGCATTTGGTTTGATAGCGAATAAATTTCAGACTTCGGAAACGCTTTGGTTGTGGCATACGTTTCTTTTACGATTGTCATACCATCTTTCCAGATTGTTAATTTTCTAAAATTATGTCTTGCCGCCATATTCTATTTATTCACTTAAGGTTTTAGTTGTAATTCCATATTTATTGTCTTACATCTTACGTCTTTTTTTTAGTCTTCTGTCTTAGTTGCGAAGCGGTTTTCCTGTTTTTAACATGTGTTGGATACGTTCTAATGTTTTTCGTTCAGTACAAAGGCTTAAGAAAGCTTCACGTTCAATATCTAATAAATATTGCTCAGTGACCAACGTTGGTTCAGATAGATCTCCACCTGCCATTACGTAGGCTAATTTGTTGGCAATTTTATGATCGTGCTCACTAATATATCTGCTGGCTTCCATAGCATCTGTTCCTACTAAGAACATTCCTAAGGCTTGTTTACCCAATACTTTTACATCTTTTCGAAGAACAGGTTGTGTATAGCCTGCTTCTGCCATCAATACGGCATGTGCTTTTGCGGTTGCAATTTGACGTTCTTTGTTTACAACAACAGTATCTTTTCCTTTTTGAAGTAATCCTAAGTCAAACGCTTCATACGCAGACGTAGCTACTTTAGCCATTCCAATGGTTAAGAAATATTCTTGTAATACATTGAGTTCTACATCGTTCTTTTTAAAAGTATCTGCTGCTCTCAATGCCATTTCTTTAGAGCCACCACCACCAGGAATTACACCTACACCGAATTCTACCAATCCGATATATGTTTCTGCTGCTGCCACTACTTTATCGGCATGTAATGAGATTTCACATCCGCCACCTAAAGCCATTCCGTGTGGAGCGGCGATTGTTGGAACAGATGAATAACGCATGCGCATCATGGTGTCTTGAAAATATTTGATGGCCATATTTAGCTCGTCATATTCTTGTTCTGCAGCCATCATAAAGATCATTCCGATATTTGCTCCCACTGAAAAGTTGGGTGCTTGATTACCAACAACTAATCCTTGAAAATTTTTCTCTGCAAGGTCTATTGCAGTATTTAAACCAGCAAGCACATCGCCACCAATGGTGTTCATTTTAGATTGGAATTCTACATTTAAAATTCCGTCTCCTAAATCTTCTACTACAACTCCAGAGTTTTTATATACTTCGGATGATTTGCGGATGTTGTCTAAAATGATAAATGATTCTTGCCCAGGTTTTTTAACCTGCCCTTTTGCGGCAATGTCATAATAATAGGTTGCTCCATCTTTTACTGTATAAAAAGAGGTTTCGCCTTTTGCAATCATTTCTGTGACCCAAGGAGCAATTTCTTTTCCTTCAGCCTTTATTAATTCGATTCCTTTTTCGATACCAATGGCATCCCAAATTTCGAAAGGTCCATTTTCCCATCCAAAACCAGCTTTCATCGCATCATCAATGCGATAGGTTTCGTCAGATATTTCTGGAATTCTATGTTGAACATAGGCAAACATTGCCGCAAAACTCTTGCGATAAAATTCACCAGCTCTGTCTTTTCCTGCAACCAATACTTTAAAACGATCAATAGGTTTGTCAATGGTTTTTGTCAATTCTAAAGTGGCAAAAGAAGCCCGTTTTTTAGAACGATATTCCATCGTATCTAAATCCAATGTCATGATTTCTTTTTTACCATTGGCATGCACTACTTTTTTGTAAAAGCCCTGTTTCGTTTTGCTTCCCAACCAGTTGTTTTCCATCATTTTATTAATAAAATCTGGAATGATAAAAGAAGCGTGCATTTCATCATCAGGACAGTTGTCTGCAACCCCATTTGCGGTGTGTACTAAAGTATCTAAGCCAACCACATCTACCGTTCTAAAGGTTGCTGATTTTGGACGGCCAATTACCGGACCAGTCAATTTATCAACCTCTTCGACAGTTAACCCCATTTCTTTGATTAAATGAAATAAACTCTGAATGCCAAAAACACCAATTCTATTTCCAATAAAAGCAGGAGTATCTTTTGCTAAGACCGCAGTTTTTCCTAAAAATCGTTCTCCGTACATCATTAAAAAGTCGGTCACTTGTTCAGAACAATTTGGACCAGGAACGACTTCAAATAATTTTAAATACCTCGGCGGATTGAAAAAGTGTGTTACCGCAAAATGCTTTTGAAAATCTTCACTTCTTCCTTCATTCATAAATTTGATAGGAATTCCAGAAGTATTAGAGGTAATTAAGGTGCCTGGAGTTCTATGTTTTTCTATTTGTTCAAACACTTTTTGTTTGATGTCTAAACGTTCTACAACCACTTCCATAATCCAATCTACCTGTGCAATTTTATGTAAATCGTCTTCTAAATTTCCAGTGGTAATTCTCTGGGCAAATTTTTGTGAATAAATAGGAGATGGTTTTGATTTTAAAGAAGCTTTTAATGCATCGTTTACCAATCGGTTACGAACTACATTGTCTTCTAAACTCAATCCTTTTGCTTTTTCTTTATCGTTCAATTCTCTTGGAACAATATCCAACAAAAGAACTTCAACACCAATATTGGCAAAGTGACAAGCAATACCGCTTCCCATAATTCCAGAACCAATAATTGCTATTTTTTTTATACTTCGTTTCATCTGTTTAATGTATTATTTTTTATATCAGAAATAACCTTACGGTTTCATCGATTTAATTTATAGAGCTTTATTTTTTTGTTTTTGATAAATCACTTTATCAGCAATCAATTTATTAATGGTTGAGGTAACTTTAAAGAAGCTATTCAAATCTTCTTCAGAAATATGTTCTCGTACCTTATTGTTAAATTGATAGACAGATTTTTTAGATACTTCTCTCATTTCTTTACCAAAGTCGGTCAATTTAACCAGTACACTTCTGCCATCTTCTTGGCTTTTTTCTCTGCGGATAGCGCCTTTGTCTTCCATTGTTTTAAGAAGTCTAGAAAGGCTTGTTGGTTCCATGCCCATTAATGGTCCTAACGAGGTAGAAGGAGTTCCGTTTTCATAATCTATATTTAACAAAACAAAAGCGGTAGCCATAGTGCTTCCGTGCTTTGCAGCTTGTTCATTGTATAATTTTGCTACTGCTTGCCAAGTGGCTCTTAACTGATGGTCTATTGATTTTTCTTTATCCATTGCGTCAAAGGTATAAAAAATTTACTATGCACGCATAGTAAATTAGAAAAAATTATGCATGCATAGTAATTTTAACATTAAATTAAAGGTAAAATAGTGAGTTTGAGTCGTCACAGTTCCTTAGTTTTGTAGAGAGGCAGTAAATTCAGAAAGAAAATATGAGTAAAATATTAATTATAGAAGACGAGGCAGCAATTCGTAGAGTATTGCGAAAAATTATTTCAGAAGAAAATGAAAATTATCAGGTTGAAGAAGTTGAAGATGGATTATTGGGGATTGAAATGATAAAGAATAACGACTATGATTTGGTATTGTGCGATATAAAAATGCCTAAAATGGATGGTGTTGAAGTGCTAGAAAAGGCAAAAAAAATAAAACCAGAAACTCCAATTGTTATGATTTCTGGACATGGAGATTTAGATACGGCTGTAAATACAATGCGCCTCGGTGCATTTGATTATATTTCTAAACCACCAGATTTAAACCGATTATTAAACACGGTAAGAAATGCCTTGGATCGGAAATCGTTGGTAGTAGAAAACAAGCGTTTAAAGAAAAAAGTAAGCAAGAATTACCAAATGGTTGGAGATAGTGTTGCGATTGTACATATCAAAGAGATGATAGAAAAAGTTGCACCAACAGATGCTCGTGTATTAATTACAGGTCCAAATGGAAGCGGAAAAGAACTTGTGGCCCATTGGTTGCATGAAAAAAGCCTGCGTTTTAAAGCACCAATGATTGAAGTAAACTGTGCTGCGATTCCATCTGAATTGATAGAGAGTGAGTTGTTTGGTCATGTAAAAGGTAGTTTTACAGGTGCCAATAAAGACCGAGCAGGAAAATTTGAAGCCGCCAATGGCGGAACCATATTTTTGGATGAAATTGGAGATATGAGTTTGTCTGCACAAGCAAAGGTGTTGCGAGCATTACAAGAAAACAAAATAGCCAGAGTAGGTAGTGATAAAGACATTAAGGTAAATGTAAGAGTTATTGCAGCTACGAATAAGAATTTAAAAACAGAAATTGCTGAAGGTCGTTTTAGAGAAGATTTATACCATAGGTTGGCGGTTATTTTAATTGAAATTCCAAATTTGAACGACCGTAGAGAAGACATCCCGTTATTGGTCAACTTTTTTGTGAAAAAAATTGCAGAACAACAAGGCGAGGCTGAAAAGAAATTTTCTGAAAAGGCAATTCAACGATTGCAAGAATACGATTGGACAGGAAATATTAGAGAGTTACGCAATGTGGTAGAGCGTTTAATTATTTTAGGAGAAGCCGAGGTTTCTGAAAATGATGTCAAATTATTTGCGAGTAAATAAAAGTAGGATTCTTTTTGTTGAATGCTATTTTGAAGCCATAAAAAAAGTTGATGCTGATATAAAAAAATCCCATTAATTTTTCCTTTTGGTATTCTTTTGCTTGGTATATTTGTGCGGTAAAAAAGAACTATTAATTTATAAAATTATAAAAATGGCAACAGCAGTAGGTAAGAAATTTCCAGATGTAAACGTAGATGCGATGAACGCAAAAGGAAGCACGTTTAAAGTAAATGTATTAGAAGAGGCAGTAAACAATAAAAAGAAAGTATTGTTGTTCTGGTACCCAAAAGATTTTACTTTTGTGTGTCCAACGGAATTGCACGCTTTTCAGGCTGCTATTGCAGAATTTGAAAAAAGAAACACCATTGTTATTGGAGCTTCTTGTGATACTCCAGAAGTACACTTTGCTTGGTTAAGCACTGCAAAAAATAATGGAGGAATTGAAGGTGTTAGCTACCCGCTTTTAGCAGATAGCAATCGTAACTTGTCTAGTATTTTAGGAATCTTAGATATTAGCAACGAAACTTTTGATGAAGCAACGCAAACCATTCAAGTAGAGGGAGATAACGTAACCTATAGAGCTACCTATTTGATTGATGAAGACGGATTGGTTTTTCATGAGGGTATCAATCATATGCCTGTGGGGAGAAATGTAAACGAATATTTGCGTTTAATTGATGCATATACTCATGTTCAAGAAAACGGAGAAGTATGTCCAGCAAACTGGCAAGAAGGAGATGATGCAATGCAGGCAAATGCTAAAGGAACGGCAGCATATTTAGCTTCCCACTAAAAAAAAACATACAACAACAAAAAATCCCGAGTTTCTACTCGGGATTTTTTTGTTAAAGCTATTTGCTTGGAGTATTCTTGTTTTTTTCTTCATTCATTTTTCTGACCAACTCTTTTAAGCGTGCTTTATGCTGTTCTTTTTCCAATTTCACTTTGTTCGTTTTCTGTCGCATCAACTTAGAGTGTTTCGCTTTGTTGACCGTGTTTTTTGCTTTTCCTTTTTTTGCCATTGAAATAAAGAGCTGTTGGTTTTACCTTGTATAAAAGATTCAAACTTAGTGTTTCTAAAATACATAAGCAAACAAATTGTTTTTTGAAATGTGACAAAAACAACCGTAAAAAATAAGTATTTTTCTTACCTTTAACATCTTCTTTTAAATAGAGTAAGAGCATGAAATTAAATTTAACAAAACCGATCGTATTTTTCGATTTAGAAACTACAGGAATCAATATTGCTACGGATAAAATTGTAGAGATTTCGATCTTAAAAGTATTTCCAAATGGAAATAAAGAAAGTAAAACATGGTTGGTAAATCCAGAAATTGAAATTCCGAAAGAAGCCTCAGATATTCACGGAATTACCAATGAACAAGTGGTTACAGAACCTACTTTTAAAGAGTTGGCTCCGCAAGTTAGCACGTTAATTGCTGGTTGTGATTTGGCAGGGTTTAATTCCAATCGTTTTGATATTCCGTTATTGGCAGAAGAATTAATGCGTGCAGGTATTGATTTTGATATGAAAGATCGAAAAGCAATTGATGTACAAGTTATTTTTCATAAAAAAGAACAACGAACATTAAGTGCTGGTTATCAATTTTATTGTGGAAAAGAATTGGAAGGCGCACACGGAGCAGAAGCAGATACCAATGCCACCTATGAAATTTTATTGGCGCAATTAGATAAATATGAAGATATTGGAGATACGGTAACAGCTTTGAGTGACTTTTCTACACACGGAAAGCGTGCTGATTTTGCAGGATTCATTTTGTTTAATGATACTGATCAAGAGATTTTTTCTTTTGGTAAATACAAAGGAAGAACAGTAGAAGAGGTCTTGAAAGAAAACCCGGGCTACAATGCGTGGATTCAAAATGCGGATTTTCCGTTGTATACAAAAAAAGTGTTGCAAGAAATAAAAGAACGGATGTCGGCTCCAAAAGACACCATGACGGATGTTGAAAAGCTATCAGCATTGCAACAAAAATTTAATTTGAGGTAATTAAAAAGGCGAATTAGCTCTTTTTTACACTTTGCTAGGTGATGATTAACAAGAAATTAAGAAAGAGTTTCTAATTGTTTTTTACTTTGCTAGAAAATTAGAAAAATGAAAAAATACGCGCTATTACTTTTGTTGATTAGCGCTCAAAGCTTTTGTCAACAAGTAGTTTTAAAAGGTCAGGTTTTAAATAAAAGAACCAAAGCACCAGTAGCATATGTAAATCTCAGTTTTTTAAAAAGAAATATAGGAATATCTTCTACAGAAGATGGGACATTTACTTTAGAGATAGATAACAAACAATTAAACCAAAAAGTTCATGTTTCTTGTTTGAATTATAAGGATACAATTGTTGTTGCGAAAGAATTGCAATACAAACCACTTTATTTGACTCCTAAGAATTACGAATTGAAAGAGGTTGTCATTTCTAAAAAGCTTGATAGAGAATTTGAGATTGACAAGTTTAGACGAAAGGATTTAAAGAGTGGTTTTGGAGGAACAAAAGGAAATCCATGGATAGTTGCCAAATATTTTAGGTATGAAGATGTGTACAAAAACACACCTTATTTAAAAAATGTTACCGTTTATTTTACATCTTTGGTACTTAGAAAAAGAGCAAGATTTAGAATTCGGTTTTTTAAAATTAATGAGATTACTGGAGAGCCTTCAGAAGATTTGATTAAAGATGATGTTATCGTGAATATTAAAAAAATACACGGAAAAATAAAAGTAGCTATTTCTAAATTTGATATTGAATTTCCGAAAGAAGGTTTTTTTGTTGGTTTAGAAAGATTACATATTCCGTATAATTTTTACAAAACAACTTATACAATGCAAGGAAGTAGAAAGAAGTACAAGAAGGTAGATGTAGCACCAATTTTTGCAGGAACAGAAGATAGTAAGAATAGTTGCTGGGCATTTGAGAGCGGAAAATGGTTTAATTGGTCAAAGTTTATGAATAAAAACCAAATTAAAGAAACAAGTACTCCTGCTATTTCTTTAACTTTATCGAATTAAATAAATACAACAATGTTTACAACATATCAAAATTTACCAGAGAACTCTAGGGTTTGGATTTATCAATCTGACAGAGAGTTTACCGAAGAGGAGGTCGGTTTTATTTCAACGAAAGCAACAGCTTTTATTGAACAATGGACACGCCATGGAGATAATTTAAAAGGCTCGTTTACCATTAAATACAATCAGTTTTTAATGTTGGCAGTAGATGAAGGTTTTAACAATGTTTCAGGCTGTTCCATAGACGCTTCAGTTCGTTTTGTACAACAACTGGAAACCGAATTACAATTGGATTTAATGAACAAACTCAATGTGTCTTTTAAGGACGGAGATCGAATTAATATTGTAAAATTGGCTGATTTTCAAAAATTTGTAAGCGCACAAAAAATCACAAAAGACACCATCGTTTTTAACAATATGGTGCAAACAAAAAAAGAGGTCGAAACCCAATTGGAAGTTCCAGTAAATAAAAGTTGGCACCAACGGTTTTTAAGTGTAATCAAATAATAGTATCAAAAACAGTTTGTTTAAAGAGATGTTAACCATACATATGAATAAGAAATTAGTAGTACTAGTAAGTGTATTAATATTTGTTGTAAAGGCTCAAACCCAATCACTAGATCCTTTAAGGACAAAAGATGCCATTGCACAAGAAAAATGGGTAGATAGTATTTTAAATAACATGACTGTTGATGAAAAAATAGGGCAGTTATTTATGATGCAAGCGTATTCTAATAAAGATGAAAAGCACACAAAAGAAATTGTAGACTTGCTAGAAAATTACCATGTTGGGAGTTTAATTTTTATGCAAGGAACTCCAGAAAAACAGGCGGTGTTGACTAATAAGTACCAGGCGCTGTCTAAAACTCCTTTGCTCATTGCAATAGATGCAGAATGGGGCTTAGACATGCGATTAAAAAACTCTTTTCGATACCCTTGGAATATGACCTTGGGAGCTGTCAGAGACAATAGTTTGATAGAGCAGTTTGGAGTTCAGTTAGGAAAGCATTGTAAACGGCTAGGCATTCACATCAATTTTGCACCTGTTGTAGATGTAAATACCAACCCTAAAAACCCCATTATAGGCAATCGCTCTTTTGGTGAAAGTAAATTCAATGTAACTGAAAAGGCAAGTGCTTTTATTAAAGGAATGCAAGATCAGAAGGTATTGGCAAATGCCAAGCATTTTCCTGGTCATGGAGATACTGCTACAGATTCACATCATACATTACCTGTTATTAATTTTGATAAAGTTCGCTTAGATACCTTAGAACTGTATCCTTATAAAAAACTATTTGATGAAAATTTAGCGAGTGTAATGACTGCACATTTGAGCATTCCGAATTTAGAAGCTAATAAAAAATTACCTTCATCCTTATCAAAAAAGGTAGTAACCGATTTATTGAAACACCAATTAGGTTTCTTGGGATTGATTATTACCGATGGCTTAAATATGAAAGGAGCAGCAAACTACTCGAGTGCCTCAGAAATTAACTTGGCCGCTATTTTAGCAGGGAATGACTTGTTGTTAATTCCGCATGAAATACCAGCTACAGTTGCCTTATTTCGAAAAGCAATTGCAAATAAAACACTTAGTATAGAACGATTGGATCATTCTGTTCGTAAGAATTTAAAAGCGAAATATTGGGCGGGTTTGCATCAATACCAGCCAATAAAATTAGAAAACCTACACGAAGATTTAAACTCAACTGCAGATGTCTTATTGCATAGAACCTTGGTAGAAAACTCCATTACGGTACTGAAAAATAAAAACGAGATCATCCCTATTCAAGAGTTAGATAAAAAGAAAATTGCCTACGTAAAAATAGGAGCTGCACCGAATGACTCTTTTGTAACAATGCTACAAAATTATGCACAGGTGGATGTTGTTTCTGAAACACACCTTTCTGATTTAATTGCAAAACTAAAACCGTATAATTTGGTAATTATTGGCTATCATTCTTCAAATGCAAATCCGTGGAAAGGATTTAAGTTTAAAGATGAAGAGTTGGTAAAAATTCAAGAAATTGCAAGAAATAAGACTGTTATTTTAGATGTGTTTGCAAGTCCATATAGTTTATTAGATGTAAAGACGTTTGCAAATATAGAAGGACTTGTGGTTTCGTATCAGAACAGTAAAATAGCCCAAGAAATTTCTGCACAACAATTATTTGGAGGTTTAAGAACACAAGGAAAACTGCCAGTAAACATCAATAAAGAATTTAAAGAAGGGCTTGGCTTGTATACATCATCACTGAGTAGGTTGCGCTACGGAATTCCAGAAGAAGTACATTTGTCTTCGTTAAAATTGGCAAAAATAGATTCGGTTGCCAATGAAGTAATTAAGCAGAAAATGGCACCAGGATTACAAGTTTTAGTAGCAAGATACGGACGGGTTGTTTATCAAAAAAGTTTTGGATTTCATACCGCTAATTCAAAACAAAGAGTTAAAAATTCAGACATGTATGACGTGGCTTCTTTGACTAAAATTTTAGCAACATTGCCGCTATTGATGAAAGCAGAAGGAGAGGGGAAGATACACATTGAGAGTTCTCTAAAAAGACTAGTGCCAGAACTTAAAGGATCTAATAAAGATACAATTACCATAAAAGAAGTGTTGTCTCATAATGCTCGTTTAAAAGCATGGATTCCTTTTTATAAAGGAGCACAAGATAGTATTACAGGAAAAAACTTGACAAGCTATTACAGAAGTAAAAAGAGTAAAAAATACGGAATTCAGGTTGCTGAAGACATGTATTTAAAAACGAGTTTTAAAGATTCTATTTTTAAATACATAAAGAACGCAGATCAACGAGAGCAATTAGGGTATAAATACAGTGATTTAGGCTATTATTTGTTTAAAAAAGTACTAGAAAAAAAATACAAAAGCCCTTTAGAAAAGTTAACGCAGCAATATTTTTATCAATCGTTAGGAGCAAATAGAACAAGTTACTTACCGCTTCAGAAGTTTTCTAAAAAAGAGATTGTTCCAACAGAAGAAGACGGTTATTTTAGAAATCAGTTATTGCATGGGTATGTACATGATATGGGAGCTGCAATGCAAGGAGGTGTTGGAGGTCATGCAGGGTTGTTTTCTAACTCAAATGATATTGCTAAGCTAATGCAGCTTTATTTGCAAAAAGGGTTTTACGGAGGGAAAAGATACCTTAAAGGAACTTCATTAGAAACATTTAATAAACGCTACTATAAAAGTCAAAAGATACGCAGAGCTTTGGGTTTTGATAAACCTCAGTTAGATCCAGAAGTGATGGCCACTTGTGGCTGTGTTTCTGATGAGAGTTTTGGACATAGTGGTTTTACAGGTTCCTATGCATGGGCAGATCCAGAAAGTGGAATTGTCTATGTGTTTTTGTCAAATCGGGTGTATCCAACAATGGAAAACAAGGAGCTGATAAAGCAAAATGTAAGAACAGAAATTCAGCAGCTCATTCAAGATGCTATTCTGTTGGAGTAGGAGAAAGTTTTACATAAACAAGCGTTAAAATTGCGGTCAGTATTAAATAATAGCCTGCTATTTTTGCCGTGTAAAAATAAGAAATTGCAAGACTTTGTAGTACGTAGAATAGAGGGAATAGAGAAATTACTAATGCCACTCTAAAGGTATCTATAAATTCTCTTTCGTCAATTTTTTTTACTACTATTTTCCAAATAAGATACGGAATTATACTGTTTAAAAGAAGTAGGTAATAGATTGGTTTTACAAAGTGTAATCCTTTTTTATAATACACAAAACGCTTGTTTAAAATTGAGTGATTGACAGTGTTTACTTTTGTGAAATCGGTATTGTTCTTGTTTAGCTTTTCTAATATTGAAGCGTAATTTACATCATCAGAAATGTGAACAGATATTTTTTTCAACTGGTTAGAGACTTGTTCTTTTAGAAGGTTTGTTGAGGTGCTTATCTCTGTTGGATTGTAAAGGGTGTTTGCAGCGATAGGAGCTCCGTAATGTATGGCAACTTTACTAGGAAACTGACCAACGTTTTGGTAACTAATTCCGACTGGAATAATTGTAATTTCTAAGTCAGGATATCTTTCTAAGGCACCAAAAATAATCCGTGTAAAACCTTTACTAATTGTTCTAATAGTGCGTCTTTGGTCATGACTTCCTTCTGGAAATATCATGAGTGTTTTCTGGGTTTTTAAAATTTCAAAACAATCTTTAAATACAGCTTCGTTTTTAGAGATTTCTTTTCGTCCATCTCTAATTCTATAGATTGGCATTAGGTGTAAACTTCTTAGTATTTTGTCTGCTAATGCATTTTTAAAAGCAGCAGCTCTTACTAAGTAAAAGGTGTCTCTTGGTACATTGGTGGTAACAACCAAAGGATCTAGTAAGCCGTTTGGGTGGTTTACAGCAAATAATACAGCGCCCTTTTTAGGAATATTTTCTTTACCAACAGTAATTATTTTTTTTGTATAAAAAAACAATCCTATTTTAATGTAAAACTTAATACAACGATACCAAAGTGTTTTCAAGATGAGTGGCTAAAATCCTTGTGCTATTTTTTTTAAGTGAGCGGTATTTATCAATGAAATATTTTTCCCTTTTAAACCAATGGTCCCTTATTTTTTAAATTCTGATAAAAGAAGAATGGCAGATTCTGTTGCTGTACCAATTATATTAGCAATATCTTCTCTAGACAAATGAATGTTTAAAACAGTCTCTGCATCATGGCCAAATTTAGTATCTAAATAGAGTAACATTTCTGCCAAGCGTTGTTTGACTGTTTTTTGAGCCATATCTACAATAACATTGTCTGCATTTTTTAGTGACGCAGCCATCTTTTTTAAGACATTCATCGTAAAATCAGGGTTTTCTTGTAAGTCTGTAATAATTTCTTCTTTTGGAATAAAGCATACTTCCATATCGCTAATAGCAGTTGCTTTTAGGTTGGATACCTCATCGCTTACCAAGCTTCGTTCTCCTATAATATCTCCTTTTTGAATTAAAAAGAGAATTTGCTCTCTTCCATTAGAACTCATTTTAGAAACTTTAGAAATTCCACTACTAATACAGTATACACCATTTAAATGTTCTCCTTCGTCAAAAACTGTTTCCCCTTTTTTGATGGTGACAGAGGTTTTACATCCCGAAATTCGAGTTAATTCCTTTTTTGTTAAAGATTTTAAAGAATTTAATTGTCGTACAATACACTGTTCACATTTGCTCATAGGTAACTTTATGGATTAAAATCGTTCAAAGATACTTAAAAACTGATAATTATCATATTTTAAAATAAAGTATAAGAAGACCTTTGCACTAGGCATTTAGAGTAAATAATATGAGTAATGTATGGTGTTACCATTGTGGTAACGTATGTGATGATAAGTCTATTGTCGCACAAGAAAATTTTTTTTGTTGCAATGGGTGTAAAACCGTTTTCGAATTATTCTCTGAAAACGATTTGACTTGTTACTATGATCTTGATCAAAATCCAGAAGCAATTCCTGAAGAAATTCAAGGGAAATACGATTTTTTAGATACTCAAAAGATTGTTTTAAAATTACTCGAATTTGATGATAATAACACGCAAGTTGTATCTTTATATATTCCACACATACATTGTAGTTCTTGTATTTGGGTGTTAGAAAATTTACAAAAATTACAAAAAAACATCATTACATCACAGGTAGATTTTCCCAAAAAAACCATACGAATTACTTACAATTCAGCAGCCACTTCGTTGAAAGAAGTTGTACTGCTTTTAAGTGCTATAGGGTACGAACCTTATATTAGTTTAGAAGACTACCAGGTAAGAAAAAAACCAGTAGACAGAACCTTAATATATCAATTAGGTGTTGCAGGGTTTGCTTTTGGAAATGTGATGTTTTTGTCGTTTCCAGAATATTTTGAAGTGAATGAGTTTTGGCTAAATCAATACAAACCTGTTTTTAGATGGTTGATGTTGTTTTTTTCTTTGCCAGTTGTGCTGTATTCTGCAAGAGCTTATTACGTTTCTGCTTACAAAGGCTTAAAATCTAAGTTTTTAAATATTGATGTTCCTATTGCTTTAGGAGTTTCAGTATTGTTTATTCGAAGTGTTGTTGAAGTTGTTTTTAATCTAGGGTCAGGTTTTTTTGATAGTTTAACAGGTTTGGTTTTCTTTTTATTAATCGGAAAATTTTTTCAGCAGAAAACCTATAGATTCTTGTCTTTTGAACGCGACTTTAAATCATACTTCCCCATAGCAGTAACCAGATTAACCTCAGAAAAAAAAGAAGAGAGTACGCAAATTTATGACATCAAAAAAGGAGATCGTTTACTGATCAGAAACCAAGAGTTAATTCCGGTAGATGGTATTCTAATAGCAGGAAAAGCATATATTGATTATAGTTTTGTGACAGGAGAATCGCTTGCTGTTGAAAAAAAATCTGGAGATAAAATTTTTGCTGGAGGTAAACAACTACATGGAATTATTGAAATGGAGGTGTTAAAATCTGTTTCACAAAGTTATTTAACACAATTGTGGAGTAATGATGTCTTTACCAAAGAAGTTGCCTCGAAATTCAAAACACTTACAGATAAAATAAGCAAACGATTTACCATTTTTGTACTTACTATTGCTTCAGTTACTGCCTTGTTTTGGCTCTTTTATGATGCAAGCAAAACATTGAATGTTTTTACAGCCGTACTAATTATTGCCTGTCCATGTGCCATTGCATTGGCAGCTCCGTTTACATTGGGTAATTTATTGCGAATTTTAGGAAAAAAGAAAATGTACTTAAAAAATGCTGCTGTATTAGAAAAAATGGCAGCAATAGATACTGTAATTTTTGATAAAACAGGCACTCTAACAGCTACCAAAGAGCATAAAATTAGGTATGAAGGAGAAGTGCTAGACTCGTATGAAAAACAAGTGTTGCAAAATGTTGTAAGAGTCTCTAACCACCCGTTGAGTAGAATGTTGTACCAAACATTTTCAAACCTACAAAAAACACCTATTGATAGCTATGAAGAAGTGCTAGGTAAGGGGATTAAAGCTATTGTAAACGGAGTTGCAATTAAACTCGGGGCGCTATCTTTTGTAGATGCTGGAAAGGAAAGTAATTCTTTAGAAACGGCAATTCATGTAAGTATTAATGGAAAATACAAAGGGAAATACCTTTTTAAAAATACTTACCGACCGTATATGAAAACACTATTTGAAACTTTAAATCCGGTATATCAGTTAGTTGTTCTCTCTGGTGATAATGAAGGAGAAAAGAGCTTTTTACAAAAACAACTTCCAAACAAAACACAATTGCTTTTCAATCAAAAACCAGAAGACAAGCTAGAGTATATAAAGACATTACAAAACCAAGGTAAAAAAGTGATGATGATTGGCGATGGTTTAAATGATGCAGGCGCGTTGGCACAAAGTGATGTTGGTATTGCCTTGTCAGAAAATATCAATGTGTTTTCTCCAGCTTGTGATGCCATTTTAGATGCTACAAAATTTAGAGAAATTGCTCGTTATTTAACACTGTCTAAGCAGTCAATTCAGGTTATAAAATACAGCTTTGTGCTATCATTAATGTACAATGTAATTGGATTGTATTTTGCAATAACGGGGCAATTAGAACCTGTAATAGCAGCCATATTAATGCCGTTAAGTTCTATTACAATTGTAGTTTTTACAACAATTGTTACCAATAGCATAGGAAAGAAAATAAAATAGTTTACGATGCACTCACTAATTCAAAAATACAACATTCCCGGACCAAGATACACCAGTTATCCAACAGTTCCTTATTGGAATAAAGAAGGAATTTCTAAGAAAGATTGGATCCATAGTTTTCAAAAGTCATACCAAGAAAGCAATCAATCAGAAGGGATTAGTCTGTATATTCATTTACCATTTTGTGAGAGCTTGTGTACATTTTGCGCCTGCCATAAGCACATTACAAAAAGACACGAGGTAGAAGAAGATTATATTGATACGGTTTTAAAGGAATGGAAATTATATCTAGATTTGGTGAACGAAAAACCAATTATAAAAGAGCTTCATTTAGGTGGAGGAACACCTACTTTTTTTTCGAGCATGCAGCTAAAAAAGTTAATTAATGGATTGCTTTTAGATGCAGAGAAACACCCTGATTACGAATTCAGCTTAGAAGGACACCCAAACAATACCACCAAAGAGCAATTGCAAACATTGTTTGATTTGGGCTTTAAAAGAATCAGTTTTGGTGTGCAAGATTACGATCCAATTGTGCAAAAAGCAATTCATAGAGAACAGTCTTTTGAAAATGTAGCAAATGTAACCCGTTGGTCTAGAGAAATTGGATTTACATCGGTCAGTCATGATTTAATTTTCGGACTTCCTTTTCAAACCAACGAAAAAATCATCGACACCATAGAAAAAACAAAATTATTACAACCAGATCGAATTTCGTTGTATAGCTATGCGCATGTTCCATGGGTAAAAGGAGTAGGTCAAAGAGGGTTTAATGAGCAAGATTTACCGAAAGATAATCAGAAAAGAGAGCTCTATGAAATAGGAAAACACCTGTTTTCAGAAATGGGCTACATAGAAATAGGAATGGATCATTTTGCGTTGCCTTCAGATAGTTTGTACAAGGCGATAGAAGAAAAAACATTGCATAGAAATTTTATGGGATACACCGCCAACAAAACCCAATTGATGATTGGCTTAGGAATGTCTGCCATTAGTGACTCTTGGTACGCATTTGCACAAAATGTAAAAACAGTAAAGGAGTATCAAAAATTAGTTAATGAAGGAGAAATACCTGTGTTTAGAGGACATTTGCTAACGGAAGAAGATGTAGTTGTTAGACAACATATTTTAAACATCATGTGTCATTTTTCTACTTCTTGGGATCTTGAAACAGCCTCTATATATGAGCTTGAAACAGCATTAGAACTACTCAAAGAAATGGAAGAAGATGGCTTGGTTGTTGTTCGTAAAAACGGATTGTATGTACCCGAACATGCGCGTCCGTACGTTCGTAACATTTGTATGGCGTTTGATATGCATTTGAAAAAGAACAAACCAGATACCCAACTGTTTTCAATGACCATATAAAATGTAAAAGAAAAATAAAAAACATGATAAATGTCATTTTTTTAAAGAAATGTGCATTGTAATTTTGAATTTCAAATCAGGCAAGATATGAGCGTTATTTACTTACTACTTACACTAAGTATTTTAGTGGCCATTGTGTTTTTTATAGCATTTATTTTTTCGGTAAAAAAAGGACAGTATGATGATGTGTATACGCCATCAGTTCGAATGCTTTTTGACGATGAACTGGTAAAAGAAAACAAAAAATCAACGAACATTAAAAACTAAATTCAAATAAATTATGAAAATGCAACAATTTTATTACGATAACAACGTCGTAAAAAAATTCATTTACGCTACGTTGGTGTGGGGTATTGTGGGATTTACAGTAGGGTTAATGTTGGCCTTTATGTTTTTATATCCAAACTATACGGATGATATTTCTTGGTTGAGTTTTGGTAGGTTAAGACCATTACACACAAACGCGGTAATTTTTGCTTTTGTAGGAAATGCTATTTTTGCGGGAGTTTATTATTCACTTCAAAGATTGTTAAAAGCCAGAATGGCGAGCGATTTTTTAAGTAATTTTAATTTCTGGGGATGGCAATTGATCATTGTCGCTGCGGCCATTACACTGCCCTTAGGATACACAACATCAAAAGAATATGCCGAATTAGAATGGCCTATTGACATTGCAATTGCACTGGTGTGGGTTGCATTTGGAGTTAACATGATTTGGACCATTTTACAAAGAAGGCAACGTCATCTATACGTAGCCATTTGGTTTTATTTAGCCACATTTGTAACCGTAGCAGTACTGCATATTTTTAATAGTTTGGCATTGCCAGTAGATGGGTTAAAAAGTTATTCAGTATATGCCGGAGTACAAGACGCCTTGGTGCAATGGTGGTATGGGCATAATGCTGTAGCATTCTTTTTAACAACTCCATTTTTAGGATTGATGTACTATTTTGTTCCAAAAGCAGCCAACAGACCTGTATATTCATATCGCTTATCAATTGTGCATTTTTGGTCCTTAATTTTTATTTATATCTGGGCAGGACCACATCATTTATTATATACCTCATTGCCAGAATGGGCACAAAATTTAGGAGTCGCTTTTTCAGTGATGTTATTGGCACCTTCTTGGGGTGGAATGATCAACGGATTGTTAACACTCCGTGGAGCTTGGGATAAAGTGAGAGTAGACCCTGTTTTAAAATTCTTTGTTGTTGCCATTACAGGATACGGAATGGCAACCTTTGAAGGCCCTTTGTTATCCTTAAAAAATGTGAACGCTATTGCACATTTTAGCGATTGGATTATTGCCCATGTACACGTTGGAGCATTGGCTTGGAACGGTTTCTTTACTTTCGGTATGCTCTATTGGATGATTCCAAGAATGGTAAAAACAAAACTATATTCTACCGCTTTAGCAAACTTTCATTTTTGGATTGGAACTTTAGGAATTATTATGTACACACTACCTATGTATGTTGCAGGTTTTGTACAAGCATCTATGTGGAAACAATTCAATCCTGACGGTACATTAACCTACGGGAACTTCCTAGAAACAGTGAAAGAAATTATACCCATGTATTGGATGCGTGCTATTGGAGGTACCTTATTTATCATTGGTGCATGTGTTATGATTTACAATGTAATAAAAACCATTAAAGCAGGATCAAAAATTACAGACGATTTAGCAGAAGCACCTGCTTTAGAAAAAATTAGCAAGAGAAGAGTGCGTGGAGAAGGATGGCACACTTGGTTAGAACGTAAGCCAATTAAATTAACCATCTATGCAACGATTGCTATTTTAATAGGTGGCGCTATTCAAATTATTCCAACCATCTTGGTAAAATCAAACATTCCAACAATAACAAGTGTAAAACCATATACACCTTTAGAATTAGAAGGAAGAGACTTGTATATACGAGAAGGTTGTGTAGGATGTCATTCTCAAATGATTAGACCATTTAGAAGTGAGGTTGAACGTTACGGAGAATACTCTAAAGCAGGAGAATTTGTATATGACCACCCATTCTTATGGGGATCTAAACGTACAGGCCCAGATTTGCATAGAATTGGAGGAAAATATTCTGACAATTGGCACTTAAATCATATGTACGATCCACAAAGTACTTCATCAGGCTCTATCATGCCAGGGTATAAATGGATGATTAGAAATAAATTGGATAAAAGCGCTACCGAAGCAAAAATGAGAGTGATGGTTACTTTAGGAGTGCCTTATACAGATGCCGAAATAGCCAACGCACAACAACATATGACAGAGCAAGGAACACAAATTGAAAACAATTTGTATTCAGACCCAGATTTTGTCAAAAATTATGAAGCTGATAAAAAGTATGCACAAGAAAATGACGAAGATTTTATAGAAATGAAAGATAGAGAAATTGTAGCATTGATCGCCTATTTACAACGATTAGGAACAGATATCAAGGTAAAGGATGTAGAAGCATTATTAACCGATAAAAAATAAAAACATGTTAAAATTTATAAAAAATCACATGGAAAGCATCACTGGAATAGAAGTATATCCGATGCTTTCTTTACTCATCTTTTTTACTTTTTTTGTGGCGCTCTTTTGGTGGGTTTTTACTGCAAAAAAAGAGTACATAAATAACGTAAGCCAAATACCTTTAGATAACTAATAAAACGAAGATAAAATGAAAAAATATGGTATCATAATAGTAGCTGTTCTCTTTGTTTTTTCGATGCCGTTTGTTTTTACAAACATATCAGAAAACTATAAAGAACCCTTTAATATTATTGAAAATCCATTGCCATGGATTGTACTCTTAGTTTTTATAGGAATACTTGCACTGCTAGTTTGGCTTGTGATAGAAGCCTTAATGAAAATTCAACAATTAGAAGACGAAAAAAATGGCCTTGTTGCAACCAATATACAAAACCATACAACTTTTAAAACTTGGATTCAAGGAATACTGCACGCATGGACAAAAGCAAAACCAATAGCACAAGAAGGTGAAATAATTTTAGATCATAACTATGACGGCATAAAAGAACTAGACAATTCATTGCCACCATGGTGGATATATATGTTCTATGCAACAATTGTTTTTGCGGTTGTATATTTAGTTCGATTTGAGGTTTTAGACGGAGACAATCAAATTACAGAATACAACAAGGCAGTTACAGCAGCAAAATCTTCTCTAAAAGAATACAAAGCAACCGCTACAGACATCATTGACATAAGTACAGTGACGTTATTAACAGATCAAAAAGATTTGAATAGAGGTAAAGCAGTGTATAATTTAAATTGTGCCGCATGTCATATGGCAGATGGTGGTGGCGGTATTGGACCTAACCTAGTCGATGAATATTGGGTTTTAGGAGGTGGAATCAAAAATGTTTTTGCAACCATTTCTAATGGTGGTAGAGACGGAAAAGGAATGATTGCTTGGAAAAAAACATTAAAACCAAAAGACATTGCCAAAGTATCGAGTTATATTTTGTCTTTACAAGGAAAAACTCCAGCAAACCCAAAGAAGGCAGAAGGAGAGTTGTGGAAAGAAGAAAGTAATTAAGTTAGTTTTAGTAGTTGGAAATGGAAACACCTGAGAACGAAAAATTCAGAGATAGTATAGGTACTATCAATAAAGAAGGGAAACGTTCTTGGGTGTATCCTAAAAAACCAAGTGGAAAGTTCTATCAGTATAGAACTTGGGTCAGTTATTTTTTACTGCTATTTTTGTTGTCAGCTCCATTTATTAAAGTGAATGGAAATCAGTTTTTACTGTTCAATATATTAGAACGCAAGTTTAGCATTTTTGGATTCCCTTTTTGGCCACAAGATTTTTACTTGATGGTGGTTTCAATGATTATTGGCGTTGTTTTTGTCATTCTGTTTACCGTTATTTTTGGTCGTATTTTTTGCGGATGGATTTGTCCACAGACAATTTTTCTGGAAATGGTGTTTCGAAAAATTGAATATTGGATTGATGGAGACCGAGGAAAACAAATACGATTGCAAAAGCAAGCATGGAATGCCGAAAAAATAAGAAAAAGACTCTTTAAATGGTTCTTGTTTTTGGTCATTTCATTTGTTATTGCCAACGTCTTTTTAGCCTACTTAATTGGTGGAGATACCTTGTTACTGTATATTACCGGTTCTCCGTTAGAGAACGTAAGTACTCTGATTTCTCTGCTTATTTTTACAGGCGTTTTTTACTTTATTTTTGCGTGGTTTAGAGAGCAAGTTTGCATCATTGCTTGCCCGTATGGAAGGTTGCAAGGAGTTTTGTTAGATAACAAAACCATTAATATTGCGTATGATCATGTTCGAGGAGAAAAACAAGAAGGCAGAGCAAAATTTAAGAAAAACGAAGATAGAGCTGCCTCTGGAAAAGGAGATTGTATTGATTGTTTTCAATGTGTGCACGTATGTCCTACAGGAATTGACATCAGAAACGGCACACAATTAGAATGTGTAAACTGTACTGCGTGTATTGATGAATGTGACCATATGATGGAAAAAGTTGGCCTGCCAACCGGATTGATCAGATACGCAAGTGAAGATCATATTGAGAAAAAACTCCCTTTTGTTTTTTCAGCAAGAATAAAGGGATATACCGCTGTATTACTTATTTTAATTGGTTTTTTAATTGGAATGCTCTTCTTAAGAAATGATGTAGAAGCAACCATATTGCGATTGCCAGGGCAATTGTATGAACACAAAGAAGGAAATGTTATTAGCAATGTGTACACTTTTAAAGTGATTAATAAAACAACAAAAGACATTGAAGAGGTGCGTTATAAATTACTGTCTCATAAAGGGGAAATAATTTTGGTAACTCATAAAAACTTTACTATCCCAAAGCAAGGAATCGCTGAAGGAACCTTGTTTGTTGAAATTCACAGTGCCTTTATAAAGAAAGACAAGATCAAATTAAAAATAGGCGTGTATAGCAATGGAAAGTTGATAGAAACAACCACTACCAATTTTTTAGGACCAAGAAGCTATCGATAATTGATGTAAAAAAAAAGCTAGGGTAAAAAAGCTTAGAACGAAGATAAAGAAAAACGAACCTGCAAGGTTTTTAAGTCCTTGTAGGTATAAAATTACATTCCTACGAGGTTTTGAAAACCTCGCAGGAAAGTACTAAAACGAGAAAAAATGAGAATCAATTGGGGAACAGGTATTGTACTTGCGTTTATAGGCTTTATAGGTTTTATCATGTATTTTGTTATTACAATGAGTACAGATAATAATTACAAACACGATTTGGTTACTAAAGATTATTACAAACAAGAATTAGAATACCAAAAGAAGATCAAAGGCATCGAAAACGCAAAAACCTTAAAAGAAGATATTCAGATAGAAAAAACAAGCGAAGGATTGAGAATTTACTTCCCTAAAAATATAGAAATAAAAGAAATCAAAGGAAAAGTGTTCCTATACAGACCATCTAATAAACAATTGGATTTTGAAATGCCTATTGTGCTTTCAGATTCATCTTATTTGCTCATGCCTGACAAACGTTTATTGGATGGTCGATGGAACATTATTGTAGAGTGGTCAATCCAACAAGAGCACTACTTATTTAAAAAAGAAATTTATTATTAATGTTCATATCGGCTGTATTATTTGGTCTTTTAGGAAGCTTTCACTGTATTGGTATGTGTGGCCCGATTGCCTTTATGTTACCTGTTGACAGAAATAATAAAACCAAAAGAATCTTGCAAATAAGCATGTATCATGCAGGCAGATTGCTTACCTACGGATTGTTAGGTTTGTTGTTTGGATTGCTTGGTAAAAGCTTTTATTTCTTCGGATTTCAACAACAACTGTCTATTGTTATTGGCGTGCTTATGATTTTAATTGTGCTACTTCCTAAAAAAATACTCAATACAGCTCGTATTACACAACCTATTTACAAGGCGCTTTCTGGTGTAAAAAATAGACTAGGAAAGGAGCTGAAGCAACAACGTGCAGATACTTTTTTTACCATCGGTTTTTTAAATGGGTTTTTACCTTGCGGATTGGTATATATGGCAATTTTCGCATCCATAGCTACCGGAAATTCTCTAAGTGGAAGTGTATATATGATTTTGTTTGGACTAGGAACAGTTCCACTGATGACTACTTTTGTCTATCTTGGGAATTTTACGAGTAGATTGGTGAAAAAAAGAATCCAACAACTTATTCCAATCGCAATTGTGTTGATTGCTATTTTATTTATTTTAAGAGGTTTGGGTTTGGGAATTCCATACATATCTCCTGTGCATATGTCTGAAACGGTTTCTGGAGGAGTGATTTGTTATTAGTTAGTTTCAAAAGTTAAAAGCTAAAAAGAGAACCTAGAACCAAGGCAAAAGAGAAGAGGGAAGCTAAAAATAAAAAGAGGTTGATTTTTTTTAAGAATGGTTTTTTTAATTTCACCAAACACCTAACTTTTACGCTTTCTCCCCCAATAGGTAGCCAATACCATGCCAGAAAAAATATCCCAAACACCCCAAAAAGCTGCTAATAATGCCATTCCTCCAAGGCCTTCAAAGAATCCAAAAATTAATAACAATCCCAATCCTCCATTTTGAATACCTGTTTCCATAGAGATGGTTTTTGTGTCTTTTTTGTTGAGTCCAAATAATTTTGCGGTATAAAAACCAAGAACAAACGCAAAAATATTGTGGAAAATAACTAAGAATAATACATGGTGTATGTACTCTGAAAATACGCTTAAATTTTGCGAAAAGGCGATAAAAATTAACGCAATAAATACAACCATAGAAACGGGCTTTAAGACCTTTTCAATTTTTATGGCCATTGTGTTGTGATAATGTTTTACGATCATTCCTGCCAATAACGGAATTCCTAAAATTAAAGAAACCAGTTTAAAAAGTTCAAATGGCTTTAAGGATACTGTTTTTAAAATTGTTTCTGTAGGCGGATACAAACTTCCCCAAAATTGTAAATTAAAAGGAGTCATTACAATGCAAATTAAGGTTGCAAAAGCGGTTAGACTAACTGATAGGGCTGCGTTTCCTCCAGCCATTTTGCTGAAAAAATTTGATACATTTCCGCCTGGGCACGCAGCAATCATCATCATTCCTAAGGCAAAACTAGGATGTGGTTTTAGAATAAGTATGGCGATGAATGTTGCGGCAGGCAATAAAAAAAATTGAGAAAAGACTCCTACAAATACAATTTTAGGGTTTTTAAACAAGCGTTTAAAGTCGTCAACGGTAATTCCTAAGGCAACACCAAACATGATAATTCCAATAGCAATATTTAAAATCCACAAGCCACTGCTGTCAAAGTTAATTTTAATGTCGTCTATGTTGATAGATGGGCTAGTTTGTAAAAGCATATATAAGAATGTTTGCGCCCATTTTTAGTGCTTTTTCTCTCACTTTTAGGGTATTGTTGTGAATAGTTGAATCTTCCCATCCATCACTTAAATCAGATTCGTAGTCATAAAAACAAAGTAACCTTCCTTCATAAAACAAGCCAAAGCCTTGGGCTCGTTTTTTGTTGTGTTCATGTATTTTAGGGATTCCGTTTTTAAAAATAAAAGGCTGTTTGTAAATAGGATGGTTTTTAGGGATTTCTTGTAATGTTAGATTGGGAAATACTTTTTTTAATTCTCTTCGGATAAATATGTCCAATCCGTAGTTGTCAGAAATGTGTAAAAATCCTCCAGAAATTAAATAGTTTCTCAGGTTTTTTACTTCCTCTTCAGAAAAAAAGACATTTCCGTGACCTGTCATAAACACGATTGGAAAATTAAAAAGGTCTGAACTTCCAACCGCAACTGTACTTGGGTTTTTATTGATTTTTGTATCGCAATTGTTGTTGGTAAATTCAATTAAATTAGGTAGTGCCGTTGGATTGGCATACCAATCTCCGACACCATTGTATTGTAAAATGGCAATTTCTTGCGCATTGCTTGTGTTAAAGAAAAAAATACTGCTAAGTAATACAAACAGTATGGAGATTTTAGATGTGGGTACGTTACAATTCAATTAAAAAAGGTTTCAGTATTTAAAATTATTTCACTAGCTAAATGTACTAAATTAAATAGAACCAAGTTCGTTGATAAGTGCGGCTGTTTGTACGGCTGTGATTCCGGCAGTTTCTGTTCGTAATCTACTTTTTCCTAGGCTAACGGGTGTGAATTTTTTAGCAAGTGCTTGCTCAATTTCTTTTGGAGAAAAATCGCCTTCTGGACCAATTAAGACCGTTGCTTTTTGATGGGGTTTGATTTCTTTTACTAATGATTTTTTTTCTTGTTCTTCACAGTGTGCAATGTAAATATTACCTTCAAAATCTTGATTAATAAATTCCGTAAACTTAATGGGTGCATTCAATATGGGAAGCGTATGCTTTAAGGATTGCTTCATTGCAGACTGTATGATTTTTTGCAATCGTTCCGTTTTTACAACAGTACGTTCTGAGTTAGAACAAAGAATGGGAGTGATTTCATCGATGCCAATTTCGGTTGCTTTTTCTACAAACCATTCCAATCGATCATTATTCTTTGTCGGTGCAATTACAATGTGTATATAATAATTTCGAGTATTTGGCTGTTGCTCTGTGCTAATCAATGCTGCCAAGCATCTTTTATCATTTGCTACCACAATTTTTACGGTAAATAAAACGCCTTTTCCGTTGGTAATATACAAGATGTCTCCTTCTTTTTTTCGTAAAGACTTTACAATATGTCGACTCTCTGTTTTGTCAAAAGTAAACTGTGTGTCTTTTTCTGAAATGTCTGGATTGTAAAATAATTGCATGTTTTACTGTTTTTTAGTTGACCTCTTTATTCTATTGGTTAAATATGGTTTTACACAATGTCTATTTTATAGGTGCTTCTTTTTTTATGGGTTACAGGGTCAAAATTTCTCCAAATTTGATGGATCGCAGTATTGTCTATCAATTCTGGAGTTCTGATACAATCAATGATGCCTTTTTTTGTAAAAGTCTTTGTGTATTCATCAAAAATAATGGCTGTAACTCCTTTATTTTGATATGCTGGATCTACACCAATCAAATAAAAAGTAACTTCTTTTGAATGCTTTCGGGCCTTTAAAAGATGAAAAATCCCAAAAGGAAATAAAGATCCTTTTGCTTTTTGTAAAGCTCTAGAAAAGGAAGGCATTACAATTCCGAAGGCAATCATTTTACCGTCTTTATCAGTCACAAACTTAATGTATTCTGGGTTGATAAAACTGATGTGTTTCTTTTTAAAATAATCTTGCTGTTTTTTAGATATTGGTACAAAAGAAGACAACTTAGCATAGCTTTTATTAAACAATGCAAACATCTCATCTACATATGGCATAATATCTTTAGTACGATAAAGCTGTAAAGCGTTTAGCTGATATCTTTTTTTGAGTAATGTGCTAATTCTATCATGATATTTGGCGTCTACATTTTTAAATTTAAACTTATTTTCTAAGAACTCTTTTTCTTTTTTGTAGCCTAGTTTTTCTAAATGATTTTTGTAGTATGGATGGTTGTACCAAGTAATCATAGTGCCAATATGGTCAAAACCTTCTGTTAAAACACCTACTTTATCTAGGTTAGAAAAACCAACAGGGCCTTCAATAAAGTCAAGCTTATTTTTTAAGCCAATTTCTTTTACTCTGTGAAGTAGCATTCTGCTCACATCAATATCATCAATAGTATCAAACCAACCAAATCGCATTTTTTTAATGCCTTGCTGTTTTACTTCTGTCCAATTGATGATTGCACAAACTCTACCTACAATTTTTCTATTTTTGAAGGCCAAGAAAAAGCGTGCTTCTGCTTGTTCAAAAACAGGGTTTTTGTTTTTATCGAAACCTTGTAATTCGTCTTTGATAATTGGCGGAACCCAGTATGGATTGTCTTTGTATAGTGAAAAAGGAAATGTAACAAATTGTTTCATTTCCTTTTTTGTATGAATTTCTTGGATGGTAATCATAGTAGAAGGTAAAGATACAAAACAGCTGTAAAGTTGTTGGGTTAGTTTTTCTTTTTCTTTTTTCTTTTTCTGGAAGGTCTTTTTTTTCCTTTTTTTCTTGATTTTTTAAATTTGAAGAACTCTAAAGCACGACCAAATATTTTTTTTATTTTCGAAGAGCTAGAATTTTTAATACGAATTTCGTTCCCGTCGTCATCTATAATTTTGTAAGGATCTCGATGTCTGTCCAATCGAAAAGACATTCCCATTCCTGCATAAAAACCAGTTGTTTTATCATCAAAGGTGATTCTTGTAGAAGCATCTACTTGGAAATGCCTGTTGGCCAAATACACGATTCCGGTTCCGAAATTATATCTAGTTTGATAGTTGTTAATTACTCCTTGATGTTCTAAAAAAGTAGACCAATAATCATTTAAATTGTAAGTTCCTGTAACGATATAGGAAATTTCAGCAGCATCATTTCCAATATAGTCATAAAACAGATTGCTAACAATGTTAAAGTCTTCAGATAAATTGTTCTGTAATAAAATACCAGCTTTTGGGCTAATGCCTTCAAGTTTGTATATCGAGTTTAGAAAATTTGTGTTCACACCAAGATAGATGGCTACAGACGGAATGGCTCTTTTCCAATCAAAAGCTTGTCGTCTTTTCCAGCTTCTAATTTCTTTTGATTTATCTTTATAAGTTGGCTGATAGAGTAAATATTTTGCGCCCAAAGTTAACCGACTGATCCCTGTGGTAAAATAGTGTGACGTAAAAATATTCTTAAAAGCAACTTTATCTTTTTGAAGTACAACATTGGTGTTAAACTCTAATTTTTCTGAAAAAAAACTCGTTCTAAGAAATAATGAATAGCCCGTAGACTCAGGGATTGTAAATGTAGGAGCAACCTTAGAAGTAGCGTAAAAAAAACCGGTTTCTAATTGATATACCCCTTTTCCAACACTGTAAGGACTTTCAGAAAAACCTGGACGATTTGAGTTGATGACTCCAGTGTATTGCGCATTTACAAGGAAACTTCCGCAAATAAAAAAGAAGGTAAGCGTCTTTTTAAACATGTTTTTTTTTGATTAAAGCGTCTCTACTTTTGGTTGTGTTTGTTAACAAGCGCAAACATACTCCAAAAAATGAAGACCCTATATTTAAGTAAAAACTTTTTATGAAAATTTTGTTATTTTTTGTATAATCTTAACGTTAAAGTTGATTTCAAATTGTTATTTTTGAATTAAATTTTTGAAACAATTTATGCAAGAGGCAGGGCCAGTAAATTTTATGAGAACAATTTTAATTTTAATAACAATATACTACGTGTTTAAATTGATAGCTAGATATGTGCTTCCTTTTTTCTTAAAACGGTTTATTCATAAAATGCAAGATAAAGCACAACAACAGCAATACAAGAACCAACAACAAGAAACAAATGTAAATGTTGGTGAAACAAGTATTGATAAAAAACCAAATCAACAGCATCAAGGCAATAAGTCAGTCGGAGAATATGTTGATTATGAAGAAATAGATTAAGTAAGATGAATTTAAAAAATAAATTTCCTTATGTAATTGCAATATTCGTTTTTGTAATTGCTTCATTGCTTTATTTTAGCCCCGTTTTAAAAGGGCAAAAACTCAACCAAAGCGATATTACTCAATTCAGAGGAATGTCAAAAGAAATTGTTGATTATAGGGCTGAAAAAGGAGAAGAGCCGTATTGGACAGGAGCTACCTTTAGCGGAATGCCAGCCTATCAAGTGAGTGCTTATTACCCCAATAATTATATTAAAAAAGTAGATCAATTACTACGGTTTTTACCAAGACCTGCAGATTATTTATTTTTGTATTTTGTAGGGTTTTTTCTCTTGCTCATTGCCTTAAAAACAGGTTGGAAACTTGCTGTTTTAGGAGCGCTTTCCTTTGGGTTTTCTACCTATTTGATTATTATTTTTGGTGCCGGTCATAATGCAAAAGCACATGCTATTGCTTATATGCCAATGGTTTTGGCCGGAGTTTTATGGGTTTTTCAAAAACGCTATTTGTTGGGGTTTGCTGTAACTGCTTTAGCCATGGCGTTAGAAATCAATACCAACCATCCGCAAATGACCTATTATTTGTTGTTTATTATTTTAATATTCGGAATTGTTTGGTTGATAGATGCCATTCAGAAAAAACAGCTCCAAGTTTTTTTTAAGAATGTTGCTATTGTTAGTGCCGCCGTTGTTTTGGCCGTTGGAATGAATGCCACACGACTTATGGCAATGAAAGAATATGCCGATTATAGCACAAGAGGAAAAACAGCATTGACAATCAATGCAGATGGAACTCCTAAAAAAATAACAGACGGATTATCAAAAGAATACATTACAGAATACAGCTACGGAATTGCAGAAACTTTTAACTTATTGATTCCTCGTTTTATGGGAGGTGGAACCGTTGAAAATTTAGATAAAAACTCTAATTTTTATGAAGCCATTCAGACAAAATATGGGGCTCAAGCTGCCAATGAATATTCAGAGCAAGTGTTGACCTATTGGGGAGATCAAACCATTGTTGAAGCACCTGCGTATATTGGTGCAGTTGTGTTTTTCTTGTTTTTTCTTGGGGTGTTTTTAGTCAAAGGAAAACTAAGAAACTGGTTACTTGCGGCAACCATATTTTCAATTGTATTGAGTTGGGGTAAAAACCTTGATTTAATCACTAATTTCTTTATTGATTATGTTCCGTTATACAACAAATTTAGAGCGGTTTCGTCCATTCAAGTAATTGCAGAATTGTGTGTTCCCTTGCTAGGAATATTAGGGTTAAAAGATTTTTTCTCTTCTAAGGTTTCATCCGAAGAAAAACAAAAAGCACTCAAAAAAACAATATATGTATTGGGAGGCATTACCTTGTTCTTTATGCTGTTTGGAAGTAGTTTGTTTGCTTTTGAAGGATTTAGAGACGGGACATTAAGTCAATTTAAAATAGATGGATTGGTTGATGCATTGATTGCAGATAGAAAATCGCTCATGTTTCAAGATAGTTTGCGTTCATTGGTGTTAATTTTAATGTCTTTTGCACTGTTGTGGTTGTTTTTGAAAAATAAACTAAATCAAACAAAAACGATTGTAGTAGTTACTGCATTGATTTTATTTGACCTGGTTTCTGTAGATTTGAACTATGTAAATACACAAGATTTTAAAAGAGCAAGAAGTATTGAAAAACCTTTTAGATTGAATGAAGCAGACAAGCAAATTTTAGAAGATAAAGGACATTATAGAGTGGGTAATTTTACAGGAAATGTAATGCAAGATGGAAGAACTTCTTATTTTCATCAGTCTATAGGAGGCTATCATGCCGCTAAAATGGGACGTTATCAAGAGTTGTTTGATTACCAGATTGCAAAGAACAATATGGAAGCTTTGCACATGCTCAATACCAAGTATTTTATTGTTGGTGCAAATCAAGTACAGGTAAACCCAGATGCAAATGGAAATGCGTGGTTTGTGCATGAGCTTGTTAAGGTGAATTCGGCAAACGAAGAAATGAAAACCTTAGACACCTTAGATACAAAACAAGCAGCTGTTATTGATGTAAGTTCTTTTACAAGCGCAATTTCCTTTCCTAAGAATATTGATACAACAGCCTCAATCGAATTAACCAAGTACGATGTAACAACATTAGAGTACAGTTCAAACTCTACCATGGCGCAATTTGCAGTGTTTTCTGAAATCTATTACAAAAAAGGTTGGAATGCTTATGTTGATGGGGAGATCAATCCACATTATCGGGTAAATTATGTGTTAAGAGGGATGTTAGTTCCGGCAGGAAAACATACCATTGTTTTTAAGTTTGAACCTACAGTTATTAAAAACGGAAATACAATTACAATTGCATCATATTTCTTATTGCTCTTAATTCCAATAGGTTGGTTTTTTATAGCGCGCAGAAAAAATTAGTTTTCATTTCTCTCTATGGAGTTGATGTATGCAGAAGGAGTGGTGTTCATGTATTTTTTAAAAGCACGGGTAAAAGCAGAAGCATTGGTGTATCCAATTTCTTCCGCCAACGACTGTATCGTGTAACGTCGATATTTTTTTTCATTGTTTAGTGTTGTTACAAGGTAATTAATACGAAGTGTTGTTAGGTATTGTTTAAAAGTTAGCTTCATATTTTTATTGATGATAAAAGACAAATATGATGTGTTTGTTTCTATTTTTTTTGCCAGCCAATTCAGGCTAAAATCGTTGCTTAAGAACAAACAGCCGTCCTCTACTTCTTGTAACCTGTTCAGAATTTTTATTTCAAGCTCTTTTTCAATAGAGTATTCTTTTTTAAAAGGTTTTAAAGTAGCTTCAAATTTATGTTGTATGTTCTTTAATTGTAAAGCGAGCACTCTTTTCTTTCTATAGGAGTAATATATCCAATAGCTTAATAGAATAAAAACTAAAGAAAAAAGAAAAATTAGCAGGTATCGAGTAAATCGTTCTTTATTGGAATTTACCTGGTTTTTTGCTTTTATTTTATTGATATCGTATAAATAATGTGTCTTGTTTATTTCAATTTTACTACTAGTCAATTCTGTCAATTCTTTTAACTCCAACTCAGCATATTTATAGGCGCTGTCAGTTTTCTTTTTGTGGTTGAATTCTTTGGTTAATAATTTATAAATAATAGCCTTGTTTTTTTTTGTGCTTGGTGTTGTTCTTGGAAATTTTAAAAATTCGTAGCTATAAAAGAAAGCAGAATCACTGTTTTTTAAATGATGATAAATAACCGCTTTAAAGAAGTTGATGTCTTGCTTGGTTTGTGTGTCTTTAGGATTGCATTTAATGCATGTAATGGTTGCTAATGCTTTTTTGATTTCTTTTTTAGCAATTAATATTTTTACAACTCTTAAATTATAAAGTGTCTTTGAATTTTTATGTACTGGAGAAAAGCTCTGAGCAATATCATAAGCTTTTTTATAATAGCGTAAAGAAGTATCTAAATGCTGAAGAATAGAATCTTTGCTAAGATTGTAGTAAGAATCTCCAATCAGGTTTAAAACGCTTGAATGCGTTACCAGTGCACTATTGTAATACCTTTCGTTTTTTGCAATCTTCAATGCAGAAAATTCAGCATCAATAGATGTCAATATCTCAATGGCTTCACGATCTAGACCTAGGATGCTTTTTATGGAAGCCATGTTGGCGCTAACACTCCATTTGTATATATAATAGGGCATGTTTTTTTGAGGGAGTGTTTCAACAACTTTTTGTTTTTCTTTCAAATAATAAAATGCCTCATTGAATTTTTTTTGGTTCTTATTTATCCAGAAGAGTCTGTTCAATGCGTTAATTTTATTTTTTTGGTTGCAAACATCTTTTTTATCTTTTAATTTTTCAAGTACATCAATGCAAATATTTTCAGCTTTTTTAAAGTTGCCATTTTTATATATTGCACTCGCCTCACTTATAAGTCCATAATATTTGATACATGAATCTTGAGATTGTTGACTTTTTTTTGCGTAGAAAAGTAAGCTATCGTTGTTGATGTTTCCAAAGAATTCAATTTTTTCAAAATAGGTTTCTTGGAGTCCATCTTTTTGGGCAACTGACAAGAAGGGTGCAGTTAGTAGAAAAGCAACAAAATATTTCTTTAGCATTAGGAAATAAAAGATTTAAAGGTAGGCTACAAAATACATAAATTTTTTGATAAACTGTTCTTAAAATATGGCTAAATTAGTTTGTGCTTTTTATAAAATGACGAATAGACTATTTTTTTTAACTTTAAAGACTCACTACATTTGTTGATATCTCCAGAGTGTATGAAATAAGAATTTAGGGTGTAGATCATCATTTTTTTGAATTAATTTTGTGAAAAGGAAAATTAAAAAAGGGGATTGAAAATTAGAAAAAGGGAGCTTTTAGCTCCCTTTTTTGTTGCACTATTTTTTGAATTTAAATAATGAAAAGTTAAAATGATTGTATAAATTTGAATTTTATGATTATTATTTATAGTACTCAATATTGTCAATTTCTGCAGAAAGAAAGTTTTTATGAATATAGGAATGATTTTAGACCACACGTTTCCTCCTGATCCAAGAGTTGAAAATGAAGCTATTGAATTGATAAAGGCAGGACATCATGTTTTTTTATTTTGTTTGACATATGGAGATGAGCGCTTAGAAGAAAAAATCAATGATATAAACGTTTGTAGGTATCTTTCAAATAAACTAGAATATAAACTGTCAGCCTTAGCATATACAATTCCTGTATATTCAATGCTGATGAAAAAAAAAATTCATCACTTTTTATTAAAAAACAATATTGAAGCCATTCATATTCATGATATCAGAATTGCAGAAGCTGTCTTTTGGGCAAATAAAAAAATACAACTTCCTACGGTTTTAGATTTGCATGATAACATGCCAGAAGTCATGAAATTATACCCTCATTTACAGAAATTTCCAGGAAAGCAATTGATTTCTCCAAGAAAATGGAAACAAAAGGAAGAGCATTTTATAGAAAAGGCGACTAAGATTGTTACAGTTTCTCAAGAGTTTATAGATGAAGTTGTTCAGAGAACTAAAATAGTAAAAGACAAAATAATTTTAGTACCAAATACGGTGCGAAAATCGTTTTATAAAAATGCCGTGATAGACGAAAGCATCGTCAATCGCTATCAAGGCAGTTTTGTGATTTTATATGTTGGCGATACGCATGTAAGAAGGGGGTTGCAGACAGCTATTTCTTCGGTAAAAGAACTTTCAATCCAAATTAAAAACCTGAAATTGGTAATTGTTGGGAAAAACACAACAGATACTGTTTTAAAACAACAGGTTAAGGAGTTAGACATAGAACAATATGTAGATTTTGAAGGATGGCAAGATGTTGAATTATTTCCATCGTATATTGCTGCTAGTACTATTTGTATTTCTCCTTTGCACAGAAATGCGCAGCATGATGTTGCGTATGCAAACAAAATATTTCAATACATGAGTTTTGGAAAGCCTCTTTTGGTGAGTGATGCGACTGCTCAAAAAAATTTAGTAGAAAAAATACAAGGAGGATTGGTACATAGAGAAAAAGATGCGGAAGATTTTTTACAAAAAATACTGCGCCTTTTTAAAGACCCCGAATTGTGCAAAGAATTAGGTGCCAACGGAACCGAATTTATAACAACTAAATTTTCTTGGGAGATGACCTCTAAAAACTTAGTACATTTATACGATAATCTGAGCCCTTGAAAGTTTTAATCATTACATATTATTGGCCTCCATCTGGTGGTTCTGGAGTGCAACGCTGGTTGAAATTTGTAAAATATTTACAAAATTTTGGTATTGAGCCTATTGTATATACTGTTAGCAATCCATTGTATCCAACGATAGACAATTCGTTGCTAGATGAAATTCCAAAAGGAATTGAAGTGTTGAAAAAGCCGATCATAGACCCTCAAAGATTGGTTACTCGATTGTTTGGAAAGAAGACCGAAAATAATATAGGAAAATCTTCTCAAAAAGGATTCTTGCCATGGGTTCGAGGCAATTTCTTTATCCCAGATCCAAAAATGTTTTGGGTACGACCTTCGGTGTCTTTCTTGAAAAAATATCTAAAAGAAAATAAGGTAGATGTTATTATTTCTACAGGGCCTCCACACAGCATGCACTTGATTGCAAAAAAACTGAAAGCAGCAACCAAGATACCTTGGATTGCAGATTTCAGAGATCCATGGTCTGGGCTGTACTACACCACTGATTTTAAACTCTCTAGTTTTGCAAGAAAAAGAAATGAAAAGCTAGAAAATGGCGTGCTTAAAAATGCAGATGTAGTGATTGCAGTTGGCGATTTTTTAAAGAAAGTATTGGAAGGAAAAGCATCCTTGGTCGAAGTAATTACCAACGGATACGACCAAGAGGTTTTTATCCAAAAAGCAACAACGTTGGACTCTCAATTTTCTATTGCCCATATAGGCCTGTTGCCTAAGCAAAGCAATCCACTTATTTTGTGGAAAGTATTGCAAGAAATTTGTGCTGTTGATACTGAGTTTTCAAGTTGTTTAGAGCTTCAAATGACAGGAAGTGTAAGTGAAGAAGTGATGGATAGTATTACAAGTCATTCCTTGTCAGAACATGTTGTAAGCAACGGGTATGTGACACATGAAAAAGCGATAGAGTTACAGCAAAAAGCACAGGTGCTTTTACTGCTAATTCCAAAGGTAGAAAACGCTAAAGGAATCATTACTGGAAAAATATTTGAATATGTTCAAGCAAAACGCCCTATCTTAGCTATTGGTCCAGAAGATGGAGATGTGGCAACAATTATAGAAGAAACAGCAAGTGGTGTTATTGTTGATTTTGAGGATGCTGAAAAATTGAAAGCAACCATTTTAAGGATGTATAGAGATTTTAAAAAGAACAACTTAGTAGTTTCTTCTAAAAATGTAGAAAAATACCACCGGAAAGCCTTGACAGAAAAATTGTCAAAAATTATCAAAGAAACCATTCAGAATTGAATTGATGTTGCCTAAAACAAAAATCAACTTAGTTATAAATTAATTTAGTAGCCTTGGGAATTGTACTCAAACAATCGTTTAAAAACACCGTTGTCATCTTTGCAGCTTTTGCAATTGGAGGGGTAAATGCACTGTTTTTATACACCCGATTTTTAACTGACGAATATTATGGGTTGGTTACCTACTTATTGTCTACGGCCAATCTTTTAATGCCGTTAACTGCATTTGGGGTACACTATTCTATTGTCAAATTTTATTCCTCTTATACTTCGAAGAAAGAAAAAGATAAGTTCTTGAGCGCTTCCTTGTTGTTGCCCTTATGTATTGCGCTTCCTTTTGGTTTTATAGGCACGCTGTTTTATGAACAAATCGGAATCTATCTCTCTCAAGAAAATGAAATTATTAAAGACTTTACTTGGGTCATCTATTTGGTAGCCGTTGCTACAGCATATTTTGAAGTTTTTTATGCTTGGGCAAAAGTACACCTGCAATCTGTTTTTGGAAATGTTTTAAGAGAATTGTTTTCTAGAGTAACTGTGCTAATATTATTACTATTGGTGTATGCAGACATCATTGAGCAAACAGAATTTATATACTACCTAACAGCTGCTTATTTTGTGAGAACCTTTCTTATGATGGGCTATGCGTTTAGTTTGTATCGACCAACATTTACATTTCAGTTTCCAGAAAACTATACAGCCGTTTTTAAATACGCTTTTTATATTATTTTGGCAGGTTCTGCAGGTGCTATTTTATTAGATATTGATAAGGTAATGCTGCCTCAAAAGAAAGTGATTGAGTTGGCGGCCTATTATGCGGTTGCAGTCTATATTGCTGCTGTTATTGAAGCTCCTGGAAGGGCGATGGCACAAATTGTTCAGCCGCTTACAGCAAAAGCGCTGAATGAAAACAATACAACAGAAATTGCTTCATTATATAAAAGAACATCCATCAACTTAGTATTGATTTGCGGCTTGCTCTTTTTGTTGGTCAACTTAAATATTGATCAATTGTACCTACTAATTAATGAGAACTATTCTGGAGGAACTTATGTGGTACTCATGATTTCAATTGCCAAATTGTACACACTGTTTTTAGGTAATAACGGAGCCATTATTTCGAATTCTAAGCATTATAAAATCTTATTACCCTATGCCGTTGTAATGGCAATATCGGTGTATTTCTTGAATGATTGGTTAATTGATGTGTATGGAATGAACGGAGCAGCCTTATCAACCTTAGTGGTAATTTTAATCTTTAATACCTTAAAATTGTGGTATGTGAAAAAGAAATTTAACATGCTTCCTTTTAGTAATAAAACAGGGCTATTATTGCTAATTATTGCAGGGTTTTACGGAATGTTTTATTTCTGGAATTTTAGCTTTCATCCCATCGTAAACATCGTTTTAAAGAGCACATTAATTGCTGTAACATATCTATGGATTGTGTGGAAACTAAAAATATCTGTAGAGATTAACAAAATTTTAGATACCTATCTATAGGTAGCAATCTATCCCATCTGCCAACATGTGTAAAAGCAATCCGATGGCAATAATTCGCGTTTTTTTAAAGCAGATTAAAACACAGTAAATTCCGATGGCATAATAACTGTGCAATGGATGAAAATTGATGCTACATCTGTTTGGATCAAATAAAGGGGTTGCCAATAAGTGATCTAGATCAACAAGCATTGTCAGTAAAAAAATTCCGAAAACAGCTAGCCATTTTTTTCTAAAAAAGAAAAAGGCAATACAAGCTGGAACAATAAAGTGAAATCCGTAATGTAGTATAAATTTTAAGGTCATTTTAGTTTTTCTAAAAAGCTAATCGCATTCGGACCTTCCATAAACAACAAGTCTAACATTGATAAGTTGGGGATAAAACCATGCTTATCATCAAATAACTGAATGTAGTGATCAAAATGAATTGCCGGGTTTTGTTTTGCATTGGCTAATAGCCGATAATCTTCTGTTGCTTTCGGAACAAATTCAGTAGTTTTTGAATAGGTGTCTGGTAGTTGTAGCGCATCCATCAGAAACAAAAAAGTATCGATCGTTACATCGAGTAAATAGGTGTATTTTTTTGTAAATATGGGCTGTAAATCATCTTGATAGAATTCGAAAAATGGCGAATTTCGATAGGCGGTTTGGATGGATTTTAAATGTTGGCTTTGCCAAGAGTATCCTGTATCTATTAAAGTGTCTTTCGTTTTTTTTCGCTGAGAGCTTTCTAAATGTTTGATAGGGATGTTCAACAACTGTTTTCCGTTGGCGCCATAAATATAACAGCGATTTCGATAGGTTTGCTTTTGAAAATTATCTTCCACCTCAAATACAATTTCAGGTGTTTTTACAAGGGCAGCATACTGTGCGATTGGTGAAAAATATGTCGGTAAAAAGAGCGCCATATACAAATGTTCAAAAGAGATCGAAAATTAGGTTGTTTTTTTACGTTTTCTGTAATAATTGATTGCAAAGTACAGTGCCAGCGAAATGATGAAAAAGTTAAAATACGAAACAGGTTTTCCGCTTCCTCCAACGGTTGTAAACATTCTGTCCCAGCGTATAGATTTTAATTTAGCGATAAAATTTGGAGCATTTGGGTCCCAGCTCAACCAAATAAATACCGGTTTTCCTACCACATGATCAAAAGGAACATAACCCCAATACCGAGCATCTAGAGAGCTTTGTCTATTGTCTCCCATCATCCAATAATAATCTTGCTTAAAGGTATAGGTGGTCGCTTTTTTTCCATTGATATAATAGGCATCACCGTTAATGGTAAAATTATTGTGCTCATATCGTCTAATGATTTGCTCATAAAATGAAATGGATGTTGCATTCAGCGCAACGGTTTCTCCCTTTTTAGGTATGTAAATAGGACCGTAATTGTCTTGACTCCAAGCAAATTGAGGATTGTGAGGAAAAAGCTTTTCATCATAAATGCCTTTTGGATCGATGTTTTTAGTTATGCTTTTAACAAGTGGATTTTTACTCAGTAGTGAGGCTTCCTCGTCTGTTAAGTTGAAAAGATATTTTCCATCCCGAATGGCACCTTCTCTAACATTATACCGTGCAATAGTTTGTTTGTTAAAAGAGACTCCTTGTGTGTCAACGGTAAAATAATATTGTGTTCTTGCTCTATCTGGAAGCACCGTTCTTTTTCCATTAATATAAATATAACCATCTCTAATTTCTAGAGAATCTCCAGGAATGGCAACACAGCGCTTTACATAGTTGGTTCTTTTATCTAAAGGCTTATAGGTGAATTTCCCTGAAGTATCTCCCCACATTGTTTTTAAAGAATCTGCAGGCCAACTAAAAACTACAATGTCATTTCGGCTGATTTTTTGAAAACCAGGAACACGCAGGTACGGCAGTGAAAGTTTGTTTTTCCAGGAGCTTTCATAGCTGTCTGCATCAGAATTAGAAACATAAGATTTTCCTAAAAAAGGAAGGGTGTCATGTACCATAGGTGCAGAAATTGCGGTCATCGGTACCCTTGCGCCGTAATGAAACTTACTTACAAAAAGATAGTCGCCCACATACAGTGTTTTTTCTAATGAAGACGTTGGGATTGTGTACGGCTGCATAAAATAAGTGTGCACCAACGTCGCTGCAATAATTGCAAAAGCTACTGAGCTGATCCATTCTCCCAAGTTGCTTTGGGGTTCTAAACTTCTGTTTTCTACATAAGTACTGTTGGTAGCATAGTTCAAATAAAACAAATAAAAGCCTAAGGTTAGTACCGCCAATACAGTGTCTTTTCGGCTATTAAATCCAAAACTTCTACAGGTTTCTATCCATACTATTGGAAACATCAATAGGTTAACAATGGGAACAAAGAGGAGCAAAACCCACCATTTTGATCGGTTGATTATTTGCATTAAAACAATGGCGTTGTATATAGGAACGGCTGCCTCCCAAGCTTTTCTTCCCGCCTTCACGTACAATTTCCATGTTGCTAAAAAGTGAAGAACTTGAATGCTTAAAAAGAATATAAATAATTCGGTAAATGTCATAATTTAAAAATTTGTCATTTCTAAAAAGTAGAAATGATAGTTGTTAGGCTTTTAGTAAGCAAAAATGTTACAAACTTGATGTTTGTTTTAACCAATATTTAACACATCTTTCATGGTGTAAACTCCTTTTTTGTCTTGTAGCCACTCTGCTGCCACAACAGCCCCTAAGGCAAAACCTTGTCGGTTGTGTGCCGTGTGTTTTATTTCGATGCTGTCTACCGTTGAGGTATATTCTACAGTATGTGTTCCAGGCACATCAGCAATTCTCTTTGCTGTGATAGGAATTATTTCTTCGGAGGTGTTTTTGTCTAATTTCCACGCAGTTTTAGAGCTATTGCCTATGATTCCTTCTGCCAATGTAATTGCAGTTCCACTTGGCGCGTCTAATTTTCTTGTATGGTGTATTTCTTCAAGTGTAATGCTATAGTCATTTAAAGAGCTCATCATTTTTGCTAGCTGAGCGTTCAGTTCGAAAAAAATATTGACACCCAAGCTAAAGTTAGATGCGTAGATAAAAGCACCTTTTTTTTGATGGCACAATTCAATTACATCATCATACTTTTCTAACCAACCTGTGGTTCCTGAAACGATAGGAACCGCATTGTTGATACAGTTAGTAATGTTGGTAAAAGCAGCTGTAGGAACACTAAAATCAATAGCAACATCTGCTTTTGTGATATTGTAAGGAGCAGTGCCGTCGTCTTTAATTACAATTTTATGCCCTCTTTGCAAAGCGATTTTTTCAATCTCTTTACCCATTCTTCCGTAACCAAGTAATGCAATTTTCATTTTAAAAAGAGTATTTAAATACCAATCCAACTTTCGGCGTGTCAAAAGTAATAGGGTCTGAAACGATCATGGGGCTGAATGTAATATTGTCATTGGTGTTAAATTGTAATAAATGTGCATCTACACTTGCTTCAACAACTTGTAAGACATAGAGAAGCACTGTTGTTAGCAAAGACAAATCTCTGTTTTTTTTCAATACCTTTTGAGCGTTGATTAAGCCATTTCTAGAGATAAGGATCGTGCCGTCATCGTTTGTAAACTCATCTTGCAGCCCTGCTTCACGAATTTTAAAGGCAGTTCTATAACGGTCGTATTCTTCATTGTTGGTTATATAAAAATAAATGCTAGTTCCTAAAGCTCCCCAAACTATCGGAGCTTTCCAGTATTTTTTGTTATAGAGTTGTCCCATTCCAGGAAAAACGGCAGAATAAAAAGCCGCTTTTGCGGGTGCTAGCGGATTGTAATCACTGCTTTCTAATTGAAGTAGAGGTGTTGTTTTTACTCGAGTAGAATCTTTTTGTGCACTTGCGCTCAAGGCGATAAACACAAAGAAAAAAAGCCCTATTTTTTTTAGCGATAACACTTATTTGAGTAAGTTTTTAATTCTGTTAAAGTCTTCTTCTGATTGAAAAGGAATTGTTAGTTTTCCTTTTCCTTTTTTATTGATTGAAACATCAATTTTAGCTCCAAAATAAGCATTTAATTCTGCGATATTTTTTTTGATATAGGCTGGAACTTGCTTTTTAGTGTGACCTGTTTTTTTTCCTTCTTTAAAGGTTTTTACTAGTTCTTCGGTTTGTCTTACAGAGAGTTTATCTTTTACGATTTTACTGTAAATGTTTAGTTGATTTTCAGAAGTATCAATATTAATCAATGCCCTACCATGCCCCATTGAAATAAAACCATCTCTAATACCGGTTTGAATGATCGGGTCTAGTTTTAGCAATCGCAAATAGTTGGTAACGGTTGATCTTTTTTTACCAACTCGAACACTTAATTGTTCTTGAGTCAACTGAATTTCCTCCATCAGTCGTTGGTAAGAAAGTGCCACTTCAATAGGATCTAAGTTTTTACGTTGTATGTTTTCTACCAATGCCATTTCTAGCATTTCTTGATCGTTTGCCAATCTAATGTAGGCAGGAATTGTTAAGTTCCCTATAATCTTAGAAGCCCTAAATCTACGTTCTCCAGAGACTAGCTGAAATGTATTTCCTTCAGATTTACGTACGGTAATGGGTTGTATTACCCCTAGTTCTTGAATGGAGTTTGCTAATTCTTGTAAGGCGTTTTCATCAAAATGAGTTCTTGGCTGAAAAGGATTGACAGTAATATTTGCCAATTCAATTTCTACAATATTACCTACTAATTTGTCAGCATTCTTATCTGAAGCAGCCATGATGTCAACAGCAGATTCTTTTAGTAGGGCAGATAATCCTCTGCCTAATGCTTGCTTTTTTGTTGCTTTTGCCATCTATCCGTTTTTCTTAATAATTTCATTTGCCAAGCTTAGGTAATTTACAGAACCTTTGCTTGTTGCGTCATAAGCGATAATGCTTTCGCCATGACTCGGAGCTTCTCCTAAGCGGGTAGTTCTTCGAATCACAGTATCAAAAACCATGTCGCTAAAATGAGTTCTTACTTCCTCTACAACTTGATTGGAGAGTCTTAATCTAGCATCAAACATAGTTAATAAAAGTCCTTCAATGTCTAAATCTGGATTGTGTATATTTTGTATGCTTTTGACCGTGTTCAATAGTTTTCCTAAGCCTTCTAATGCAAAATACTCACATTGAATAGGAATGATTACAGAATCTGCAGCAACCAACGAGTTCAAGGTGATTAAACCTAATGATGGCGCACAATCAATGATAATATAATCATAGCTGTCTTTAATCGTATTTAACGATTTTTTTAGCATGTATTCACGCTGCTCTTTGTCTACCAATTCAATTTCAATGGCCACTAAATCAATATGAGCTGGAATAATATCTACATTTGGGGAGCTTGTTTTTTGTATGGCCTCTTGTGCAGTAACACGATGTTCTAATACTTGGTAACTGCCAATTTCTACAGCCTCAACATCAATGCCTAATCCTGATGAAGCATTTGCTTGTGGATCAGCATCAATCAATAGCACTTTTTTTTCTAAAACGCCCAATGAAGCCGCTAAATTAATAGAGGTGGTTGTTTTGCCAACTCCTCCTTTTTGATTTGCGATTGCGATTATTTTACCCATTCAAAACTCCCTGTTTTATAAAAAGTAAAAATACGATTATTTGTGGTTTTTTTTAGTCAAAGATGTTAACAAAATGCTAAAAACACAAAAACCTAACAATTAAGTAGTTACAAATATTTTAGAAGGGATAATAAACAATTTTAACGCAAAAAAATCGTTGACTTATCAACGATTTTTTGCATTGTTTTTTAGGAGAATATTATGCTTTAAGAGGTATGTTTTTGAGAATTTCTATTAAAAATTTCCAAAATTTTTGTGTGGATGAAATACTAGCTCTTTCATCTGGAGAATGGGCGCCGGTTATTGTTGGACCAAAAGAAATCATGTCCATCTCTGGATAATTCTGTCCTAAAATTCCACATTCCAAGCCCGCATGACAAGCAACTATTTTAGCACTATTTCCGTGTAGATCTTTATAGAGGTCTGATAAAATTTTTAATATTTCTGAATTTACATTGGGTTGCCAACCTGGATATGAGCCTGAAAATTCAATTTCAAAACCAGCCAATTCAAAAGCGGCGCGCAATGAATTTGCCAAATCGATTTTAGAAGTTTCAGAAGAAGAACGTGTTAGGCATCCAATAGAAATTTTTCCATTTTTAACAAGCACACGTGCAATATTGTTAGAGGTTTCTACAAGGTTGTTCATTGTTGCACTCATTTTATAAACGCCATTTAAAGCAGTGTAAATTGCTTTGATAAAGCCTTCTTGAGTACCTAAGTCCATTACGGTAGTAGGTAGTTCAGCTTCTTTGATGTCAATGACAAGATGGGGTTCTATGGTGGCCAGCTCTTCCTTTATAATAGCGCTAAGCTCATTAATTTCAAATAAAAAGGGCTCTTTAGAGATGGTGTCAATGGTAATTATGGAAAAGCTTTCTCTTGGGATTGCGTTTCGTAAACTACCTCCATTTATTTCAGAAATTCGCAGTCCAAAATTTTCAAAGCCATCAAAAAATAAGCGATTCATGATCTTATTTGCATTTCCTAGTCCTTTGTGAATGTCCATTCCAGAATGACCGCCATTAAGTCCTTTAACTGAAATGGTGTAGGCAATGGCGTTTTTAGGAGTAGCAACCATTGTGTAATTTTGTGTTGCAGTAACGTCTATTCCGCCAGCACAACCCATATCAATTTCATCATCTTCTTCAGTGTCTAGATTTAACAAGATTTCTCCATCCAAATACCCAGCCTCTAAGCCCATAGCGCCTGTCATTCCTGTTTCTTCGTCAATGGTAAATAATGCTTCAATTGCAGGGTGTTCAATAGTTGTAGATTCTAAAACACCCATAATTGCGGCAACACCTAAGCCATTGTCGGCGCCTAAAGTGGTGCCGTCAGCAGTAACCCAATCTCCTTCAATATGCATGTTGATCCCTTCTGAATCGAAATCGAAAATAGTGTCAGAATTTTTTTGATGCACCATGTCTAGGTGGCTTTGTAGTACTACCGTTTTTCGGTTTTCCATACCAGAAGTAGCAGGTTTTTTAACAATCACATTTCCAACAGGGTCAATAATGGTTTCTAAACCTAGGTTTTTGCCGAAGTTGACCATAAAAGCAATAACACGCTCTTCTTTTTTTGATGGACGTGGAACCGCGTTTAGGTTTGCAAAATTATTCCACACAGCGGTTGGTTTTAGGTTTCTTATTTCTGAATTCATTTTTTCAATGTTTAGGATTCTGATTTTTGTGGTTTTAAGAAGTGTAGTTATTAAATTTCAATAACCATATCTGTTGTTTTTTTTCTAACTTTTGCCAAGTCTTTCATATAGTCGTCGTTGGCTCTAAATCCAACAGGGAGTACTAATACAGGAGAAATAGCATGCTTTTTTAGTTGTAATACTTCGCTGTATTTTTTTGGATCAAAGCCTTCCATTGGGCAAGCATCAATGTGTTCTACTGCCGCAACGGTTAATAGATTTCCTAACGCAAGATAAGCTTGGTTTTTTGCCCATAAAAAGATTTCGTTGTTGCTTTTTAAAGGGAATGATTCTTTTAGGTGTTCTTTAAATGGATGTAAAATTTTATCAGGTGTGTTTCTGCTTTCTTTTACCAGATTGAAGTAGTTTTCTATATCATGTGTGGTTAATTCGTTTTGTACGCAGAGAACTAAAACATGAGATGCATCGCCAACTTGTTGTTGGTTCATAGAGTGTGGGACTAACTGTTTTTGAAGCTCTTTGTTTTGAATTACAATCATTTTTATGGGTTGTAATCCGTAAGAAGTTGCCGTTAAATTGAAGGCTTCTTTCAAGGTGTTTATTTGCTGATTTGTGAGTGTTTTAGTTGTATCAAATTTTTTTGTTGCATAACGCCACTGTAAACTTTTAAGTATATCCATAAGTACTAACTCTTTCTGCAAAAATAAGTTAAATGGTTCTTTTTATTCGATAGATTTGACTAGAAAAATCAATGTTTTTTATCCAGTAGTTGTTTCTGTTAATACATATGGCACGTGAGCTTTTTTTTGAAGTTTATTGCTGACTCAAAAAGCGAAGCGGTCTTGTTATCAATGTCTATCAGAAATTGAAAATTTTTTTGATGCTTTTTACCAAGCTTTCAGTGAGTTTATGGGGTTGAGAGCTGATCAAAACCACATAGCAAAGACTGGAAACAGCATGGTGAAAAGTGATTTTAAAATATTTTTCATAAATTCATAGTCGAAAAAGAAATTATGTAATTACAAAAATAAATTTGCTATGCGTGAAGATTTCTTACACTATGTTTGGAGCTACAAGTTGTTTTCGATGCTTGATTTACAAACGTTCAATAACAACAGATTAAAGGTTTTGAAATCGGGTGCTCATAATCTAAATTCTGGTCCTGATTTTTTGAATGCTACCATTGTAATTGATAACTTGATATGGGTAGGGGCTGTAGAAATCCATGTAAAATCTTCTGATTGGTATTTGCACAATCATGAAATTGATGACAATTATGACATGGTTATATTACACGTAGTTTGGGAGCATGATACTGAAATTTTTGATCCTAATAATCAACCAATTCCAACATTAGAATTGAAAGGCTTGATTGCTGAAGAGCTACTACACAGATATCAAAATTTAATCTCAAAAGAATTGCGTTGGATTCCTTGTGAAAAATTGATTGCAACGACAGATCCATTTGTGCTAAGTAATTGGCTAGAACGGCTATATTTTGAGCGTTTAGAGCATAAGTCTTCGCTGATAGATGAGTTATTGATAGCAACAAAGAATGATTATGAGGCGGTGTTGTTTCAGTTGCTGGCCAAAAATTTTGGTTTGAAAAACAATGGTGAAGCTTTTTTAAGATTGGCACAATCTTTTCGGTTTTCAATTCTGAGAAAAGAACGATTTGATGTATTGAACTTGCAAGCTTTGTTATTTGGTCAAGCAGGGTTTTTGTTAGATAAAATTGAAGATCCGTACTATAAAAGGCTACAAGAAACCTATGCGTATTTACAAGTAAAATATCGATTGAAACCGATGCGGAATAATAGGTTTGAGTTTTTTAGAATGCGTCCTACAAATTTTCCTACTCTTAGAATTGCACAATTAGGGGCTATGTATCATACACATCAACAGTTGTTTTCTGAATTGATGTCTTTTGTGACGAAAGAAGAGTATTATCAATTTTTTACAATGAGGCTTCCTGATTTTTGGAACACTCATTATACGTTTCAAAAAACATCACCAAAGCGCATCAAAAAAATCACCAAATCATTTGTTGATTTACTATTGATAAATACAATTATTCCGTTAAAATTCAATTACTTGAAAAGTAGAGGAGAGGTGGATACTACTGTTTTTTTGGACTTGATACAGCAATTGCGTCCAGAAAAAAATACTATTATTTCTAAATTCACAACGTTGAGTATTCCCTCGAAAAGCGCTTTTGATACACAGGCCTTGTTAGAGTTGAAAAACAAGTATTGCGATCGGAAAAAATGTTTGCATTGCGCTATTGGAAACAGCTTACTGCGAAAAAGCAATTTTAAAGCTTAGTTAGTTTTAAAACAAGCTTTTAAATGTTTCTGGATGTGCTTCGTGCATTATTGTATAGGCTGCTTCAAAAATATCTTCGGCAGAAGGTTTTGAAAAATAATCACCATCAGTTCCGTACGCAGGCCTGTGTGCTTTTGCTGTGAGTGTTACGGGTTT